>JBGTBC010000044.1:0-7961 GCA_041749555.1 Pyrinomonadaceae bacterium | reverse complement strand
CGCCTCATCATATTACCGGTGTTCTCGGCATCGTCCGTACCTACGCGACGCGTGTTGGCGAAGGCCCGTTTCCGACCGAGATGATCGCTGAAGAAGAAGAGATGGCGAACCTTATCCGTCAGCGAGGCAATGAATATGGCTCCGTCACCATGCGCCCGCGGCGATGCGGCTGGTTCGACGCGGTCGCAACACGCTACGCGGCTGAGCTGAATGGGTTTGATTCGGTTGCACTAACCAAACTCGATGTTCTTGACGCCCTCGAGGATGTTAAGGTCTGCATTGGTTACGAGATCAATGGTGAACGCATAGATACATTTCCGGCGGTTTCGAGCGAGCTGCGGGCAATAAAGCCGATCTATGAAACGCTTCCTGGCTGGATGGCCGACACCGTCGGTACCACTGACTTCGATACGTTGCCGGAGAAAGCTCAGAATTATGTCCGATTTCTATCCGAACACATCGGCGTCGAGATCGGCCTCATCTCTACCGGCCCGGAACGGGATCAGACGATCATTTTGCAGGACTCGATTATGGAATCGTGGTTTGCCTAGCTTTGGCTGGGGTTCATCAAGAAATCCTTAGTGGGACGGCTGAAAAGGCCGTCTTTTTCGTGCAAAGTTAACAATTCTACAGCGGCATCCTCCGTGAATTAATTCGCGCAACGGGTAAACATCCGCGAAATTATTCACATTGTTCATGGTCGCCCGGCCATAGTGTTCCCGAAATCCCTAATGCTTGTGCAGGCACACATCTTGCCCCATTTTATAAAAGTAGTACCAGAGGCAATTATCAAAGGGCAGCCCGATTCGCGGGCGTTCAGGACATTTTAGTTCTTCTCGGGTAGGCATCTGACGATCGAACCCGGAAGTTGCCTGGATCTCAATTTCCACTCAGGCGACTGGCGTTACAAGGTTCTCTTCGCCATAGGGCCTTCCGACATTAGGAGGTTTTATGGAAAAACAAGTTCCTACTATCTGGCGGGCCATGGAGGCAAAGGGCTATTCCCGCCGAGAATTCATGTACTTCTGCGGGATGGCGGTAGCGGCCGCGGGAATACAGGCTTCCGCTTTCGGACAGGTTGTTGACGCCTTTGAAAATAAGGCACGCCCGCCGGTTGTTTGGCTGCATTTTCAGGAATGCACCTGCTGCAGCGAATCTTTCATCCGATCATCCCACCCGATCGTCGCCGACATCATCTTCGATACGCTTTCGCTCGATTATACCGAAACGCTGATGGCAGCATCGGGCCATCAGGCCGAGAAATCGCTGCAAGACACGATGAACAAGAACAAGGGCAAGTACATTCTCCTTGTAGAAGGTTCCGTACCATTAGGTATCGACGGTGCGTACTGCACGATAGGAGGACGGTCCGCACTAGAGATCTTGAAGGAGGCGGCCGATGGAGCCGCCGCGGTCATAGCATGGGGAAGCTGCGCTTCGCATGGCTGCATCCAGGCAGCAAAACCAAACCCGACTCAGGCTACACCGATCCACAAGCTGATCAACAAGCCGGTCATAAACGTTCCCGGCTGTCCGCCGATCGCGGAAGTGATGACCGGAGTGGTAACGCACGTACTTCTCTTTGACAGGATCCCGGAACTTGATTCACAGGGACGTCCGAAAGAGTTTTACTCGCGGCGAGTTCACGACACGTGCTATCGGCGGCCTTTTTACGACGCCGGAATGTTTGTGGAATCCTGGGACGATGATGCTGCCCGAAAAGGCTATTGCCTGTACAAGATGGGCTGCCGCGGACCGGTCACTTACAACGCCTGTTCGGTAACAAAATGGAATGCCAATCTCAGCTACCCGATCCAGGCGGGCCATGGCTGTATCGGATGCAGCGAAAAGGACTTTTGGGATAATGGTCCGTTCTATCAGCATTTAGCGTCCTTCCCGGGATTCGGGATCGAAAGTACCGCTGACACCATAGGAGCAGTGGCTACGGTGGCAACGGTAGGCGGTGTGGCTTTGCACGCGATATCGTCTAGCATACGGAAGCGGAAGGTAGTCCGGGAGAACATGGACGAATCGATCAGTCCGGACAGGCCCGACGAGCCCGTAACTGTGGTCGAACCGACAAATGGAGGTGACGCATCATGACACGAATAGTTGTTGATCCGGTCACGCGTATCGAAGGACATCTACGCGTCGAGGCCGTGGTTGAAGGCGGCAAGGTAACCGATGCCTACAGTGCGGGAACAATGGTCCGCGGGATTGAAACGATCTTGAAGGGCCGCGATCCCCGCGATGCGTGGGCATTTGTCGAACGCGTCTGTGGCGTTTGCACGACTGTCCACGCTTTGGCAAGCGTGCGGTGTGTCGAGGATGCGATTCAGGTCTCGGTTCCCAAAAATGCCGAACTTGTCCGCAACATAATGTTCTGCACGCAGTACATACATGATCACGTCGTGCATTTTTATCACCTCCACGCACTCGATTGGGTGGATGTCGTTAGTGCACTCTCGGCGGATCCGGAAGAGACCTCCAAGATCGCGCGTTCGCTTTCAAATTGGCCGAAAACGTCACCTGGATACTTCTCCGATCTGCAGAAACGCCTGAAGAGCTTTGTCGATAGCGGCCAGCTCGGCATTTTCGCGAACGGATACTGGGGGCATCCGGCTTACAAACTGCCGAAAGAAGTGAACCTCATCGGTGTTGCCCACTATCTTGAAGCACTTGAGTGGCAAAAGGAGATCGTCAAGATCCATACGATCTTCGGCGGCAAGAATCCCCACCCGAACTATCTCGTCGGCGGCGTGCCGTGCTCGTTCAATCTAAGCGATGTGAACGCGATAAACACCGAAAAACTGAACATGGTCGGCCGACTTATCAAAGAAGCCGCCAACTTTGTCGAGCAGGTCTATATTCCCGATCTGATGGCGATCGCCGGTTTTTATAAGGATTGGGCCGCCATTGGCGGCGGATTGCCCAACTATCTGTGTTACGGCGACCTGCCCACCAAGGGTTACAACTATCCCGATTTCTTCAAGTTTCCGCGTGGTGCGATCCTCAACCGCGACTTGAGCAAGATACACGAGGTCAACGGCCGCGACGAGAACGAGATAAAGGAATACATCGCCCACTCGTGGTACAAGTACGAGGCCGGCGACCAGACGGGGCTGCATCCGTGGAAGGGCGAGACGGAGTTTAACTTCACCGGCCCGAAACCGCCATACGAGCAGCTTAATGTCGAGGGGAAATACTCATGGCTTAAGACGCCGAGATGGAGGGAAAATCCGATGGAGGTCGGCCCGCTGGCTCGCCTTTTGGTTGGATACGGCTCCGGCAACGCGGAAATAAAAGAGGTCGTGGACGGGGCTCTTACAGCCCTTGAGGTGCCCGTGACAGCACTTTTCTCCACCCTTGGGCGCACCGCCGCCCGTGGCCTAGAGACACGTCTGGTTGCCAGATGGATACAGGAATTCTATAACGAGCTCCTGGCGAACCTGAAGGGCGGCGACATTAGCACGTTCACCCGCGAGAAATGGGATCCGTCCACCTGGCCCGCCGAATGCGAAGGCGTCGGGCTGAGCGAGGCACCTCGCGGAGCCCTGGCTCATTGGATCCGCATCAAGGACCGCCAGATCGAGAACTATCAGTTGGTAGTTCCGAGCACGTGGAATGCGTCGCCGCGTGACCCGAGTGGGAAACGTTCGTCGTATGAAGAGGCCCTCATCGGCACTCCCGTCGCAAAAGATGGCGAACCGCTCGAGGTCATTCGGACGATCCATTCATTTGATCCATGTCTCGCTTGCGCGGTCCATTTATACGACCCCGATGGGAATCACATCCATCAGGTGACGGTGAACTAAGGAGGAGACCAATGGCAACAGCAGAACCAATGGTATATCGCCGTGTTTTTGTCTGGGAACTGCCGGTGCGGATATTTCACTGGGTTAACGCCCTCTGCATTTTTCTGCTTATTGCAACCGGATACCTTATCGGCAACCCACAGGCGATATTTAGTGCGAACGAACCCTATCAACAGTATTGGTTCGGGTGGGTACGCTTCACTCATTTCGCAACGGCATACGTCGTTTTCTTCAATTTTCTCTTTCGCGTGTATTGGGGATTTGTCGGGAACAGGTTTGCCCGCTGGTCGAATTTCGTGCCGGTCAAAAAGGAACAGTGGCGTGACCTTTGGGAAACGATCCGGATAGACATACTACAATTAAAACTGCAGGGAAAGATCTCGATCGGACACAACTATCTGGCAAGCTTGACCTACATCGGATTGTTCCTGATTTTCATTTTTCAGGTAATTACCGGCTTCGGAATGTACGCGAGCATGAGCGGCGCATATTTGCCGCAAATGTTCGCCTGGATCATTCCTTTGATGGGCAGCGATGCCAATGTGCGCATATGGCATCACCTTATAATGTGGGCGTTCGTCGTTTTCACCATCATCCATGTTTACCTGGTCTTTTATCATGATTGGGTTGAGGGTCGCGGAGATGTTTCGTCCATTATTGGCGGTTGGAAATTCGAAAAAGATGACGATATCAAAAAACAATACTAGAAAAGTCCTGATCCTGGGGATCGGCAATATACTGATGGGCGACGAGGGCATCGGCGTCCATGTCGTCAACAGTTTGGAGAAGGCTGCCTTGCCCGCAGACATAGACGTGCTGGACGGAGGCGTAGGCGGCTTTCTCCTTCTCGAACCAATGCAGAAAGCTGACAGAGTAATACTAATCGATGCGACGATCGACGGCAGGAAGGTGGGGAGTGTCAGGCGTCTCAAGCCGAAGTTTTCGACTGACTACCCGGCCACTCTGACAGCACATGATATCGGACTTAAAGAAATGCTCGACGCCTTTTATTTAATGGGGAAAACACCCGACGTAACACTTTTTGCGATCTCAATATCGAATATGCAGGACATGGTCGTTGACCTTTCGGCTGAACTTCGCCCTGTAGTGCCCCGCGTCGCACGAATGGTTTTGAATGAGGCCGCGGTAGAGCACTGATATGCACGAGATGGCCATAGCGCAGAGTGTTTTTGACATCGCATTTGCCGAGGCCGCCCGGCATTCGGACGCTCAAATTCGAAAAATAAAACTATCAATAGGTGAATTCAGCGGCGTTGTTAAGGAAGCTCTGGATTTTGCTTTTGAGGCGATGAAAAAAGACACGCCCGCCGCAAATGCAGAAATTGAGATCGAGATAATTAGACTGACCGCGTCATGCCAGGAGTGCGGGCCTGCCGAATGTCGGATGAACGACCTTAAATTCGCCTGTGGGGGCTGCGGAGGCCCGCTTACGATCAAAGGCGGGAACGAAATGAAAGTCGATTATATTGACCTTGACGATTGAAGGAGAAGATATGCACAAAATTCCGATCGGAACCGACATAATGGGAGCAAACGAGGAAACAGCGGCCGAGAATCGCCGGTTTTTTGACGAACACGGGATCTTTGTCGTCAATTTAATGTCGGCACCGGGCGCCGGTAAAACGTCAGTGCTCGAAGCGATGATCCGGCGGCTCAAAAACAACTATCGGATCGGCGTGATCGAGGGTGACCTGGTGACAACTCTCGATGCCGATCGGATCAATGCTCTTGGTGTTCCGGCGTACCAGATCACTACCGGCTCCGTGTGCCACCTCGACGCTCAAATGGTGCATAACTCGCTCCACGGTTTCGATGTGACCAACTTTGATCTCCTGATCATCGAGAATGTTGGAAACCTCGTTTGCCCCGCCGAGTTCAACCTCGGGGAGCACCTCAAAGTAATGGTCTTCAGCACGGTCGAAGGTGCAGAGAAGCCGAAAAAGTATCCGCTGATGTTTCACGAAGCCGATGCCGTGATCCTCAACAAGATCGACCTGCTGCCGTACGCGGGGGTGTCATTCGATGAGCTTTCAGCCAACGTAAAGGATGTAAATCCTAATGCACCGATCTTTCCGGTTTCGTGTCGGACTGAGGAGGGGCTCGATGCCTGGATCAAATGGTTCCAATCGAAGATCGCACCGGTCTCAATGAGATCGGCCGCGAGATAGACCTGTAAACAAACTGCCATGACGCCAACACCGAAGATCGATCGGAGGAATACCGCCATCAAGCGGATGCGTATCTCGATACACGGGGCGGTTCAGGGCGTGGGGTTCCGGCCTTTTATTTATCGGCTTGCGAGTGAATTAGGGCTTTTCGGCTGGGTGAGTAATACACCTCAGGGTGTCGTGATAGAGGTCGAGGGCAAAGCAGAAAGTTTAGCCGCTTTCGTGCTCAGGATCGAACCGGAGAAACCGTCGATCTCATTCATACAGGGTATGGAAAGCACTCATCTGGACTCGGTGGGGTACGTTGATTTTCAGATCCGGCGAAGTTCGTCGGGCGGCGAACGGTCAGCGATCGTGCTCCCCGACATTGGCACTTGTTCTGACTGTGTCGCCGAGATTTTTGATCCTGAAAATCGACGATTTCGTTATCCATTTACAAACTGCACGAATTGCGGCCCGCGATACTCGATCATCGAGTCGCTTCCTTACGACCGGCCGAATACGTCGATGAAACGGTTCACGATGTGCGTCGAATGCGAGAGGGAGTATAACGATCCTGCCGATCGGCGTTTTCATGCTCAGCCAAACGCCTGCCCGAAATGCGGCCCGCAGCTTCAATTATGGGACGTTGATGGCAGGCCGAGGTCCGAGGGGCATGATGCACTTCTCGCAGCCTCTTTGGCGATCATCGAAGGCAAGATCGTTGCCGTTAAAGGTATCGGCGGATTTCACTTGATGGCCGATGCGCGAAACGATACAGCCGTGAAGGAACTTCGAAAGCGAAAGCACCGTGAGGAAAAGCCACTCGCTTTGATGGTGCCGTCGATAGATCTGATCGAGGAATTGTGCGAGGTTTCGGCCCTCGAACGCCGTGCCCTCACCTCTCCCGAACGGCCGATAGTCCTGCTTGCCTCTCGAGATGTCAGCGGGCAAATATCGCGGCTGATCGCGCCCGGAAATCCTTATCTTGGGTGCATGTTGCCTTATACCCCGCTTCATCATCTTCTCCTAAATGAGCTTAAGATCCCTTTGGTGGCGACAAGCGGGAATTTAACGGACGAGCCGATATGTATCGATGAAACCGAAGCCCTTGATCGGCTAAGCGGTGTGGCTGACCTTTTTCTTGTTCACGACCGGCCGATTGTTCGGCACGTGGATGACTCGATCTTGCGGATAATTGCGGGCCGTGAAATGGTTATTCGTCGAGCACGCGGTTTTGCTCCATTGCCCGTCACGCTGAGATTGGAAGGCGGTCAATTGCTCGCGGTCGGGGCGCACCAAAAGAACTGCATCGCTGCCACATCCGGCAAACAGGCCTTTATCAGCCAGCATATAGGCGATCTCGATACCCCTCAGGCAATGTCGGCATTCAATAATGTGATCGACGACCTGAAAACGCTGTTTGATATCACTCCGACACGTGTAGCTTGTGACCTGCATCCCGACTATATGTCTACGAAATATGCACGAGGATCTGGCATTCCGCGAATCGCCGTCCAGCATCATTACGCCCATATTCTTTCATGTATGGCTGAAAACGAGATCGAAGCCCCGGCTCTCGGAATTGCGTGGGACGGCACTGGTTATGGCGATGACGGCACAGTTTGGGGCGGTGAGTTTTTGCGTATTGGCCAGAGCGGTTTTACCCGCGAAGCCCATTTTCGGACGTTCCCTTTGCCTGGCGGTGACAAAGCGGGCAGGGAACCAAGGCGGTCGGCCCTGGGAGTCTTGTTTGAACTTTTTGGAGATGCCGTCTTTGAAACCCTTGATCTGGCTCCTTTCGTGGCATTTGATGCAAACGAACGCGAGCTGCTTCGCCGGATGCTTGATGGCGGACTGAATTGCCCGCGTACGTCCAGCGTCGGACGGCTATTTGATGCGGTTAGTTCAATCGTCGGGCTTCGACAGATCGCAGGTTTTGAGGGACAGGCAGCGATGGAACTTGAATTCGCACTCG
>JBGTBC010000043.1:0-11087 GCA_041749555.1 Pyrinomonadaceae bacterium | reverse complement strand
AACCCTGCGTTCCTTGCATGTTCTTCCAGAACATCCAACAGCTTTTGCCCAACGCGTTTCCCCTGCGCGACAGGCTTCACAGCCATGCTGCGAATGTAAAACCTCTCTTCGTCCGGTAGCCCGGAGACAGTGCCGACAGCTTGGTCGCCATCGTATGCCATCCATATCGGCCCCTCGACAAATCGTCCGCGGATCGTTTCGACGCTCGCAGACGTGTAATTAAATGCGTCGGGCGTGTATTGGTCGCGAAACGGTGCGAAAGCCTCGAAGATCAGCGACGCGATGACGCTTTCATCGTCCGGCTCGGCAAGCCTGATCTCAAACTCCGATGCTCTTTCCACCACAGGCTTCGACATAGATCTCACCCTTCATATACAAAACCGCGTTGCCGCCAATGCTGACGCGCTCGCCTTTCAGTTCACAAAACAATTCGCCGCCGCGAGCCGAAACCTGCCGGGCGAACATCTGCGTTTTACCCAGTTTCCCAGCCCAGTACGGTATCAGGTTGCAATGTGCCGAGCCGGTCACCGGGTCTTCGTTAATGCCCGCCTCAGGTGCGAAAAATCGCGATACAAAATCGCTTGATTCACCCTTTGCCGTGACGATCACGGCGTGTGTGGGTATTTCGGCAAGCCGCGAGAAATTAGGCCGAATGTCTAAAATATCCTGCTCGCTCTCGTACACAAGGAAATAATCCCGCGACTTTAAAACTTCGATCGGTTCCTTTCCTATCGCCTCGAATAATCCTTCAGGTACATCGCATGCGACAGGCGGCCGCGAGGGAAAATCCATTACGAGCCGCTCGCCTACACGCTCGACAGTAAGCTCGCCACTCTTCGTCTGAAATCGCAGAACGTTCTCTCCCGAGCCAAGCACCTCAAAGATCACATACGCAGTTGCCAGCGTTGCATGCCCGCACAGATCGATCTCAAATGTCGGCGTAAACCAACGCAACCGGTAACCATCACCCTCGCGGACAAAAAAAGCGGTCTCTGACAAATTATTCTCGAGCGCGATCGACTGCATCGTCTCATCGGGCAGCCATGCCTCGAGCGGAACCACAGCCGCCGGGTTGCCGCCAAATGGTTTGCTCGTAAATGCATCAACCTGAAATATCTGAAGCTTCATTTCGCCACCTTCAATTCCTGCGTTTCTAAAAATCGCTGTTCCATCTCATCACGCCGCCATTTCAAAAATCCGCGAAGGTGCATGATAAAAAATATCGTGCTCCCCGTAACGATCGCGTAGCTGCCGACGATAAGACCGAAAGTGATCCAACTAACACTCGCCATCATAAAAACAAGAAATCCGAATTTGTTCTTATTCCCGAGTAGAAAAACCGCGCCCAAACCACACGCCGTCGCAAACCAGTCGATACCGTAGTATTGGAGCAAATTCATTTCACTTTACCCGGCCGCTGCCGCTCTCGGTTGTGACCACGGCAATTGCTTCGATCTCGATCCGTGCATCTCTCGGCAGACGGGCGACCTGAACGGTCGAACGTGCCGGGAACGGTGCCTTAAACCGCTTTGCATAGATCTCGTTCATCTTTGCGAACTCATTCATGTCTACGAGGAAAACGGTCGTTTTTACAACATCGTTGAGGCTGCTTCCGGCGGCTTTCAAAACCGTTTCGAGATTATTGAGGACCTGCTCGGTTTGTTCGGCGATACCGCCCGCAACAAGCATGTCGGTTTTGGGGTCGGTCCCGACCTTGCCCGCAGTGAAAACGAAACCATTCGCGATGATCGCATGCGAATAAGGCCCGATCGCTTTCGGAGCTTCGGGCGATTCGACTGAGCGTTTAGCCTGTGCGCTGATGTGGACAGTACCAAGAATAACCAACGCGATCAGCAGAGGAATAAGTCTAAATATCTTCATCGTTCTTCGCGGCTTTGCCGCTCTATTTGCGGAAAAGCTCTGCTTTTCCCTTGAGCCCCAAAATCAAGTGCGGCTATGCCGCCGTCCTATCCTTACTAAAGAAATCCGGCGGCACAGCCGCAGAAATTCTACCTGAATCGGTGAAGCATAGCTTCACCGCAAAAGAGCGGCAAGCCGCATTTCTCCAATTATTCCTTCACCGCCGCGATCGCCTGGATCTCGATCTGAGTTCCAAAGTGCAGGTCCTTCACCGGCACGATCGCCCTCGCCGGACGATGATCGCCCATAACGCGAGCGTACGCCGTATTCACCGCACCCCACAACTCCATGTCAGAAACATAGATCGTAAACTGCAAAACATGCTCCAGATCGCTTCCCGCTGCATGCAAAACCGTCTCGACATTGCGTAGAGCGAGCTCCGTTTGCGTGTCGGGGTCACCCGTAAAAGGCTCACGCGTATCCAGCGACATCGGCAGCTGCCCCGACACATAGACCAGTCCGTTATGCACAATGCCCGGTGAATAGTGTCCCGCCGGCAGCGGCCAGGTCTCAGGCTGTACCTTTTCCATATTTTCTCCAAATCGAGAGGATCGCAACAAACGCGATCACCGCCCACGCCGCATTTACAAAACTCGACGGATACGCCCCGTAAAACATCGTGTTGACCAAAAGCAGAACACTCGCCGTGATATTCATCCACTGATATGTAGGCGAATCGGGCTCGATCTTTTTGAACGACACCAGACCATAGGCCGAAAGAAGCAACAAGGCGCCGATCCAGCCAAGAACATCGAATAGAAGCGAATCCATCGCTAGCCTACACTACCCTCAAGCTTCAGCCCCAGCAGCTTCGTCGCCTCGACCGCGTATTCCATTGGCAGCTCGCGGAAGACCTCTTTGCAGAATCCGTTGATGATCAGCGAAACGGCGTCTTCCTGGCCGATGCCCCGTTGCTGCAAATAAAAGAGCTGGTCCTCGCTGATCTTTGAGGTCGTGGCTTCGTGCTCGACGCGGGCGGTGGCGTTCATTACCTCTATGTAAGGGAACGTGTTCGCCTCGGACTTGCCGCCGATGAGCATTGAGTCGCATTGGGTGTAGTTACGCGCCCCCTCCGCTTTTGGCATTATTTTTACCAAGCCGCGATAGCTGTTATTCGACTTTCCGGCCGAGATGCCTTTTGAGATGATCGTCGATTTTGTGTTCTTGCCGAGATGGATCATCTTGGTGCCGGTGTCGGCGATCTGGGCGTTATTGGTGAGGGCGACGGAGTAAAATTCGCCGATCGAATTATCGCCCGGCAGGATGACGCTCGGGTATTTCCACGTGATCGCCGAGCCGGTCTCGACCTGCGTCCACGAGATCTTCGATCTAACACCGCGGCACGCACCACGCTTTGTCACAAAATTATAAATGCCGCCCTTGCCGTTCTCGTCACCGGCGTACCAGTTTTGAACGGTCGAATATTTGATTTCGGCATCGTCCAGAGCGACAAGCTCAACGACCGCCGCGTGGAGCTGATTCGTATCAAACTGCGGTGCCGTGCAGCCTTCGTTATAGGCGACGTAGCCGCCCTCTTCGGCGACTATCAGCGTGCGTTCGAACTGCCCGGCTTCCTGCGTATTTATACGAAAATAGGTCGAAAGCTCCATCGGGCAACGGACGCCTTTTGGGATAAAGACGAACGAACCATCCGAAAAAACTGCCGAATTCAAAGCCGCGTAATAGTTGTCGCCGACCGGCACGACCGAGCCGAGATATTTCTGGATCTTGTCCGGATAAAGCTCGACCGCCTCGGTGAACGAGCAAAATATCACACCTGCCTCGAGCAGTTTTTTCTTATACGTCGTCGCGACCGAGACCGAGTCAAACACCGCATCGACAGCCACATTCGCGAGCATCTTCTGCTCGGTGATCGGGATGCCGAGTTTCTCAAATGTCTTTAGCAACTCAGGATCGACCTCGTCCAAACTCGCTTTCGAAGGCTTTTGCTTCGGGGCCGAATAGTACGAGATGTTCTGAAAATCAATGTTCGGATAATCAAAATTTGCCCAATTATCGGGCTGTTTCATCGTCAGCCACTGACGATACGCTTTCAGCCGAAATTCAAGCATCCATTCGGGCTCGTTCTTTTTCGACGAGATCAGCCGGACCGTGTCTTCAGATAAGCCGCGAGCGATTGTCTCGGTCTCGATGTCCGTGACAAAGCCGTATTTGTATTCCCGATTTGTAAGTAATTCTGCTGCTGTCGACATAATGATGTTTAGCCGCTGATCATCGCGGATCACTTGTATAAGTAGTACTCAAATAGCTATTTCGATCGAACTGCGTCTGTCTTAGATCATCTTCTGCAAGATACCTCTTGTCATCCGATCAAAGTAGTCCCTTTACCCCTATACCAAATTTGTCGCGATCTACGAAATATACCGACCGATCTCGATCACATACCAGCGTTCGCCCTGTTTTTCCCATTTCACGTAAAATGCGTTGCTCGGTTTACTGGTTTCGGAATCAACGATCTGAAATTTATTGTCCGCAACGAGCATCCATTTTTCTTTTCGATTGGCGAAGGCATCGTGAAAATTCGGATTGTCCGGCGATGGCTTGAAAATATTCTGATAATGTTCGCCCTTCTTCTTAAAATCGGCGGCAAGTTTCTTTTGCGTAAGAGTCGAATCAAGCATCGGTTTGTCGACGTTTCCTTCTTCGCCCTGGTCGATCGTGTTCATTATAGCTAAGCCTTTATCGGGCGAAATATAACTTAAAAAAACCGTGGTATTTCCCGTCTCGATCGAGCGAATGAATTTCTTCATCGCCGGATCGAGGGCGTCGTTTTGCGTCGAAGTTTGAGCAAAACAGCAAATTGCTAAACCAAAAACCGCAAAGATCGTTGCAAAATGCTTTCTCATCTTTCTGTCCTCACCCAACTAAGAAAAGTACCCTAAAATTTTTCAAATTCGCTACTTAAACCCTCAGCGGTTCGATCGTCCTATGAATTCCCTGGATCTTGTGGAACATTTCGCCCACGGCCAGTTCATTTCCCACTAGCTGGGCAAGCGTTATTCGCGATAACGCATTTTCCACGATCTCGTGCAAGCCAACGATAACCGGCCTGATACCGCAATCACCTTTGTGAACGCAAGAATCGAGCACACCTGTGTAGCTCTCGCAGTGCTTATCGAGCACATCAGCATCGAGCACCTTTATGATCTCGCTCAATCGGATCTCGTCCGCAGGCCTTGCAAGCGAATAGCCGCCCTTGGTACCGCGGGTCGAATGGACAAAATCCGCCTTATTCAGCAGCCACATCAGCTTTCCAGCGTTGGCTGTTGAAATACCTTCAAGCGCTGCGATCTGCGGCAGCGTCAGGCTCTCGCCCGGCGGCAGACCCGCGAGCTGAACGAGACATCGAAGTCCATATTCTTCCTGCGCCGAAATTTTCATAAACCACTCTCAGACAATAAGGTTAGCTATTAACGCAATGTAAATAATCTCAAATCATTATTTTTTTGTCAAGATTAAATAGACGAGTGATGGAGGCAGTCAACTGTGTGCCTGACCGTCCGGAGCAAGCCCGCTAAACAATCCAAGAAATAATAGTTATGCGAACTCGTCTAACTCAAATGAATTTTTGGAGACGCTCGACCATCGCTTCTTTCGATTGCAGGCCGACTATGCGGTCGACTTCGCGGCCGTCCTTGAAGATCAGCATCGAAGGAATGCTCTGGACGCGAAACCGTCCGGCGGTTATCTGATTGGCGTCGACATCGAGCTTGCCGACACGTACGCGGCCGGTGAGTTCCGCGGCAAGCTGTTCGATTATGGGTGCGACCATGCGGCAAGGACCACACCACGCCGCCCAAAAATCTACGAGCACAGGAAGCGGAGAACCTTCGACTTCCGAGGCGAAATTCGCGTCTGTTATCGTGATTGGTTTCGAGCTGTTCGTAAGCGGGTTTCGACAGCGTCCGCATACGGCACCGGCGCCCCGTGTGGGGTCGATGCGGTTTTTCGCCCCGCATTGAGAGCAGCTCATTACCTGTGCATTGGCCGTGGTACCCATATCGAAACATCTCTCATCCAATTATAGCGCGTTCAATTAATGTCCTTTATATTAACGAGCTCGACGATGAATATGGGCGTCGCGTCCGGTGGGATCAATCCGTTGCCGGCGCCTCGGGCCCCGTAGCCGATCGACGGCGCGATCACCAATATCGCCTGATCCCCGACACGCAGTTTCCCGATGCCCTCGTCCCAGCCCTTTATGACCCGGCCCATCCCAATGGGAAAGGATATCGGCTCATTCCTATCTCTTGAGCTAACGAACATTAAACCGGCAATACTATTCCCGTACCTTTTTGAGTTATCAGATAGGTCAAGCCCGTCGGGGTCTTTATGGCGCCCGTTGACAACACCGCAGATCTTGCGGATCTCCGCGGTTCTGCGGGAAAAGCCGCCAATAAAAAAAGGCGGAGCTCGACCCCGCCTAGCAAAAAAGTTACCTATCTCTTATTCCCCGCCGATCGTCATTTCTGCTATCAACAGCGTTGGCGAAGCGGTAGTTCCGAGCTTAAAGCTAAGGTCGTTGCCGACCGCTTTCACGTTGCTCAGCACCTTCAGGACGTTGCCAGCGACGGTGATCTCCTGAACGGCGTGGGTGAATTCGCCGTTTTCGATCCATTGTCCGTTGGCGCCCATCGAGAAGTCACCTGTCGTCGAATTGAGCCCCTGGCCGCCAACGCGATCGAGGTAAAGGCCGTTCTTGACCGATTTGATGATGTCTGCCGGGCTGGTGTCGCCGTTCTTGATAAAGAGGTTTGTGCTGCCGACATTCGGGTTGCCCTGATAGCTGCGGGCTGCGTTGCCAGTCGGTTTCAGGTTCAGCCGCCGGGCTGCGTAGGAATCGCAAACGTACTGTTTGAGCACGCCTTTCTCCACAACGACGACGCTCGATGACTTAACACCCTCGGCATCGAATGGCCGTGAGGCCACACCGTCCGCCATAGTAGCATCATCAGCGATCGTGATCATCGGTGAAGCGATCTGCTGGCCGACCTTGTCTACGAGGTATGACATACGCCTGTAAATACTGCCGCCTGACGCCGCACCGAACACATCACCAAGCAGGAAACTTGCCACTCGCGGGTCCAGCACAACAGGCACAACTGCCGATTTCACCTTTCGCCCGCCGAGTTTCCTCACAACGCGGCGTCCGGCCTCTTCGCCGATGGCCTGCGGCGAGGCGAGCGTGTTGAGGAAACGCCCGAACGTGTAGTGCCCGTCCGACTGCTTTGTGCCGTCCTCGTCCTCGGCCAAAAGGCTCACAGACAAGCTGGCCTGCGTCATCTCGTACTGTCCGGTGAACCCGTCCGAATTTGCAAGCGTCACCTGCGACCGGGAATCGTTCCACGAAGTGCCGTTGGCGTTTTTGATCCGCTTGTCAAATTTCATGCCCGTCTCTTCGGCCAGACGCGCCATCTCGATCTTCTTCTCGGGCGTCAGCTTTGCGATCGACTCGTCGAAAAGCATCAGCTTGCCGCTATAGCTGCCGAGCATTTCCTTCGGGGCCAGGCCGTTGTGCTTGTCCGCGTTCGAGACCTGCACGATCTGCATCGTCTCGCGGGCGAGGTCCTTTACAGCACGGTCGTGAAAATCGGTCGTAAAGGTGTTTGCCATCGCGCCGTTCTTGATAACGCGCAGGCCCAGGCCCTTGCTGATCGATTGCTGCAGCCGCTCGATCTTTCCCAAACGGACCATGGTGTTAAAGCCGTTGGTCGAGACGATGTAAACATCGGCAGCCTCGGCACCTTGCTTCTTTAATTCCGAGACGATCTCGGCCGCTAAACTTCTATAATCTTTCATCATTATTTAGCACCTCCTCGGCTTAAGCCTTGCCCTCGCCTCTAACCTTAGTTCCGCCGACCGTTATATCCGAAACCTTCACGGTAGGCGTTCCCATTCCCACGGGCACCATCTGGCCGTTCTTGCCGCAGGTCCACCCGCCGTCGGTAAATTTCAGATCGTTGCCGACCATCGACACCTTTGTCATCACGTCGGGGCCGTTGCCGACCAGCGTCACGCCTTTGAGCGGGACCGTGATCTTGCCATCCTCGATGCGGTAACACTCGGAGCACGAGAATGTGAAATCGCCCTTCGTAATGTCCACCTGTCCGCCGGTGAAACCTTTGGCATAAACGCCATCCTTAACGGTTTTCAGGATCTCCTCGGCCGAATACTTGCCCGGCCGCAGATAAGTATTCGTCATACGCGGCATCGGCGGATGATTGTAAGCCTGACGGCGTCCGTTGCCCGAAGGCTTTACGCCAAGCTGCTTGGCCGAGATGCGGTCGTTCATATAGCCGCGAAGAATGCCGCCCTCGATGAGCGTTGTGCTTTGCGGGGTATTACCCTCATCGTCCACATTGATCGTGCCCCGCATGTTCGGGAACAAACCCTCGTCGACCACGGTGCAGTGCTCGGAAGCCACTTTCTGCCCGACGCGGCCCGAATAGTTCGACAGCTTCTTGTAATTAAAATCGGCCTCAAGTCCGTGGCCGACCGCCTCGTGCAGCAGCACGGCGCTCTCCGCGGGCCCAAGCACTACGGTCTGCACGCCGGCCTCGGCTTCCTGTGCTCCTAGATTAAGCACCGCGATCCGGGCCGCTTCCTTACCGATATCGGCGGCTTTTCGCTGGTTGAAATATTCCATCCCGATGCGCCCGCCGCCGCCGGTGTAGCCGTTCTCGCGGAGCTTGCCGTCCTCGGCGATGCAGAACGCGTTGAATATGAACAGCGGCTGCGAATCTTCCCAGTAAACGCCGTCCGAATTGGCATAAGCCACATGCTTGACCTCGTCATTGAACCCGATGTTGACGCGTACGATCTTCGGATCATAAGCCTTTGCCGCCGCGTTCGCTTCCTTTATGAACGTTAGCTTCTTGGTCAGATCGGTCGAGGTCGCGAGCTCCTTGATCGGGTAAAGGTTGCCAACCTTCTGATTGTTCACGCCTACAACACGTGCTTTCGCCACGTTGTCATTCGCGATAGCAGCTGCCGCATTGGCAGCTTCCATCATGCTCGGCAGCGATACGTCTTCGGTAAAGGCAAATCCGATCTGGTCGCCCTTCACGGCCCTGATCCCGACGCCCTGCACGATGCCGCGCCGCGCCGATTTAACGATGTCCTCCTCGAACGAGAGGTTTGAGCTAATACGGTATTCAAAAAAGACATCGGCAAATTCGGCGCCTTTTGCCAGCGTCGCAGAGAGTACTTTACTAATGTCGGCCTTTGTTACTTGAAAATATGTGTCTAGCAATGATGCTCCCATCAGGCCCGGCTCACCTGCCCACACCTGATTTAACCATTTATCACTTGTCGCCACGGCGGCCAGCGCAAGTGAGCTTTTTACCAGAAAATCGCGTCTTTGCATAATAGAGGAAACTCCTTCAAAAAATATTAATGACCCGAGGGAAGAAACGTTACGCTATGGTTCTTTAACGCAGAAGCGCCGAAAAATGTTTTCGAAATTGAGAAAAATCCGAGAACTATATTCAAAGTGACGCTCCCATCCGCGGGATTGTTACAAAGTATCCGAAAAAACTCCGGGCCTTTCCTTTGTTCATAAACACCGCAACAGCCGCAATAATGACAGCTTTCTTATTCTCGTCGCGGAACCGTGAAAATCCCTACATCCAAGGGTATCGGTTCCCTCGTTCTTCTTTGCGTCTCTGCGTCTTTGCGGGAGATTCTTCTCAATCTTTTCGAAAAGTTGATACGAGCTGAAAATCAGAAAATTTCCGGCTAAGCCGCCAAGCCGCAAAGATAGGCCCTATGAATTGACTCCGGCTAGCCAGAGGCAATTGAAAACCGACTTTCAGACATCGTCAAATTCTTATCTTCGGATTAAAATTCGATATGCTCGCACGAATTCTCCTTTTGATCGGACTCCTTACCATGTCAGCCTTTGCCCAGCCGGCGATCGAACCGGGTGTTTCGCTCGAACTCGCCAGATGGCGTGCCGCGCATTATTCCGACGTCCGCTACAAGCTCAACCTGACGCTCGAAAAGATGTCGCCGGTGTTGAAGGGGACGATGGAGATCAGTGTACGAGTGGGGGAGAAGGGGAGTGGAGGAGTGAAGGAGTCAGAACCGGGAGCGGTAGCGACTGGGTTCTCAACACCGATAATTCTCGACTGGCGAAGGATAAAGGGCCACGAAGAGAAGTCGACGATCTCGAATGTCTCGATCAACGGCCGCGTTTTGAGTCCCGGCTTTAGCCGGCAAACTGCCGACGGAGGGCCGCCTGAAGGCGGGACTCAGAACGCGTACGAAGAGTCCAACGAGCACCTCATCTTCCGTGATGGCGTGGTGGTGGGCGAGAATGTCATCAAGCTCGATTTCACATCGCCGATACTGACGAGCGGGTCGGCGATAACGCGGTACGTGGATAAAGAGGACGGGTCGGAGTATATCTACTCGCTCTTTGTGCCATCGGACGCCAGTACGGCGTTCCCGGTGTTCGACCAGCCGGATCTGAAGGCGAGGTTTGAACTGTCGGTGAGTGCTCCGGGCGAATGGAACGTGATTTCAAATAGCGCCATTTCAGGGAGAGCACAGGCGGCATGTGGGCAGCGAACGGAGATAAACGTGGAAACGGGCCATATTGGAGCAACGCCTCTGAATACTCAGTGCCTCCCGATAAACGGCTTTCACGAAACCAAACCAATGAGCACCTACGTCTTCGCATTCGCGGCTGGGCCATGGGAAAAGGTGTCGGTACCGGGAGCGGTAGCGACCGGGGATCTTATAACCGTCAAGTCAAAAGCCCCCGTCGCTACCGCTCAGGGTACTGACAAGAACGCCGCTGGCGATCCAACAACATCAATCTACTTCCGCAGATCCCAAGCCGCCAAGTTCAAACCCCACGCCGCCGAGGTCTTTCGTCTCAACCGCGAGGCCATCAAATACTTCGAGGAGTATTTCAACTACAAGTTCCCGTTCCCGAAGTATGACCTGGTTTTGATCCCCGAGTTTCCCTTCGGAGGGATGGAGCATGCGGGGGCGACGTTTCTGAGGGAGTCCTCGATCATCTTTCCGCAGGAGCCGACGCGGAATGACCATATCTCGCGGGCTTTGCTGATGTTTCACGAGGCGTCGCACCAGTGGTTTGGCGATACGGTGACGATGCGGTGGTTCGACGATCTGTGGCT
>JBGTBC010000042.1:0-3312 GCA_041749555.1 Pyrinomonadaceae bacterium | reverse complement strand
CGCTTCGAACATCAGGATATAACGACTCGTCTACATAACGCGCTTTTTTGTTCCGGTGACAGCTCTCTTGCCCTTGCGATAGACCCACTTTGTGCCGTTGGCAGTCTTGACGGCGATCCATTTGCCGCCCTTCCACGAACTACTGGCCACCCATTTGGTGCCGGTCCAGGTCCTTTTGCCGATGGTCGTACCTACTCGCCTCGAAGTGCGGTAGGTTTTCTTTGCGCCGCTCGCAGTCTTACGACCAACCTTTTTTGAAACTTTTGTAGCCTTATCGCCAGCCTTGCCGAGCATCGTATCCTGAGCATGGACGGACGATGAGCCACTTAATCCAAAGCCGCTTCCGATAAATGCAAGCGCAAAAATTAACGCGGTCGATAATAATAAAGAATTTAGTTTTTTCATTGAATGTCTCCCCTTATAAGTAATAACTCTACCCTTAATCAGTAATAACAGTTTAGCACGAATTTCTCGCACACGCAGGGCGCATGGCCAGTATTCTTTTATGCTATTGGGCCCGAACGTTGTCCCGGATGAACATTACTATGTCTTCGGTCGAGGTTCCGGGAAGAAAAATTTCAGAAATGCCATTCGCCTTTAACACAGGGATATCTTCCTGGGGAACAATGCCGCCAACCAATATCAAAGTATCATCCATCCCGTTTTCGCGGAGCAGATTGACAATCCTCGGGCAAAGGGTATTGTGAGCACCGCTTAGGATCGATATACCAACAGCATCGACGTCCTCCTGCAACGCGGCTGAGGCGATCATTTCGGGCGTTTGACGCAGGCCCGTGTAGATAACTTCCATGCCGGCATCCCTCAGAGCCCGGGCAATTACCTTGGCGCCGCGATCGTGGCCGTCGAGTCCGGGTTTAGCAATCAATACTCTGATCTTTCGTTCTGACATAGGAATTAGGTGCTATTTCAAAGCTTTCGCGAGCGGGCTTCCGGGTTTTACGAACGGCCGGATCTCTTTCCAGGATAGGCGATACTCTCCATCTGGCTCTAGCGCTTTCATCACGTGCGGAAAACCGTAATCATAGTAAAACGTCACGCCCTTTTCCGTTACCTGAAAGGCATTTAGCTCGGTCGTCCTAAAATTCGCACGAGCGAACGTCTCGTTTGGGTCGAGATCTTGAGCATCCGGGTCGTTACGCATCGAGCGCTTCGCCGCAGCGATCTCGGCCGCCTGCATTCGTTTTACACGGGCGGCCAGTCCGGCGAGATTTGCGAAAACGTCTTTTGGAAAGAGCCTCACGCCGCGGACAGTGTCAATATTGAGCCGCTTTACGACCTGATCGGGATACGCGGCGCTGCCGGTTATGTGCAGGGTGATACTTAGGAGGCCGTTCTTATTGTATGACACGTCGAAATCGGCCTCTTCCAGCCATTGAAGCTCGGTCTTCTCTTCTTCGATGGTGAAATCGAAGGCTTTCTCGTAGCTTAGCAGTGATTCGATCTTAGAAGACAACGCGGGCGTGGAAGCCTTCACACGCGGATAATTTACGGTGAACGATTTTTTGAATTCGACGAGCGGATCGGGGCGTGTGTAGGTCACCAATTCGCCCTTGATCTCAATGGATTGCCCCGCGGCAACGGCGGCGAATAAGCAGAACGAGACAATGAATAGGCTGATAAGTCTTTTTATCACAGAGTTTGCGTCTTAGCTCGTGGTTTCCAGGTCAGGCGACCCAAATACATTTCGGAGTTTCGCCCTAATTCCTCTATTTGAACGGATTGCGGCATACATTTCAAACCAGGCATGGGTATTTATCCATAGCGGATTATAGCTGCGGATCGGTTTGATTATCCCGTAACGCGGAACCTCATCTTCTTTCACAAATGAGCCGAAGATCTTGTCCCAAATGATCAATACGCCCGCATAATTCTTATCCAGATACGCTTCGTTTACTGCGTGATGCACCCGATGGTGCGAAGGCGTGTTGAAAACATATTCAAACCATCCGAGGGTCTTAACAAATCCTGTATGGATCCAAAACTGATAAATAAGATTGAAACCGTGCATCAGGGCGAACATCCACGGAGCAAAGCCAAGCAGCATAATAGGAGCATAAAAGACCCAATGCAGGATACCGCTGAACCAACTCTGCCGCACGGCAACACTCAGATTGTAGTGTTCACTGGAATGGTGCACTACGTGAAAATTCCAAAACAGCCTCGTCTCGTGGCTGATTCGGTGAAAAACGTAATAAGCAAAATCGTCGATAAAGAAAAGCAAAGCCCAGGTCCACCATGCGTTTGCCGGAAACTTGTAGGGTGCTAATTCGTAGGCCGCGATGTAAATATAAGCGGTAAATATTCCGAATAACGCGCCGAATGCGACACTCATGAATCCTAGGAAGATATTGGTCCAGGTATCCTTACGATCCCGAAACTCGTCTGAGCCCTTTCGATATGCCCACCACGCTTCAGCCGCTATCAGGATGGCAAAAATAGGAATGGCAATAACTGTTGGCCGAAGCATAATTTAAAGAATAATAAATCTTTAAGATGCCCGCAATGGGTTATTGGAGGTACTCCGCATTACGCACAAAATATCGGAGTCAATTTCATCCACAAGCACTTTCGATTGTAGTACTATAGCGGCATTGCAGGGATTGTACCGCGCGTATGTTAAAAAAACTTCTGAAAACAACCGCTCTTGCTGCTGCCGTCATGTTTGTCGTAATTCAATTCTTTGGCATAGATAAGACGCCACCGCCAATTGCTGAAACCGACACACTCGAAGCTGCACTCCAGGTTCCGGCGGATATTTCACTTTTGATGGGCCGATCTTGCAACGATTGTCATTCGCACAAGACTGTTTATCCATGGTACTCGTACGTACAGCCATTTGGCTGGTTTCTAAAGGGTCATATTGATGACGGAAGAGAGGAACTAAACTTCAGCATTTTTAACACCTATTCTCCAAAGAAGAAAGCAAAGAAACTTGAGGAGATCTGTGAGGAGATCGGGGCTGGCAATATGCCGCTGCCATCGTATCTGTGGATCCATCGAGACGCAGTTCTGAGTGCGAGCGAGAAGAAAGCCCTCTGCGAGTGGGTAAGCGCGGAAGCCGCTATGATCGTTCGTTAGGACGATTTCGTTAAGAATCGGGAACCTGGAAATCGATCTTCTCGTATTATTTCTGAGAGCGAGGTTAACGATGTTTTGCCTAAGCTGCTGAGCCAAAAATTCGACCGAGCAAAAGTTCTGCCGTTCGTGCGGAATGAACCTCGAACAGAGTGCTTTGTCTTTGCTCGAACAGTTTCCCGGCGCAGATCGTCGTGATCTCAAAAAACAGGAGCG
>JBGTBC010000041.1:0-2787 GCA_041749555.1 Pyrinomonadaceae bacterium | reverse complement strand
CTCTCGCCGGATCTCCAGGACCTCTCTTAGAATCTGTTGTGCTTCACGGCGTCTTCCGGAAATAGCATAATTATATGCTAGGCCGCCGAGTATCGATGGTGGCCGTTCCGGAAGTTTGTTGACGCGTTCGAGTTCGATGATCGCCTCATCGTACATTCCCTTTCGGGAGTATGCAGAGGCAAGCCTAAGCCTGGCAAACAAAAAGTTAGGGTCAAGCTCTAACGTGCGCTGATACTCCTCTATCTCCTCGTCGTGTTGTCGGGCATAATGAAGTATCCAGCCGACATTCTGGGCTATATGGGGCGACAGAGGATCGAGTTCTCGCGCTCGGTAAATACGGGAAATGGCTTCTCCGAGTCGTCCCCTCGATGCGGAATAGATGGCATACCATGAATGGGCAGGGGCGAGATTCGGGTTCAATTCGAGAGCTTGTCGAAAAGCTTCTTCGGCCTCCGCCCACTGCCGGCTGTAGAACTTTATGACGGCCAGTTCCGTGTACCCTTCCGCTAGTGTGTCGTCAAGCTCAATTGCCTTCATCGCGGCGGCCCGACCTTTGTCCAGAGCCTCTCGCGGCGGCAGAGCGCACAAATGGACCGTGCCCAGAGCAAAATATGCGTCGGCCAAAGCAGCATGCGGGAGAGCGAAGCCGGGATCGATATCTGTCGCCATATTGAAATACGCGATCGCGCTCCGTATGGCGGGCACATTTCGCTTATCGAGGAATTGCCTGCCTCTCAGGTAAGATTCGTAAGCCTCCGCCTTCACGGGCCTGGCTCTCGACAATCGGGTCTCTTCCCGCGGCGTGAGGTTTACGCCGATCTCGCGAGCGATGTTTCGCGCGAGCATCTGCTGCAGCCCGACAACATCGCCGGCGTCGCTTTCGTAACTGTCAGACCATAGCTGTTGGCCGATCGAAACCTGTGTCAGTTTGGCGGCAGTACGGACTCGTCCTCCGTACCGGTGAACAGTACCCTCGACGACGGCGTCCACTTTTAGTTCACGCGCGATCTCCGGCAGTGTTGCAGTGCTATTTTTGTACCGCATTACGGAGGTACGCGAGATCACGCGAAGTGCCCCGATCTGCCCGAGCTCATTTGTTAAAGCATCGGTCATGCCGTCGGCGAAGTAATCCTGCGTGGAGCCGCTCGATATCTCCGTAAATGGCAGTACGGCGACGGATTTGATCTCCGGGACAACAGCGGTTTTTGCATCGGGCTGCTGAAAATAAGCGAGCACAACAAGAGAAATGACGCCGAGCAGGAGGGCCGTGATCGCGATCGGGGAGTGGCGTGCCGTGATCGCCGCGAGCGGAGTCTTCTCCCGCGTTTCCGTTATGTCGCGCTTTATTTCGAGCAGAGCTTCTTGCAACTCCGTCGCCGTGTTATAACGCCGTTCGGGGTTCTTTTCAAGGCATTTCATCACGATCCGCTCCAGCAACGCCGTCGCGCTGTCCGAGAAGGGAGATAGCGGTGTCGGATCTTCCTTTAATACCGATTCGATATAGTCTTGAGAACTCCCGCCGCGAAAGGGCAGGTGGCCAGACAACATCTCGTATATGACCACACCCAGGCTCCAGATATCGGATCGTTCATCGACCGCCAGGCCAGACGCCTGTTCGGGTGACATATAGTTGGGGGTTCCGATCAAAACCCCGGATTCCGTCGTGCCCGGGACCGCCGTGATATACTCGTTGCCGCTAAAGATGCTCTGATCGCTGAGTGATTCATGCGGCGGCTGGGATGATTTTCGCAGCGGCTCACGATGAACACCGGCTTGCTTCAGCTTTGCCAGTCCGAAGTCAAGCACTTTTACATACCCGTCACGACGGATCATGATATTTTCCGGCTTTATATCACGGTGAATGATCCCGGAATCATGTGCCACGATCAATGCCGATACAACTTGAAGTGCGATGTCGAGAGCCTCATCGACCGGCAGAGGCGTTCGCACGATCCGATCTCTAAGGGTGTCGCCTTCAATATATTCCGTGGAAATGAAATAAGTGCCGTCGGTTTCTCCGATCTCATGAACCGTGAGGATATTGGGGTGATTTAGAGCAGACGCGGAACGGGCCTCCTGCTGGAATCGCCGCAGACGATCAGGATCATTTGTGTAGCTAGGCGGGAGAAGTTTTAATGCAACCTTTCGGCTTAGGCGGCTGTCTTTAGCCAAATAGACGACGCCCATTCCACCTGTGCCGAGCAGCGACAGGATCTGAAAGTTGCCGAGAATATGCCCGGCTTCGACCTGATGATTGTTGATGAAGTTGGCATCCGCCTCTGCGGTTGCAGTTTCCAGGAGGCTTCCGGCTCGTTCGTAAGGTGAAAGGACGTTTTCAACCTCTCTGCGGAGCGTAGGTTCATCTGCATAGGCACGCTCGTGAGAGGACGTAGGAAGCCCAGCGCCGCTGACCGCAGCGGAGAGAACGTCTTTTACGGGCTGCCGCTCTTGGTGCCAAGTCATGATACAAGCACCACGGACGGCAAATGCTACCTCCGTTGGAATGGACACGTCACGAAGGTGAGGCATTTGCCATTTAACTCTGATACTCCCAAGCCTTAAAAGTTCGTCGGCGGCACATGGGTCGCGCGTCCGCGACTTGTAAGTCATCAGAACCTTAAACGGTCTTCCCAAAAAAACCGGGTAGAACCGCCAACCTTCTCGCGTTTACAAGCGAGAACACTGTCTGTAGGAGACAACTCGAAGAACCTTTAAAAGCGGCCCAAACTCCGTTTCAACCATTAACGGCCGGCATTCATCTATGCCCCCTTTAAGAACGACTGACCG
>JBGTBC010000040.1:0-3960 GCA_041749555.1 Pyrinomonadaceae bacterium | reverse complement strand
GGCGGCGTCCGTTTGGCGCTCCACGTATCCTCAGCATTACCGCCGAACGAGACCGTTCCGCTGATGTTATCGCCATCCACCTTGCCGGAGAAAAAGAGCGAGAGAACATTATCGTTGTAATTAATGGTGTAGGAAAAGCTGATGTCCTTGCCCTTTATCGTCCCCTCGAGCGGCACGTCGCCGTTCGCACGCTTTACGGTGCCGGTCAGCTTTTCGCCATCAACTTTAAAGACCAGCCCGAACGGCCTCGGGCCGCCCGGCGTATTCATCGACGCAGCCCATTCACCGGCCACCGAAGGTGCCTGGGCAGCCGCCCTGTCCGCAAAGAATAACGTAAGCCCAAAGGCCAATATGCTAACTAATAAAATGTGTTTCATAAAAATGCTCCTATCACCGTTATGATACTCGCCTTACCACCGAAAATCGACAGCTCCATAAAGTTATTTTCTGCCGATATCGTCCGCCATCCGGACGGCCATGCCCTTGCGTGAGAGTCTAGCGAGAGCGGAGCAAAGCTACGGCTGAAGTTTCAGTAAGGCACGAATGGGGCGTATACTAGTGTTTACATTACAACATGATAAATTCCGCTTCGACGGGTCAAAAAGCCGCAGAAATGCCTAACCGCAACATAGACAAATACTTCCTGGCATCCATCGTCGAATCGTCAAACGATTCGATCATCACTATCAATCTCGACATGGAGATCACTAGTTGGAATAAAGCTGCGGAGGACCTCTATGGTTACACTGCCGCCGAGGCCATTGGCAAGCATCTCACTTCATTAACACTCTCTAAAGACTTTGGGAAGCTGCTCGAAAAGATCGAAAAGCTAAAAATCAGCAAAGAAGTCGAAGTCTTTGAGTCCGAACGCGTAGGTAAAGACAAGGGACATTTGATCCTCGAGGTGGTTGTTTCGCCGGTCAAAAATGACCTCGGTGACGTCGTAGGAGTATCGACCATTGCGCGGGATCTCACGGCCCGGCGTGTGGCGGAAAAAGCTTTAGCAGATAAGGAGGTCCTCCAGCGGCTGATCATTGCCCAGGAAGACGAACGCAGCCGTATCTCTCGCGACTTGCACGATGAGCTCGGTCAGCAGCTTACCGGACTTCGGTTTGCTCTGGAACGGGCAAAGGTCGCATCAGCCTCCTGCCAACCGGCCGTCGACTTGTCTGAGATCGAAACCATTACCGCTAACATAGACAAAAGTGTCGATTTTCTGGCGTGGGAGCTCCGGCCCGCCTTGTTGGAGGGCGTCGGCCTTTCGGCGGCGATCAACGACTACGTGGCCCAGTGGTCTGCACATGCCGGTATCCGAGCCGATGTGCTTTCTTCTCTAAAAAGGAAACGTCTTCCAGCACGGGTAGAGGCGAACCTATACCGAATAATGCAGGAGGCTCTAAATAATGCCCACAAGCATGCCAAAGCGACCTCTGTGGATATAATTCTGGAGAAAAGGAACGATGCAGTGTGCATGATAATCACGGACAATGGCCGGGGATTTAGCCTGCGAAATAAACTTAATCGATCAAAAGGCCTGGGACTAACCGGAATGAAGGAAAGAGCGGCACTGATCGGCGGCACTCTTGAGATCGAATCCTCCCGTAAACACGGGACCGCCGTCCATGTGCGAGTTCCGGATGTAACGCTGAAAAAACGGAAGGCTATTCAGGCGGAAACCGATATAGGCTGGCACACGACGCGAGATACAACGGTCGGCTAGACCGGATCTCGTAGGAGTTTCTTTCTCAGGGAGGGGGACACACGAGGTACTATCAGGCAGCCCATTAAGCCAAAACGGAATCTAATTTTCTGTCACGGATTTTTCTTCGGCGGTGTATCATATGGTGAAACCATACTTTTGCAACCGCGTGCACGCGTTGCGTGAATTCACTTATTCGACAGGAGGTATTAAGGATGCGGAAGTTTTCAGCACTATTTTTGCCCGTTTTATTGGCATTTGCTTTTTTCGGCTACGCGGGAGCACAGATCACCACGACTCCGACGCCTAACCCTTCTCCGACCGCAACGCCCGAGCCAAAGGCAAAGCCCTGTCCTCAGGTCAGGGTGCAGCCTCAGGCGGCCCGCATGATAAGGGAAGGCCAAACAATTGCATTCGTAGCGACCATTACGGGCGCCGATCCCAAGATACAGCCGACGATCGTGTGGAGCACTTCGGCTGGAGCTATCAACGAGGGGCAGGGGACGCGCCGCATTACTGTTGATACTACCGGCGCCGGCATCACGCCCGAGCGAGAGGTCAAGGCTGACCTTTGGGTAAGCGGCTACGCACCGGAATGCTTACTTCAGGCCACCGGCGCTGTAAAGGTGATCCCGCCTGCAAGAAAATTCGGCGAATTTGGCGAGCTCCCGGCGGAAACCGTCACATTCCATCTTAAAACTCTGGCCGAGTACCTTGGTCAAATTACTGACAGTCTGTATATCATCGGCTACGCCGGGCGAAAAAGTGAACGTGGTTTCGCCCTCAATTCACTTAGAAGTCTGAGGTCTGAATTGATAGCTGCCGGAGTTGAGCCGCGACGTATTAATGCTTTCGACGGTGGATTTCATGAAGACCCCCTTTTTGATTTTTGGATCGTCCCACCCGGAGCCGAACCGCCCCGGCCTCAGCCCACCGTCGACCGCAAAGAGATCGTTTATCCAAGATCCACACCTACCAAACGCCCTTAGGGTTAGTAGATCGTGGCTGTGGCCATTCAAACAAAAATCAGGCGAGATCAAGTAGAAATCACTCCACTTGATCACGCCTGTTGGACAGTGCTGAGGGATCAGCAAGAATTGTACTGGATCAATTTGCGAAAGCCGGGGACAACAATACGTCTGGTATGTCCTGAAAATGGGTCAGATCTGAATCGGACCTCAGAACACCGTCGGTGGCAACGCCAAAACGCCGCATGCCCGTTGCCGCCATCCCTGTTCCTTGAATGGGAACGGCCGAGAAGAAAAACTGGGCCTGTGACGGAGCCGCAGATAAGACCTTTGCACCAACGAAGGCATAACCGCCTTTCGTCCCGCCGCCAAGGTCGCTCGATATAAGAGATACTGAAGTGAGTACTTGAAGCACGTCGGTATTAGGCACACCGACCGCACCGGCAAACTCACCCTCACCGTATGTGAAAGCGTATGTCGCCTGCGCAACGCTTAGGGTACGGGTCGACGAAACGGCCGAGCCTTCATTGGCCGAACGTCGCGAAGCGAGCAGATTCGGTATTGCGATCGAGGCCACAATGCCAATAATTACTACAACGATCAAAAGTTCTATTAGTGAAAATCCGTTCTGCCTTTTCATTTTTTTCAATTCTCAACTCCTGTG
This sequence comes from Pyrinomonadaceae bacterium, assembly GCA_041749555.1. GTDB lineage: Bacteria > Acidobacteriota > Blastocatellia > Pyrinomonadales > Pyrinomonadaceae > OLB17. The sequence goes on along the minus strand of JBGTBC010000040.1, from coordinate 629 downwards.
GAAGAAAGCTGAGCTTTCCCTAAAATCACTATTACTTATACAATCCGCGTGCCACTGTTCGTTAATGCCAATCGTCGGCGTAAGTCATAGAATCAGAACAGATAGAGATTTTAGTCGTGCAACCCACAATTGCGAAGCCGGACTTATCGAGTGCGAAGTCCCAATATTTAGCGGCGTAATGTGACAAAATGTGTCAGTTGTTTCCGCGAAAACTTGCTCGGGAACTTTATATCGAAATTTGCGTGTCTAACAGGGTATATCATCAATCATTGGAGGACACAATGAATAAGATCTTCATCCTTTTGGCTGTGTTTTTCTGTACGGTGTCGGCGGTTTTCGCACAGAACGAGTTCCCGTCGATCAGTACGTCGATAGGTGATAATAGCGGAAGATTCGAAATTATCCAGGTCCCGTTCGACCGCAGAACTACATTTCGTTTGGACAAATTTTCCGGCCAGGTCCACCGGCTCGGCGATTGTCCGAAAGTGGGCATAATTGCCAGCCAAAAATGCTGGAAGGAAATGATCGTCATCGACCTGCCCGCCGGTATGGCCGCCCGTCCCCGCTATCAGATCGCCATAAACGGCCTGCTTAGAATGATAATGTTGCTCAACGTCGAGACGGGCCAG
>JBGTBC010000039.1:0-3715 GCA_041749555.1 Pyrinomonadaceae bacterium | reverse complement strand
GCCTCCGGGGCCACCGGCACCCGGCGTCGGAGTGGGCAGCGGACGGGTACAATTCTGCGTCCTCATCGTCTGGCCGCTAGCGTCCTGAATGGTTATGGTTACTGTCTGTCTATCGACTAGCGGTTCCTTGAGGTAGAAATTGATCATCGCACCGTTCGGCGGATTCTGGCCGTAGAACATCTTGTCCGTTGTAAGCGGTTTGTTATTCCACGTCCTCCACATTACTGAACGCCGCGGGTCAAACAGATGGACATCGCTCGCAAGCACCGCGTCATTCATCTGTTCGAGGGCTGTGATGTCGTCCATGATCCAGATCGACCGGCCGTGAGTCGCCAGGATCAGGTCATTTTCACGAGGGTGGATCAAAATGTCATCGACTGGCACAGTCGGGAGATTCATGTGAAACTTCGTCCAATTTCCACCGCGATCGTACGAAACGTACATGCCATATTCGGTCCCGACAAAAAGGAGATTGGGATTTCGGTGATGTTCACGGATGACGCTGACGGTGCCATTATTCTTAGGCAGGTTCGAAGCGATCGACTTCCAGGTCTCGCCAAAATCAGTCGTGTGATAAACATATACCTTAAAATCGCCCATGCGGTGGCCATCGAATGTCGCGTAAGCCGAACCCTCGCCCGCACGCGAAGCGACTACACGGCTGACATATGTTCCCTTCGGCAAACCCGGAACTTTATCGATTACGTTCTTCCACGTCTGGCCGTCACGGGTTACCTGCAGATTACCGTCATCGGTTCCGGCCCAGATCACATTCTTGTTCAGCGTGGATTCGGAAACGGTCGTGATCGCAGGATACTGCTGGACACCATCGTGTCGCGAACGCGTGAAACGGTCGGGCACCTTGCCCATTATGGGCAGCGTATTGCGGTCAACAGGCGAGGTCAGGTCAGGGCTGATCTTTGCCCAATTGTCGCCGCGATCGGTCGACTTAAAGAGGAAATTTCCCCCGTAATATATCGTGTTCGAATCAAAAGACGAGATCACTATCGGGGAGTTCCATTGAAACCGATATCGCTTCTCGCCTTCTTCTTCGCGCGGCCGGATCTGCTTACTCTCACTCGACCTGATATTTCGGCGGAAGAGATTGCCGTCCTGCGATTCGCCGTATACGATGTCGGGGTCGTTCGGATCAGGCTGGGCAAAAAAACCGTCGCCGCCCCCGATCGTGTACCAATCACTGTTGCTGATGCCTCGCGGATTGGTCGTCATGCTTGGCCCGCACCAGGTGTTGTTGTCCTGCAGCCCACCGCAGACTTTATATGGCAGGCTGTTGTCGACACCCACTTCATAGAAAGTGCCGAGCGGCACCGTATTTGAGAAATCCCAGGTGCGGCCGCGGTCAAAACTGATATTTATACCGCCGTCGTTGCCCTGAATTATGTGGTTTGAATCGTTTGGGTTGATCCAGATGCCGTGAGTATCTGCGTGAGGTGCACGCGAGAAGTTACCGGTCCACGTACGGCCCCCGTCCTCCGAATACTGCATCGCAACACCTGCGAGCCACAATCGTTGATCGTTATTCGGATCGACCTTTAGCTTCGAAAAGTACATCGGACGCGGCACCGTGGTTATTTCAGCCATCTTTGTCCACGTCTCGCCTTTATCGATCGAGCGATAGACGCCGCCATTCGCGTGTTCGACGGTCACGTAAACAATATTGGTATTCTTGTCATAGATCGCGATCGAAATGCGGCCCGTCTCTTGCAGAGTTTCCGGCATTGGCGTTGGAGCATTTTCAGTGTTGTACGGCATTCCGCGCGTGATCATCGTCCACGTTTCACCGCCATCCACGCTCTTATATAAAGCACTGTGCGGGCCGCTTCCGTTGAAACCAAAAACAGCTCGTCGGCGCTGGTACATCGCGGCATACAGTATTGTCGGGCTCTCATTATCGACAACCAGTTCGGTCGCGCCAGTGTCTTCATTTACTTTCAGAACATGAGACCATGTTTTCCCGCCGTCAGTGGTTTTGTAAACTCCACGTTCAGGGCTAGCTGACCAGAGTTTTCCGGTTGCGGCAACCCAGACTATGTCAGGATTTTTTGGGTGAATAACAACTCGTGCAATATGGTGAGTTTCCGCTAGCCCCATATTCTTCCATGTTTTACCGGCATCCATCGATTTATAGACGCCATTTCCCCACGAGGAACTTTGGCGGTTATTCGACTCGCCGGATCCGGCCCAGACGATCGACGGATTGGACGGAGCGACCGCTACGTCGCCCACAGTAGAAACGGCCTCTTTGTCAAAAAGCGTCCCCCACGTAGTTCCGCCATTGACGGACTTCAGTATCCCGCCCGCGGCCATAGCCGCATAGATCACCTTCGTGTCCTGAATAGGGACCTCTATGTCATTCACACGCCCGCCCATCGTGGCGGGACCGATCTCGCGAAAACGCAGGGTCGAAATGACCGACTCGAATGTCGGTGCCTGCTTCGCCACTTGAGTTGCGGTCGGTGTCGGGCTTGGAGTCGCTCTCGGGTTATTTCTCTGCTGGCCAACAGCCATCGGAACCAGAAGTAAAAGTGAAGTTACAGAAAGGCCAACGCCCTTCCAGGAGCAGAATTTTCTCATCGCAGAATGTCCTCAACAGATCGAGTTTTGTGTTCGAAACGGATAGTCTAGAATTTATTTGCTTTGAAGCGCTTTCAATGTAAGACAGTCAAGCTAGATTAGCAACTGATTGGGAGTTACTTGGGTTAGGTTTACAAAAATTTACAGTGGGGACTCTACTCCGGTAACGTAGAATTGATTAGCGCATGGATCGATCTGGACCTATCAAAACTCATGACACCACCGCCGGCGGCTCCATAACGGCACCGCATTTTTTGCAGGTTCGACGTTCTTGGCTGCCATAGAATTTCTTGAACACGCCTTGGAATTGCGTCGTTATATCTTCGAGCTGAAAATATTCCTCGTAGAGCTTCTCATTGCAGTTTTCGCAAAACCAAAGAAGGCCGTCGAGTTCGCCGGGGCGGCGTTTTCGTTCGATGACGACGCCGATGGTGTTCTCTCCGCGGATCGGATTGTGCGGAATACGCGGCGGCAGCAGGAACATATCGCCCTCGCGGATCAGCACCTCAACGGGTTTTCCGTCTTCCTGCACGAGCACCTTGGCATCGCCTTCTATCTGATAAAACAGCTCCTCACCCTCGTCCCAGTGGTAATCCTTTCGCGAGTTAGGCCCGCCAACGACCATCACGATGAAATCTTCATCATTGTAAACGCACTGGTTGCCAACGGGCGGTTTGAGCAAATGTCGATGCTCGTCGATCCAAGACTTAAAATTGAACGGGCGTCGGATTGCCATCGTTTTGTAAAATGCCGGTACTCGTTGATCTAATGTGTAAAGTGAAGGTTTACGAATCGGCAGAGATTGCCTCTTCGTGATCGAACCATTCGCTCACTATTTCAAGGTCACGTTCGCCATTCGCAATGGAACCCTCCTTCAACCCGTCACGGATTTCATTGTCAATTTTTTCTCCAATCCAGATTGCAGATCGATCATCGGCAAGTTCGCAATTCAATTCACTCCATACTCTGCTCATTCCTAATTTTTAACTTTCATACCATCACTTGGCAAGCTGTAGGTCACTTTGCCGTTTGCGTCGAGAAAATCGAGTTTGGGTGTTCCGTCGGCACCAACAAGGATTTTGATCCGGGCGTTTCCGTTGGTATCGAAGAGCGTGACCTC
>JBGTBC010000038.1:0-4457 GCA_041749555.1 Pyrinomonadaceae bacterium | reverse complement strand
GGCCTCTGCAGGCGACATTGCCGGATTAATATCGGCAAAATTCTGCTCGATCTGGGTGATGTCGAGCGGTGTGCAGTAGGGATCTGACATAAACAAAATATGAATGAGACGAGACGATTTCTTCTAGCGGTCAGGTCTATTCGCCCTTACAAGCCCCAACACCGTGGCAATCAACAACGCCATCAGACCCGACGAGATCGCTAACTGGAAATTCACCTTAGTGCCTTCATGTCCAAAAAGTAAGGGGAATCCAATGGTTACGGCGGCTAGGACCAAGGCGAGCGGAATGCCAAATTTGATGACATGAGCCGCAACTACCACTGCCGTTTTTCCTTTTGTCGACATCCCACTCAATCAGCAACAATCTGCCCGTATGCATCCGGCCGGCGGTCGCGGAAGAATTGCCATGTGTTTCGCACCTCGCGGATCATGTCCATATCGAGATCAGCGACGACAAGTTCGTCCTGATCTCGTGATGCCTCGGCGATGATCTGGCCGCGTGGGTCGCAGAAATAGCTTTGGCCATAAAATTCACCGATATTCCACGGAGCCTCGGTTCCGACGCGGTTTATCGCCCCGACGAAATAACCGTTAGCAACCGCGTGCGCGGGCTGTTCGAGTTTCCACAAATATTCGCTCAAACCGGCAACTGTTGCAGATGGATTAAAAACGACCTCCGCACCATTCAGGCCCAAACACCGCGCTCCTTCGGGAAAATGCCGATCATAACAAATGTAAACGCCGATGCGGGCAAACGCCGTATCGAAGCACGGATATCCGAGATTTCCCGGGCGAAAATAGAATTTCTCCCAAAAACCGGGAGCTACATGCGGAATGTGCGTCTTGCGATACTTACCGAGATATTTACCGTCAGCATCGATCACGGCCGCGGTGTTGTAGTAAATACCAGTCTGCTCTTCTTCGTAAACGGGAACGATCAGAACCATTCCATGCTGTTTCGCGACCTCCTGCATCAGCTTTACCGTGGGGCCGTCTGGCACACGTTCGACAGCCTCGTACCATCGAGTCTCCTGCTCGGCACAAAAGTAAGGCGTGTTGAATATCTCCTGAAAACAAAGCATCTGAACGCCCCGCCTCGCGGCGTCCTCGACGAGTTTCAACTGATTGTCGATGTTCGCCTTTTTGATCTCATCGATCGGAGCATCAACATCACCGACGTTATGGGCCTGTATCAGCCCTGCTTTTACCATTCTGGACATATTATTTAATCGCAATGGCCGCACTCGCCGGCCCCGTCAGTGGCATAATTCGCGTTACCTTAAACCCGATTTCCCTGCACATAGCGTCAAAATCGGCTCCCGAAAAGTCATATCCTTCGTCCGTTTCCAAAAGCATATTCAAGGACATCATCATACCGAACGCGTTCTGTCGTCGATCGTCGTCGATAATGTTCTCGATCACGACGAACGAACCTCCATCGGGCAATGCGTCATATGCTTTTTTCATTAGCATTTTCTTGTCCGCCGTACCCCAGTCATGGAGGATGTTCCCCATCGTGATCACGTCGGCATGTGGCAGGGGATCCTTAAAGAAATCACCTTCGGCAAGAGTGACCCGGTCGGCTAAACCGAAACTTTCGACAATTTCTCTTGCAACCGGAGCGACCGCCGAAAGGTCAAGCGAAGTGCATTTTATATGAGGATTATTCAGTGCGACCTGGATCGACAGATGTCCGCCTGAACCGCCCACATCGCAAAATGTCTCGTACTCAGAAAAATCGAATTCCCTTGCGAACTTTACAAAGTTTCCCATCTGGATCCCGCCCATCGCCATTATGAATTCACGCATCTTGGCCGGGTCGGAGTAGAGCATTTCGAAAACGGGCATCTCGCCTGTTTTCACTTCGTTCTGCGGCTTTCCGGTTTTCAGTCCTTCCTCCAGATCTGCCCAAAACCGGTAAATGCGGTTGTTACACATCTCCAGAATTCCGCCCATATAGGTCGGCTTTTTCTTGTCCAGAAAAAGGTCTGAATCGGCGGCGTTGCCGTATACAGAGGTTTCTTTTAGCCCCTCGCGGGTCAAAAAACCGAGGGCAACAAGCGTATCCAGAAAATCGTACGATCCCCGCTCTTGCAGGCCGAGCTTGGCTCTTATTTCGCTGCCCGACAATCTTCCTTCGGATAACAGGGTAAAAAGACCCATGTTGGTTGCTGCCAAAAGTACCTTCGAGGGCCAAAACCCCAGGCCGACCTCCATTATTTTCGACGGATTTGGTTCTGCTTGCTGTTGTGTTGTTTCCATGCGATCACTCCTGTAAGTATGTCTTCAGCTCATCCAGTTCACGCCCGCTTCGGGGTTCCATTTCGTAGTGGTCTTTTTTATTTTCGTCCAAAATTCGATCGAACTTTTACCCGTGATATCGTTAGCTCCGAACCGTGAATCATTCCATCCACCGAATGAAAAAGGCTCACGCGGAACCGGAACTCCAATATTGACGCCGATCATTCCGGCCGATGCGTGCTCCATAATGTAGCGGGCCATGCCGCCGCTTTGCGTAAATACGGAGGCGGCGTTGCCGTAGGGATTCGCATTCTCGATCGCGATCGCCTCATCAACCGTGTCGGTTCGTATAATCGAGATAACGGGCCCGAAGATCTCCTCGGTCGCCACAGACATTTCGGGCGTCACATAGTCGATAACGGTCGGCCCGATGTATGTGCCGTTCTCTTTCCCTTCGACCACCGCTCCGCGTCCATCGACAAGTATCTTGGCTCCGTCTCGCTCAGCTTCGGCAATGTAATTTTCGATCCGTTCTCTCGCGGCCTTTGAAATGACGGCACCGAGATTTTTTCCGGGAATCACCTTTCGCGCCTCGTCACAGATCGAAGCAATTATAGAATCGACATTTCCGACCGCAAGCATCGCTGAGGCCGCCATGCACCGCTGGCCCGCACAGCCGGACATCGAAGCTGTTACATTGGTCGCGGTCATCGTCGGATTCGCATCCGGAAGGACAAAAAGATGATTTTTTGCACCGCCGAGGGCGATACAGCGTTTAAGGCTGTTAGTGCTTCGCTGGTAAACAAGCTTTGCGACCTTTGTCGAGCCGACAAAGCTCACTGCCTCGATATCCTTATGATCGCAAATGCCTTCGACGATCTCCCTGCCGCCATTGATAATATTGAAAACCCCGTCCGGCAACCCGGCTTCCTTTAGCAGTTCTGCCATCCGCTGACACGATAACGGCACCAGTTCCGAAGGCTTCATTATCATTGTGTTGCCGAGAACAAGTGCGTTCGGCATCGTCCAATTCGGCACCATCAGCGGAAAATTGAACGGCACGATCGACGCAACAACACCAAGAGGAAAATGATCGGTGCGGCATTCGACACCGCGGCTGACCTCAAGGATCTCGCCCGAGACGAGCTGCGGCATCGAGCAAGCAAACTCGGTAAGCTCGATACTCTTGTCTACTTCGGCGCGCGCCTCGTCAGGCGTTTTTCCGTTTTCCTCTGACACAATGGCTGTAAGCTCATCAGAATATTTCTCGAGCAAATAACGGTAGCGAAAAAAGACCTGTACGCGTTCCTTAATCGGCTGTTTGCTCCATTGCTCGAAGGCTTTTTTCGCGGATGAGACGGCGGCATTCAAATCGTCCGCGGTTGACATTGGCACAGTCGACAGACGGTTCCCGTCGATCGGCGATACGACATCGAGGTCATCGCTAGCTGCACTTTCGACAAATCTGCCGTTATAGAAATTTCTAATCCGTTCGTATTTCATTGTTTGTTTGCCGCAATCTGCCGGCGCGAGGTCATTGAAACATAATACAACACAAATGCGATCCCAAAGGTAACGAACCACGCGTAGGTGTAAAGCGTGTCAAAGAAATTGGGATCAGCGATCTGCCCGCCGGGTGTTGTTGCCGCACGCAGGAATCCGGGCACGACGGGAGCGATGGCTAGCACTAACGCAGCGATCGCACGCCAGTTGAAACCGTCTGAATATGTGTAAATGCCATCTATTTTGTAAAGCTCGGCAAGCTCGATGCGGCGTTTTCTGATCAGCCAATAATCGCAAATAAGTATGCCGCCGATCGCTCCCATCAAGCCGGAATAGCCGATCAGCCACGTAAAGATATACGCTCCCATCGACGACATCAACTGCCAGGGCATCATCACGATGCCGATGACCGCCGTGATCAGGCCGCCGGTGACATATGAGATTCGCTTCGGGTTGAGGTTCGAGAAATCATTCGATGGTGAAACAACGTTTGCAGCCATATTCGTCGAAAGCTGGGCGACAAAGATGACGATCATCGCGAACAGGATGACGATCGTATTATCGAATCTCTTGATCAACTGAACCGGATCGGCAATCGCTTCGCCGTAGATGATCACGGTCGCACTCGTCACCGCCACACCGATAAATGCGAACGCCGTCATTGTCAGCGGCAATCCCAACGCCTGGCCGAGCATCTGCGAACGCTGGCTTTT
>JBGTBC010000037.1:0-1767 GCA_041749555.1 Pyrinomonadaceae bacterium | reverse complement strand
GCGTCCTTTTTTATCTCTGCCGTATCTATCTGGATGATCCCCGAGCATGCAACGCGGGATGACCGGACCGCTGCGAGAATGGCGGGCACAGAGCCTCGGGAATCATATTGGACCGAACTTCGCGAAGGCGTTCATTACGCGTTTCGCAATCATTTTGCCTTTACGATCCTGCTGATGAATGTCATCTGGGCAACCGGCGGCGGGTCTATCAACATCATTTTCGAGCGGCTGGGCGGCGTTTACTTTGCCGAAACGGAAGGCTGGAACCCGGATATGGCCGTCGCCCTTTTGTGGACTGCGACCGGGCTTGGCCTGACGATCGGAATGCTGGTCGCCCACCGTGCCTCGATCTACCTCGATCGAAAGAATATCAATCGTTCCTTTATCGGCTGGGCCCTTATCATCCACGGCGTCCTATTCTCGGTCGGTGCATTTATGCCGACGCTTGCATTGTTTTGGGTGATCGTCTTCGTTTCACGTGCGATCGTTGGCGTGGAATACGCGGTGCAGGAAACGATGTTCCAACGCAGCCTGCCCGATATTATCCGCGGCCGGATATCGACGCTGGACCGCGGGGCAGAGCTTACGATGTTTGGCCTATCGAGTTACGTCGCAGGCGGGATGATGTACTACATTACACCGCAAACACTGACCGTAATATCGGGCATCCTGTCGGCGTTCGCGGGTGTAGTTTGGTTCATAAGGCAAAAAGAAGACCAGCGATAGGCAGTGGTTGGTAGTGACTCGTCTCAGTTTTTTGAATTTCCACTGGATTTTAGCTAGTGGAAAAGAAAGAGACAAGAATGTCCAGCAAAAAGCTCCCCTCCTTGGCTAAGGAGGGGTGCCCGGTAGGGCGGGGTGGTTTGTTCAAGCTGAGACATATTCTATTTTCTAAGTTCCAGACCTGAGACATACCCTGTTTCCTTGATCCCTCCCGATAACGAACCACCCCGTCAGCCCGACAAAAGGCGTCGGTCTGCCACCCCTCCTTAGCCAAGGAGGGGAGCCGTGCAATCGTTATCTTTCGTTTTTCCACCAGCCAAATTCGGACTTGATCCGGTGAATGACAAATTCGAGTTCGTCGAACACAAGGTAGTTTTCGAACCTCAAGACCCTGATGTTTTTGCCATCGAGAAAAAGTCGACGTCTCTGAGCTTGCTCATACTTGAGAGGGTTTCGGTGGCCTTCGCCGTCAAGTTCGATCGCGAGGTATTCGTCCGGGCAGTAGAAATCAAGGATGTACGGCCCGACGCTGTGCTGCCGTCGAAACTTTCGTCCGTCGACCTTTGATCGCTGCAGAACCTTCCAGAGAGCCGCCTCAGCGGGCGTGAGATCATTGCGGAGCTTCTTTCGAAACGCCTTTCTCTCAAGTCGATTATGCACCTTATCCGCGTGATGCTCGGTCATGTCTCAAAAATATACAACAAAATGGTTTGTTCAAGCTCGTTTTTCAACGTGTGGTCAGATCCAAAAGCTCCCCTCCTTGGCTAAGGAGGGGTGCCCGGTAGGGCGGGGTGGTTTGTTCAAGCTGAGACATATTCTATTTTCTAAGTTCCAGACCTGAGACATACCCTGTTTCCTTGATCCCTGCCAGACAACAAACCACCCCGTCAGCCCGACAAAAAACGTCGGTCTGCCACCCCTCCTTAGCCAAGGAGGGGAGCCTGAAGATCAAATTTCAAAGATCAGAATGTGAGACCAGTGTCTCTACTTGTCTTATTGCCGGGGGCCGGTCGGGACAACTTTCGCTTTTGGAGTGTCCCCATC
>JBGTBC010000036.1:0-1224 GCA_041749555.1 Pyrinomonadaceae bacterium | reverse complement strand
GGCCGCGCGTGTTCGTAGATTTTACTCTTCGGTACAATGCGACCGAATTCTGATTGTTGGGGATAGGAGAATAACATTCAGCTATTCCTCCTTTTGAACGACGACAAACGCGATAAGCTCAAAATCGTCAAGGCCCGACACGGTTTCTACGAGAGCCGTCGTTTTGCCTACAGTAAACAAGCTATCGAGGTCGCTATCTTCTTTTATATCGATGATGGAGTTGATGGCCTTGCCCAGTAACTCGGAATATGGCTCCATATTGCGCCCATCGTCGGTTGCCTGATTGAATATCTTACAAACGTCGGCAATCGGTTCGTTTTTGCCTGAACAAGCATTGCGAACCATATCGAGAAGGCGTTTAACTTCCGTGTGGTCGGTTATCACTTCGCCGTCGTTTCCGACATAGACCAAATAATACGGATGCAGGCGATTATGAAGGGCGATGCGAACCCCCTTATTTCGATTACGAAGAGCAAAAATAACGCCTGGATTTAAGCCGTTGGCATTTGGCGGAACGACTGCATGCAACCCATTCGGCAGGCCACCAAGGTCGGAATTTACCTTAACGTAATTGAGCAAATCCATGCGGAAATCATTAAGGCCGAGATCGGTAATGGAGACACCAGTTTTGAGATCCTCCATTTCGATGACCTCTTCCTGAAGTCGCCGAAGCTGTTCCTTTCGATACGAAAGGTCGTTTGCTTTGGCGCTCAATGGGTTGTCGTCACCAGTTGCCGTCACGTCCGCGATGACCATCCGGTTTTCGACACGCTCTTTGAGGTTGATATATTCGTCAAGCGTAATATCAGGCCAGTAATTTACTAACTGGATACTCTCGTTCTTCGAACCGATACGGTCAATACGTCCAAAGCGCTGAATGATCCGCACTGGATTCCAATGTATGTCGTAATTGATAAGGTAATCGCAGTCCTGAAGATTTTGCCCTTCCGAAATGCAATCCGTGCCGATAAGAAAATCAATCTCACGCGGTTCGCCGGGTAAGATAGCAGCCTTTTCTTTTGACCGCGGTGAGAACAGCGTGAGTATCGACTGGAAATCGTAATGTTTTTCGAGCGTGGACTTTGGGCTATCCCCGCCGGTGACCTTAGCCGTGTGCAGGCCGTGCTTAACAAGAAAATGGCTCGCAACATGCTCGTAGAGATAATTTGCCGTATCCGCAAAGGCGGTAAAAAGCAGAACCTTTTTATTTCCCGGATTGATCGG
>JBGTBC010000035.1:0-3779 GCA_041749555.1 Pyrinomonadaceae bacterium | reverse complement strand
AAATGCCTCATGCACGGCATTCCCGTCGAGTCGCCCTGTATCAACACCGGCGCGTCGTGTAAGACCTTCGCAGTCAAACGCCAATTTGTGGGTTTCGGCCACCGTTCGCGAAGACGCCAACCCGGGGCAGATCAATTTTCGGCCACCGGTAAATCCCGCGAAATAATGAAAGGAGATACCGCCGACAAGGATTACGCGGTCATGCTCAGTGAGCGCCCTGTCGAGCTCGACAGGGATCCCGGTCGGGGTTTCACCGAGCCTGACGATCCGCGCCAGATCGCGGGGATCGTGGTCGATCGACTTTATCCGTTGATTTATAAAGGGGGTTAGGATCGCGTCACGTTCTTCATTAGTTACCCGTCGATGGATGCCTGTCGCAAAAATTATCCTGATGTCGAACGGAGCTACGCCATAGGCTATCAGCCGCCGCACCAGAAGATTGACAATTTGGCCCGAGGCAGTCTGTCGGGTCGCATCGGGGACGACGATGAGAACGGAATTTCCCGGTTCGATCAGCTCATCTAGCGGTGGCGAGTCGATAGGTGCATCGAAGTTTTCGCCGATCTCGACGTCCGACAGCGCCGCCCGAAGCGGACCCCGGCTCAGGACCTCGAACCGGTCAGCCGAAAACTCAAGCGGCACATTGTCGCGGCCGTATTTAAGTTCAATGAGAGGCATCTGTGGAGGATCTCGCCTTTGATCTGGCCGGTTCAAAGCACTTTGTACCGGTCTCGCACACATACACGGCTTCGGTTTCGAGGCTTAGAGTTTCCATCTGTATAGTCAGGTGGTCGATCCCGAAACGATCGTGCAGCCGGTCACGTACGCGTGCGAGAAGATCGGAATGGGGCGATGAGCTGTCATGATTTATATGGGCCGAAAGGGCGTCGCGGCCCGAGGATATGGTCCAGACGTGCAGGTCATGCACTCCTGCGACGCCTTCTGTTTCAAGGATAACGTTCTCGACTGCTACGAGATCGATATGCGTCGGTGTTCCCTCCAGAAGGACATTTACGGAATCAAGGATCAGTCGGCCGGCCCCAAAGATTATTATTAGGCTGATCAATATGCTGCAGACCGGATCTGCCCAATACCAGCCAAGAGTGACGATGAGAATGCCCGCGATTATTGCAGTAACTGAGCCAAGCAGATCGCCCATTACGTGAAGCCAGGCTCCACGCATATTGAGATCTTGCTTGATGCCCGCATGAAGCAATTTAGCCGCAATAATATTGACTATCAGGCCGCCGGTCGCGATCAACGTCATCCATCCGCCTTTTATTTCGGGCGGAGCCTGCCAACGTTGGACGGCCTCGTAGATGACCCATCCGGAAAGCAGGACCAGGGCTATCCCGTTTACAAAAGCGGCCAGGATCTCGATTCTGAAATAACCGAATGTTTTCTTCTCAGTAGCAGGGCGTGAACCTATCCATATCGCCGCAAGGGTCAGGCTGAGTGCGGCAACATCTGTGAGCATATGCCCGGCATCGGCAAGCAATGCGAGCGAATTTGTCCACCATCCGCCGATCGCCTCGGCGAACATATACGTGAAGGTCAGAACGAGGGCGGCCTTCAGCCGGCCAGTTCGCCCAAGTGTCGTCCTTTCATGCGAATGCTGATGTGCCATTACACCACCTACCGGCCTAATAGCTTCTCAATACTGTTCCATTTTTTAGAGACAGAACGAAACCGCTCCGGTTGCCCTGATCATCGCCGATCTCGACCGTGGCCTCAACGGACGGAGACGTGATCTGAAGCCGGAACAAACCATCAGGACCGGCGAAGATCTCTCGCCCGCGCGAACTAACCCTCATTCCGGGCCGGGTCCGGCCGCTGATAAGATACACGAGGCCGCCAACTCGCTCGACATTCCATTCCCAGGCATCGATCGCGACGTTGCCTGCAGCGCGGATCACCATGAATTTCCATGGATCGTTCCAGTTTGTCGTCTGGCCCGATCTTGCGGTCGACCGCAGCCTCCAGTAATACGTGCCCGGCATCATACCGGAAAGCCTATACTGCCGGCTAACCATATCACTCCTGTCGACCATTATAGAATCCGAGGCAAATGTCGGTGACCGGGAGACCTGTAAATAATAGCTGGCGGCCGGAACACCCTCCGGATCCTGCCAATTGAACGTCACATCGGCTCCCCGGCCGGGATCTGTGATCTGTGCAGAATTGGTAGGAGAAAGCGGGTTTGGCGGTGCAAACAGTTTTTCCCGCGTTGTGAGCTTGCCCCCGCTGACGGATGCGAATTCATTTTCGCGGATGGTGGTTTTTTGTCCTCCTATCGACGTTTCCACGCCTCCACGACTAATACGGATCTCGCCTCCATTGGACTGCGAATCCGCATTGAACACTGCGTCTGTTCTCGGCAGAAGCTGGTTTTCCGAATCAGCCAATTCTACGATGTTTCTCACATCGTCGGGCTGCTCGTCGGTCCTGACATTCAACTGGCCATCGCCGAGAGATACGCGTACATCTTTGCCGCCGAACAGAGACGTAGTGCTTTTGACCACGACAGTACTGTTTGGCCTAACGGAGTAAACCGAGCCATCGATCATCCGTATTATCGCCCGGCCGTCCGACTGGGTCTGGACGGTATCACCGGCGGCTACGTAGGTTTCCTTGGTTACTAAGATCGTTTCGCGCGTCGCGGCCCGGACGATGCGGACCTCGCCCTCAAACATGATTATACGGGCCGTGTCCTTAGGAAAATCGGTTGTTTCCTCGGGTACGAACCAGTTATTTCGTGACGCGATCCAGCTACCAAACCCCAGAATGCCGGCCAGCAGCACGATCGCCACCACCGTGTAGATCGTGCTCTTGCGGATATTCCACCAGTCGACGTAAAACTTGCGGTACCTATTATCGTTCATCGGACAGCGGTTTCGGCGGCTCGTCCTGCTTGGGCTCTTCGGTTCGGTTTTTAACTACCAACGACAGCAATATCGAAAGGAATATGGCCGCCGCCACGATCCCGAGGGAAAGGTTGATCACCTCCTGCTCGAATTCATGATCAAGATATCGCTGCAGAAAGACGGCAAACGGCGACGTACTGCCCTCGCCCAGTATAATCATCATACCCTGTCCGGCAAGAGGCAGGATCATCTTTATGCCGATAAACGTCAGCACGAACGCGAGGCCGTACTTCAACAAATGAAAGCGTCCGGCCACATCAGCAAGCAAAAAGTAAAATGTCCTTAAGCCAAGGATCGCAAAAATATTGGATGTATATATGATGAATTTATCGGTCGTAATCCCGAAAATTGCCGGTATCGAGTCGACCGCAAATATCAGATCGGTAAATTCTACCGTGATCAGAACGAGAAGCAGAAGCGTTCCGGTTCTGACGCCGTCCTTGACGACGAAGAACTTCTCCCCGTCATAATGCTTCGATATCCGGATGTAGCGTGTCGCGAAACGAACAATGAAACTCTCGTGAGGCTCGAAGTTATCGTCCGTATTCTGGAACATCTTGAGCCCTGTATAGATCAGGAAGAACCCGAAGATGTAAATGATCCAGTGAAACCGGTCGACTAGTTCTGCTCCGGCAAAGATCATTATCATGCGCATTACGAGGGCACCCATGATGCCCCAGAATAAAACGCGGTGCTGGTATTTTTTGGGAACCTTAAAAAAACCGAATATCAGTAGAAAGACAAATAAATTATCGATGGAAAGCGAAAGCTCGATGAGATAGCCGGTTAAAAAAAGCTTTGCCTGGGCGGCGGCGAGGGTCCAATCCTGATAGTGATTCCCCACCTGGAAATATA
>JBGTBC010000034.1:0-2375 GCA_041749555.1 Pyrinomonadaceae bacterium | reverse complement strand
GGCGTCAATAATCTGGCCGCGGTGCGCAAAATGAACACTCGAAAAAACGGATATGTTAGATAAAAGAACGCCGCTTGGCGTCAATGAGCAGGGCCTCGAGATCCGCCCGACGCCTCGGGAGGAAATGAAACTGTTTACCCTGGACTCATTTCCCTACGAATTTCCCGGCAAGGAGATCTGGGTCGAATTCGAGATGCCGGAATTCACGGCGATATGCCCGTTTTCCGATTTTCCGGATTTTGCGGTGATACGACTGAAGTACGTTCCAAACCGACTCTGCATCGAGCTAAAAAGCCTAAAACTGTATATAAATTCATTTCGCGATGTGAAGGTATTTCACGAGCACGTGATCAATATTATTTTGGAAGATTTTGTTGCTGCGTGTGATCCGCTTAAAGTGGAGATCGAGGGAGATTTTCACGTCCGGGGCAATATTAAGACCGTAGTCCGGGCAAGCTATATCAAAAAATGATCAATGGACGGCAGCCAATACCAGCTCTTGCTGGGCAAAGGCGTGCTTGAAACAGGCTGCTTCCACCAGTGCGACGATCTCACTCTCAACCGGAGTATCTGACGCGCCGCAGGTGTTCCTGATCTCGGAAACTATCAGGAATTTAGACTTTTCCAGCAATGTCTGCTCACGGAAAGATAACCGTTTTTCGTGGCTCAGAAAGGTCAGCATCTTGAACACGTCAGCAACCTGAAAAACATCGCCCGAGCGGAGCTTGTCCGTAAACTCTTTAGAACGTGTCTTCCAATCAGCGGAAACCGCATCGAAATCTTCCGATAACCGGTCGATCAACTCACGGCACTGTTTTGAGGTGATCAAAGGCCGGAGCCCGATATTCTCAGCATTTTTTTCAGGGACAAAGATCGTCGAATTATCGCCAAGTACGCGAAGGCAATAGCCCTTCATCGAACGGTCACCGACCGTGTGTTTTTTAATATTTTCGACAATGCAGACCCCTTGGTTCGGGTATGCTACTTTCTGACCTATGGTTAAATGCATGACCGCTTCTCTCCCAAAAACTTGAGAATGACGCGATGCAAACGAACTTGACAATCAGGTTCGCCGCAGGGTTGGTCTGTCAAGAATAGCCAAATTATAACACAGTAATGTTCGAGCTGAAAAGAAATTTCTGTTCGTGGACCAGAAGCCTGATGGCCGTCGGTCAACATAAACACCCGTATCGTCTAATTACTTGGCCGACTTAGCTTCCAGGCTTATTGTCGCATTGAGCACTTTGCCCACAGGGCATTCGGCTTTGCCGTGCCTATAAATCTTGTTTTGCAGCCTCGTCTTTTGGCCGATGGACGGTAGTTAGCGTTCCGCATCCGGCACTTATCGCAGCCCAGCTGTCGATCTCCGTAATAACAGCAAGAGAGGCAGTCGGCATGGCTTCGACCTCGTCAGTTAGATACCTGATGAATCCTTCGATGCCGGGGTTATGCCCCACAAGTATTGCGGATTCAACAGAATCGTCAATTTCGGATACAACTTGTCTGAGTGCGTTAGGACTTGCCTCATAGATCCTTTCGTCAAACCGGATCTCCGCTCTGATCCCGGCGTGCTTTTTCACGAGTTCAGCCGTCTGTTTTGCCCGTTCCGCAGGTGAACATAGGACTATTGACGGCTCGTATCCCTTTGCGGCGATCAGCTCCCCCATAAACGGAGCGGCGGCTTTGCCCCTTTCGTTAAGCGGGCGGTCAAAATCGGCCAGATCCGGATCGCCCCAGCTCGATTTTGCGTGTCGAAGAAGGTATAGGGTTTTCATATGCGGCATAACGGTCAGATTCTCCCATTCAACACCTAAAATCGACAAGCTGTTAATATAAAATTGTCTATCAAGGTGATCGTACTTAGCATGTAGGGGGAGGAGTTCGTTGAACGCGGCGCTGCTTATAAATCTGATCGGGTTCGCTGTAGGGATCGCCTTATATTCCCTACTGGGCGCGATGGTCGTGCGCCATCGGGGGGCGCGACGCCCGGATGGGGCAAACACGCTCCTGCTGACAACCGCGGCTCTCGGCTTGCTCTGGAATCTTGGCGAGCTATATGCCTTTGTCCTGAAGGATTTTGGACATTCAGAGATATCTCCACTTCTGGCCGCGATATCTTATTCGGCGCTTGGTTTTTTGCCGTCAGTTGTAGTTCATTCCGCACAGGCCGAGAGTCACGGCCGAAAATGGCTGTCGATCACGGCATATGGATTAAGTACGTTAGCCGCCCTGCTTCATTTTTATGCCTTATTTGAAGGCAGTGCGGTGCCTTCGTATAAGGCCCTTCAAACCTTGACGCTCGGATCGGCAACTTTGTCGATAGCCCTCTTGATCTTCCATCTCCGGCAAACCCTCGAGAAAAAGGCGGTTCTGGC
>JBGTBC010000033.1:0-5799 GCA_041749555.1 Pyrinomonadaceae bacterium | reverse complement strand
TGGTTGATCGTGTGGATCGGAGTCGAGAAGATCCTGTCGGCAATTTGGCCGGCGTTCGGCGTTCATCAACGGGCATTCGAAGAGGCCGTTAAGAATGGCGGACAGTTCACAGCGGACACGACCATGCTCCTCACGCATATTGTCGTTGGCTCAATAGTCTCTGTGATGGCCGGAGCCTTGGCCACGCTGATCGCCGGTGAAAACTCACGCGCGCCGCTGGTCGTCGGCTTTCTGCTTCTGGGCCTTGGTTTGCTAAAGGCAGCCATGTCCTGGCCTCATGTTCCCATTTGGTACCACGTCATCTTTGCGGCTATGCTGCTGCCAATGGCGATCGTGGGCGGGAAGTTAGTAACCACTACCAAGTATTAACGAAAAGACGTATGGCGAGACTAATTGCAGCGATGAATATGACTCTAGACGGTTTTTGCGACCATACAGCAATGATCGCGGATGATGAGATTCACCAGCATTACAACGAACTGTTGGCAAGCGCAGGCACCGTTATTTACGGACGTATAACCTATCAGCTTATGGAGTATTGGAGATCTGTCGTCGAAAATCCTACTGGGAATAAGTTTACGGATGAATTTGCCGTAACTATGGACAAGGTTCCGAAAATTGTTTTTTCCAGAACGCTGAAAGAGGTTGATTGGAAATCCGCCACACTCGCAAAGAGAGACCTTAAAGAAGAAGTCTTAGCTCTCAAGCAACAGGCGGGCAAAGACATTTTTGTTGGCAGCCCAAGTTTGATCGTAGCCTTAACGCAGCTCGGCCTGATCGATGAATACCAGCTCGGTGTTCAGCCAACTGTTGTCGGAAGCGGTTTGACATTATTTAAGAACATTACGGATAGGGTCGATCTCAAACTCGTGAAAACAAAAACATTTGGCTGCGGCGCCGTATTTTTTTACTATGCATCAACAGGTCAGACCCGGGAGCGATAGCGACTGGGTTCTTTGGGCGTGGGATTGAGGCTGGATGGGTAAAAATAAACAATGACTTTCGAAAAGCTAGTTCCAAATATCTTCTACGTCGATATCGCCGATGGCGTGAAATTCTTTGTCGATTGCCTGGGTTTTACTATCGGGCATGATGAGATAAATTCCCGCCAGCCGTTCTGCGTATTGGAAAAAGATGGCCTGCGGATAAATCTTTTTCAAAATGCAGAACTTGCCTTAGAACATAATCCTGAGTTTAGGCTAGTGACTAAAAATATCGAAGAAGTTTACGACAAGGTTTCCAGATCTCATCCCGAATTTCTTCACCCAAACCTTAAACAAATCACCCTTCGCCCATGGGGTGCGAAAGAATTCGCATTAACGGACGGACAACTGGGCGTTGTTATTCAGGAGTGGTGAGACATGCAAACGGAGGGGGTTTAAGAGCATCCTAATCTGTAATGAAAAGTTGTTTCTATTTGTTCCTCGTTCTTTTTGGACTATCTACGGTAGCCCGTGCGGATACATGGAGATTGCCCACGATCGAGAAGTATTGTTCAGCTAATAAGAAGTATTGCTTGAAGGTTGAACCTAAGAAGCTCGAAAGCCAGTTAGCGTATTTCAAGGACAAGGTTGAAGAGAAAGATAATGCTGGAGCTGTAAAGGGTATTCGGGATAACATCTGCAAAGGAACCTTCTCTGTGAAGGGAAAGACTCTTTGGAACGTGCGACTCGATAATGAAGTCTCACCGGTTAGTGCACTTATTTCAGATAACGGCGACTATGTCGTAACATTCGATAACTGGCATGGCGTAGGCTACGGCGATAATGTTGTTGCGATTTACAACGGTAAAACTGGCACTCTGATCAAGAAGCTCGGATTGACAGACTTTCTGACGGAAAGTGATATATACAATCTCCCCGCAAGCACAAGTTCAATACATTGGCACGGCACCCACCAAATTGATTACGAGAAGGGCGAACTCATCCTAAAAGTGGTCAGGCCTGCGAAGGATGAACAATTCTTCGATGTTCGTGTAAATCTCCAAAACGGGGCGGTCTTGGAGCAGGTGAAAGACAGAATCCCATCACTCCATTTCCTCCTTTCATCAAAAGAAGCTGAAGAGAAAGACGCAGTTTTCCCGGTCAAACAAAACACAACGACCTGTGCGTCAATGGACGTGGCTTCGCAAATCTCCACCGCCGATTTAAACAAAAGAATTGTTTCAAGCGAAATGCCTAATTATCCACCGGCTGCCAGAGCAGTCAGAGCGATAGGAGAATCTGTCTTTGAACTCGTCATTTCTCCGGAGGGTGAGATCGAGTGTGTGATTCCAATCTCCGGCCATCCCATATTGAGAGCGGCTCTTATGAACGCCATGAAAAAGTGGAAGTTCGAAAAAAGTCAGACCAGGTTTATAGGAAGGATTATTATAGAGGGTAAATCCGTCCTAAAGCTCAACGGCAAAGTTGTCGAAGAATAATAGGTTTTTACAGAAAATACTTGCCACCGACCTAATAATTCTCTAGCAAAACGCGTCCGTCACAATTCATCTTTCGTTAAATTCACGAAACCGTTCGGTTGCACTTGACATGTGCAACCGTTTGGTTGCATACTCTTGTACGAAGTTATGAAACGAGATATTTTCCAAGCCATAGCTGACCCGACGAGGCGGGCGATCATTGCTTTGATTGCGATCCAGGCGATGACGCCCAATACTATTGCGGAGCATTTTGATACCAGCCGGCAGGCGGTTTCTAAACATCTGCGCATTTTGGCAGAGTGTGAAGTTATCAAACAGGAACAGAAAGGGCGAGAGATCTACTACCAATTAGAGATCAGCAAAATGAAAGAGATCGACGAGTGGTTAGAGCAATACAGGACGATCTGGGAGTCGAGGTACGAGCAGCTCGATACGTTGCTTGCCGAGTTAAAACAACAAGAGAATAAGGAGCTAAAGATATGAAGACTGCAGAAGTGAGCACACCATCAGACCAGGAAGTACTGATAAAGCGGAGCTTTGATGCACCCGTCAATTTGGTGTGGCAAGCATATACCGAACCCGCCTTGATGCGTCGTTGGCTAACCGCCATGCCCGGATGGTCAATGCCGGTATGCGACATGACCACGGATGTTGGCGGCAAGTACCGCTGGCGATGGCGTGATGACGCAAACGGTGTCGAGTTTGGATTCACCGGAGAGATGTTGGAGGTCGCCCCGCACGCGAAGATCGTGCATACGCAAGTCTATGATCCCGGCACCATGGGCGGATCGATGGGTGATGGTGCGTCCATTATCACCGTCACTTTCAACGAGACCGACGGGATGACGAACGTCGCGACCTTGATCAAGTTTGCATCGAAAGAGGATCGCGATGCGGCGATCTCAACCGGCATGACCGACGGCATGGAAATGAGCTATAAGCAGCTCGATGAAGAGTTGGCAGTGATGAAAGTGCGAACTCCCGCAGTTTGAGAATTGGGATTCGGTCGCTGAAAGCGACAAAGATAATAGCCTAGGGTGTAGTGAGGCTTTGTGAGCGAAACCCTAGGTATAGCCGGACAGAAGTTTCCGACCCTGAAGGGGTCGCACACAGCGTTCTGATGTTGCTCGCCTACAGCGAGCGGACAACGATTTGACCTTATCCTAGGGTTCCGCAAAGCCTTCACCCTAGGCTATTATCTTCGTCGCCTTCAGCGACAAGAAATGTTGATTGTCCGGAAATGAGTAAGAAAAGCATGGAATTCATAGTAAACAAAGAGACTAAGACGGTCACGATAACCAAAGAATTTGATGCCGGGCTGTCGTTGGTCTGGGACGCATATACAAACGCGGAACTGCTCGACCAGTGGTGGGCGCCGAAACCTTACACATCACGGACAAAGGTAATGGACTTTACCGTTGGCGGCAAGAGATTTTACGCAATGGTCAGCCCCGAAGGCGTCGAGCGTTGGGTTTTGCAGAAATTTACTTCGATCACGCCAAAAACCAATTTCAAGCTCTTCAACACATTCGCCGACGCCGACGAGAATGTGGAATTGCCCGGCTCCGATTGGGACCTGAATTTCAGCGAGCAAGACGGAAAGACGACGGTTCACGTTTCTATCTATAACGAATCGCTGGAACGCCTCGAGCGAATGATCGAATTCGGCTTCGTCGAAGGAACAAAGGCTCAGTTGAAGAATCTGGAAGAGCTGTTAGCGATGCTGACGTCTCCGAAGGAGACTGACAATATAGCGTAGGGTAAGGCCAAAGGTCGCAACCCTACGAGCAGAGGTACTACACAAATACGTCCCTGAAAGGGACAAACATTTTATGCCCCAGTCATTAGTCAAGATATTGATCCACGTCGTTTTCTCAACAAAGAACCGTGTCGATCTCATCCATCCTGAGATCGAAGCGAGTTTGTATGCGTACATTCACGGCATCGTTGAGAACAAAAAATCAAAACTCATCCTTGGAAACGGCACGGCTAATCATGGACATCTCCTGATCTCGATGGGCAAGACCATCGACATCAGCAATCTCGTGGGCGATATCAAACGCGATAGTTCAGCTTGGATGAAACAGCACGACCGAACTTTCTATTGGCAGGAAGGCTACGGTGCGTTTTCCATCGGCGAGTCGCAGGTGCCGCGCGTAGTGAAATACATTGCGGAACAGAAAGAACGTCATGCGGAAAAAGACTTCAAGGATGAGTTTCGCGGACTGTGCCGGCGATACCGGGTCGACCTAGACGAACGGGATTAATTGTTCGTCCCTTACAGGGACGGATTCGCATTCCCGTAACAGTCGTAGGGTTGCAGCCTGCGGCCTTACCCTACGCTATATTGTTGGTCTCCTTCGGAGTCAAGACAAGAAATGACTAATTGGAAACCAAATATGAAGACAATAGCTTTTTTCATCACGTTACTTCTGGCAATACTCCTTTCGGGTGTCGCATCCGCGCAGCAAAAGCCGGCTACGAGTTATGCGCCGGTTAACGAGCTCAAAATGTATTACGAGATCCACGGAAGCGGCGAGCCTGTGGTGCTGCTGCATGGGGCGTTTATGGCAATTTCGGGCGACTGGAACGATTGGATCAACGAACTTTCCAAAACGCGGAAAGTGATCGCCGTCGAGATGCAGGGCCACGGGCGCACGGCTAACATTGATCGCGAGTTCAGTTATGAAAACCTCGCCGACGATGTAGCTGGGTTGCTCGATCACCTCAACATCCCCAGCGCGGACCTCATCGGTTACAGCATGGGCGGCGGTGTCGCGATGCAGTGTGCGATCCGCCATCCGGAAAAAGTGCGCAAGGTCGTCAGCATCTCGGGAAGGTTCCGCAGTGACGGCTTTGTCAAGGAAGGGCTCGACGCGATCACGAAGCTGACGCCCGAATTGTTCAAAGGCTCGCCCCTCGAAATCGAATACAAGAAACTGAGCCCGACGCCCGACAAGTTCGCCGATCTAGTGGTCAATCTATCGCTCCGCGTCGGGTATTGGGTAGAGGCTTTTGAGTTTGACACGGGCGTCGGCGGTGGTGAATTGCCAGCGGGTGCCGGCCTTGGCGGTGTTGCGGGCGGCGGACCACGCGGTGAGGGCCTCGGTCATTTCGGCCCGGGTTTTGAAGCGACGCGATCCCAGGCACTGTCGCGCCATCACACTGAGTTCCATCTCGGCGATGTTCAGCCAACTGCCGTTCACAGGCGTGTGGACCAGACGCAGGCGACGGCGGAGCCGGCCCGCGGTGTCCGCGTCGAAAGCCTTGTACAGGCTGGATTCGTGGTGGGTGTTGAGGTTGTCGCAGACAAGGGTGACGAGTTCGGCGTGGGGGTAATCGACGTCGAGCAACTGCCGGACCTCCTGAGCCCAGTC
>JBGTBC010000032.1:0-17872 GCA_041749555.1 Pyrinomonadaceae bacterium | reverse complement strand
TCGTCGATCATCATTAGACCGGCTCCATAACCAGTGATGCCTCCGCCGACGCCGACTGCTTTGACGCCACCGCCTTTGCCCGTCTCCCACTCAGCGGCGGAGTTGATGATCTGCGGGCGGAAGGGGTTGGAGAGTCGGGAGTCTTGAGAGTCTAGAGAGTCTGGGGAGTCGGAGCGGATTTTGGCCGCAGATCGCGCGGATGACGCAGATCCGGAAATATTTGCCAATCCGTTCTGATCTGCGTTATCCGCGTGATCTGCGGCTAAACCGGCTTGGGTTTGGCGGATCTGGCTGAAGTGTTCCGCGAGTGTATTACGCACGGCTCGGGAGAATCGATTCGCGAGGCCTTGGGCATAGCTCGCCAGAATGACCTTTAGTCCAGGGTTCTTCATTAGACGCCAGGCTGTGTAGCGTGTTGTGACAAGCTCGCTCTTGCCGTGACGCGGCGGCATGAAGATCATCAAACGCTTGATCTTGCCTTCGGTTACGAGCTGAAGCGTTTTGATAAGCAGCTTAAGATGTGGAGCATCCCAATGGAACATCGGCGGCGAGACGCGTTTGATCCATTCGTGAAATTCATTAATAGATTCTCTGCTATTGTCGGCAGCCGGTTCCTTTGAAAGGAGTTCGCGGTCCCATCCGTAACGCTCGATCCAGCCGGACCTGATCCCTCGCGGATACAGACATCGGCGGTTGAAATCGACAAACCCCAGACTTCGCATCTCACGCTCGATGCGCGAATGCTCACGGCCTTCGTACTGGAAGAAGAGTCTTCGGCAGGTTTCGAGGCGTTTCTGAAGGTAGTCTTCGGTTGGTCGCATAGCAGGATACAAAGGCCGGAGCCAGTATCCAGACTATGCAATCATGTATCACAGATGCAATGCCATTTGGCGTGATTTGTATGATTTGGCGTATTTTGTATGATTTGGCGTGATTTGTATGATTTGTCGCATTTTGTAGCAGTTGGCGTATAAAGTGCCATTTCAGAGTCGGCAGACGGCCGTGCGAGATTTACAACCAAAAATTGCAGAATTGCACGGCCGACCCCACAGAATGCTTCGCCAATACCTCCCTGCGCACGAATAGGTGATGACTCCGCGGTACCTTCTAAGGTCAGGCTAGATCATTTACTTCTCTGCACCGGCAAGGCCACAAGGTCCACGTCGGCTAGCGTATCGTCGACGTTCAAAGCGCGCGACTCAAAAATGTATCGCTTGGAGATCGCCGAAATCACGTAGGTTTTTCCCACTCTAACATCGTCAAATCTGTAATAGCCCAGCGAGCTCGTAAGCGCTGTTAGAATATCGCCGTCAGATGAAATGAGCGTTACGACGGCATTTCGAAGCCCACCGCCAGTTGCTGTCATGATACGACCGCTGACGCTTACTTCTGACGCCGTTGGTTCCAGGAATGCCGCAAAGTTGACGGCGGCATTATGTACACCGATCAGATCGCCGACTCCGGCTACTCCGTCGGCGTCGGGAGTTCCACATCTCGGCGACTCGGGCAGTTGTTGATCCGGTGCCGTCGGATTATCACAAAGTGCCTCGCCAAGGTTATCGGGGTCGATGTCAACCTGCCCCGCGTACTTGTAAAACTCGAATCGGCGGCTGACCGCGTCGGTTCCATCCGGGACTATTCCGCTAAATTTGCGATCGCCGGTAATCAAACCGTCGACAACCTTGGCCTGTAACAACATCCATTCCCACTCGACCTCGGCCGGCTCGCTCGGCACTATATCCACGTTTGGATCATCGACGACCATATGGTCCAGATCGTCCGCATGCACCGCGTTGGGCAATGTTGTAACCCAAACCTTGATCCACATCGGCTGACCGAATTTCGCATTCGCTTCAGGAGCGATCGGTGCGATCACGGTCTCAACGGCCGGAGGGTCTTGCGGATTCTCCGGCGGCGGCGGCGTGATATTCCAGACCGGAACCGGAATGGGAGCATTCGTCCCGAACTGCACAAGGCTGCCCGGCGTCGTGCCGGCAATTAGCCAGCGATACGTGGTCTTTGTCGGCTCTCTGTTGAGAGAAACTCCGAAATGATCGCAACCCCAGCTGAGGTAGTCAGGACTAACGCCGCTCCAACAGGAATGCCCATCAGTCGGCGGAAAGTATCCTGCGGCAACAGGTGTTTTCGCGGACCATCCGGTAGCCTCGTTGTATGATGCCGCGTAACGAACGATAACGCCGGTGCTGGTCGGCACAATCGTCGGGTCCCCGTAACGTTGGTAGGGAGCACCAAATGTGTAAGGCACATCTTCAGCGGAGAGACCTTCCAGTTCGATCTCAAATCCGTGACAATCATCTCCTGTATCGTTAATGACATCAAAATTATCAAGTGTTCCGTATCTGACCGGCGGCGTGGTCTGGGCCGTTGTGCCGGACGGTTGATGCAACAATGTAAACAGAATAAGCGCCCCGCCAAGAATAGCGGCCAGCACCGTGTAAAACTTTGCATTTTTCACCTTAACCTCGCTTGGAATAACGATGGCTAGTCGTCGTCATCCCCTTTTTCCTTCTTTTTCTTGTCCGTTGCCGCCTCGGCACCTGTGCCCGTGTTTTGTGAGCCTCCTGCTCTGATCTCCGTATGCCTTATCTGTCCACCCAGATTGGCCGTTTGGAGCATCGAGCCTCCTGTGGCGAAGGCAAGAACGAGAGTTCCGATGGCCATAAATAAAGGCAGCCGGGACGGAAACGACCTCGAAAATGCGAAGGCCGCCGCGGCGGCAATGCCGGTAATAATCACGAGCGTCAATGCGAACCCCGCGGCTGATTCGTGAAGTTCTATGACCGCGTCGGTAACACCCGGCAGATTTTCAGCAACCTCCTCGGCGGGTTCGCCGGTGAGATAGACCGGTATCGCGAGAACAGCCGCAAAAAATAAAGAGATCAGGCCCGCTCGTGTGACTCCTTTTGATCTTGTAAGTACGCCTCCCAAAAGCAGCAGAAATCCGAAAACGGTCCCGAGTATAGGAACATGGTTTAGCAATAGATGGAGATGTGTATAGTCCATAACGTTACCTCGCTGCGGGCCGCATGTCGGCCGCGGTGTTGCGATCCCACGGATACAGAAATGCCAAGTATGCAAGTGCCAGGAAGATCGCAAGGTTGATGGCGATAAATATGATATTCATATCTTCAGTTATCGGCCATTGCCAAAATTTGCTCGTGATCGGAAGCATGCCCTCAGCCGATAGCCAGATGTGAGCGAGAAGCTCATGGAGCCAAAAACCCGCCAGAAAAATAAATGTAATCCTCCATTTGTTCATTTCGGTTACCTCCATACTGTTTACTTACGAGGCGCGCAACCGCTATGCCAACGGACGCGGCACAAACCTTGCAAAATAACGCGGAATAGAGGGCCGCGAGGCGGTAATTGACGGAGTTCGCGCGGAAAAATTAACCCCGGCCGCGAACTTTTTCGCGCTCTAGCTGTAAGGCTGACTTTTTCGACTGCTTTAAAAGAGCGAATCCTGTGGAGAGGAGTCGGAAGTATCCCGTCTTGCTGTTGTGAAAGTCTGAAGATTCGGCGGAAGGTCAACGTTTTTCCCGGCCAGTATGTCTTCGACCGTTAGAATCTGCAGGCGCGGATAGTCTTTGTTCCAGCCGGGTGAGTGGTAGAAACCTTTTTCGGCGGCTTCCTGGAGCGTCGGTTTTGACGGTTTTTCGAGTGTGAGGAAGACGCCAATGGCGGCGTTTTCGCGTTCGATAACGTGGCCCAGGTCGCGTATTTGGGAGACATTTACGCCACCGCCCTTTACTGATACAATGACACGCTTCGCCTTGCCTGAGTTGTCGTCGATAAAGACGAGCTCACCGTCTATTCCGCGATCCGCCCCCTTCTTTCCTTCCTTCTTTCCGGCCTCGGACCCATAAGCCTTCGCGCCGATGAGCGGCAGTATCCACCACTGAAATCCGTATTTGTCCTTCTCGGCGAGTTCCTTTGCACCCTCCAGATCCTCGGGCTGGCCGACTACCTTATAAGCCTGTCCGATGAACTGGCGAAAGGATTCGATCATGCGGCCAGTCTGGTCCGGCTCATTAATCAGCTCGTTGAAAGTCTGCTCGGCCGAGAGATTCCAGTGCCAGGTGTCTTCGAAGGCGGTGATCTGCGATTCGGCTTCGGTCCCGGCCTCGTTGCGGAAAAGTACGTTGTAATTCCGATTGCTGTTAAACGGCGGGTCGAGATAGATGAGATCGACAGACTCATCCTTGATATAGTCTCGAAGGATCTTCAGATTATCGCCGTAGTAAAGGGAATTCATGGGAACACGGAAATGATAGTCCAGGAAGTCTGGGAAGTCTAGGGAGTTCGGGCCCGGGCACCGGTCGGGTTTCCGTTTTTTGTATGTCATTGCTTGCCCTTACTCGTTGCCTTACACTGAATTAATGCGTGTGATCTCGGGTTTATATGGCGGCCTTACTCTCAAAAGCCCGCCGGACCATAAGACGCGGCCGACCTCTGACCGGCTGCGGGAGACGCTTTTCAATATTCTCGCACCGCATATTGGCGAAGACACGCGTTTTTTGGATCTTTGTGCCGGTACAGGAGCCATCGGGATCGAGGCTCTTTCGCGTGGTGCGGCATTTGTGACGTTTGTTGACCGGTCGAAACGAGCATGCGCCCTGATCGAGGAAAATCTCGATAAATTGGGCGTGCCCGAAGCTCAAACAGAGATCCTCGGGCTTGAGGCGGAAAACTTCACCGGTCGCGAGCACAAAGAGGGCTGGGATATCGCTTACTTTGACCCGCCGTACGATTCTGACTATTCGCTGGTGCTGCATGAGTTTGGGTATCGCAAGCCGCTGCTGAATACGGGAGGGCTTCTGATCGTCGAACACCACGCGAAAAAACCGATCGCGGACGAGGTCGGTGAGCTTCGGCGATGGCGGATCCTTAAACAGGGCGACACATGGCTTAGCTTTTTCGAACGCAATTAGATGAAGGTCCTTGTCTGGCTCATCCTATGTCTTGTGTGGGGCTCAACCTGGATCTTTATCAAGATCGGGCTCGAGGACCTGCCGCCGATCACTTTTGCGTCCGCCAGGTTCCTGCTGGCTGTGGCGATCTTGTTCGTTGTGATCCGTGTTCAGAAGATCCCGCTTCCCCGTACAGCAAAAGAGTGGAAACTGATCGCGTTGACCGGCGTTCTGCAGTTCTCGATCAATTACAGCATGGTGTTCTGGAGCGAGCAGCACATCACGTCGGGACTCGCGGCGGTGCTTCAATCGATGATCACGGTTTTCGGGCTTATACTTGCCTGGTTTTTCCTGCCTGACGAGCGGATCACGAAGCTGAAGATCTTTGCCGTCTGCGTTGGTATCGTTGGCGTCGCGATCATTTTTATCGACCAACTTCGGGTGCAAAGTTTTCTGGCGTTTCTCGGCTGCGTTGCGGTGGTCATCGGATCGTATGCCGCCGCACAGGCGTCGATACTGGTTAAAGCGAAGGGCGGTGCGTTTCATCCGGCGGCACTTTTGTTTTGCCAGATGCTCTGTGGTCTGCCCGCGATCATCGTTTACAGCCTCGTTGCCGAGGGCAATCCATTGACGTTCGATTGGACATGGCGTGCGATCATCTGCGTCATCTACCTATCAGTGGCCGGAACGATTGCCGCTTTTTGGCTTTATTATTGGCTTTTGCGTAGAATCGAATCGACAAAAGCGATGATGATCTCGCTTGTGACGCCGCTTCTAGCGGTCGTGATCGGTGCGATCGTTCTCGGCGAAACATTGCCGCCGCAGACAGGCATTGGCGGACTTTTGATCATTAGCAGTATCGGCCTGATCGTTTTTCGGAGGAAGATCCCCCAGCTAGACACAGAGAACACCAATACATCTAAAACGAGTTGATCAAATTTGTGTTATTCGTGCAATTCGTGGCAAAAACTCTGTTGTACTAATATTCTGGGTGAAATAGTCTTATGTTCTTCAAATTCACAACAGCAGGAGAATCTCACGGCAAAGCACTTGTTGCCATTATCGAAGGCGTGCCAGCCGGCCTTTCGTTCGATATCGAAGCTATTAACCACGAATTATGGCGTCGGCAGCAAGGCTATGGGCGCGGCGGCAGGATGAAGATCGAGACTGACACGGTCGAGATCATTTCGGGCGTGCGTCATGGAAAAACCCTCGGGTCACCGATCGCCCTGATGATCGCAAACGACGATTTTGTCCACTGGGAAGACGTGATGTCGATCGATCCACCCGGCACCGAACCAAAGAATCCACGGGTTGTGACCCGGCCTCGTCCGGGCCACGCCGACCTTGCCGGCGGGCAAAAATACCAGGCCCGAGATCTTCGCAATGTCCTTGAACGCGCCTCAGCCCGCGAAACAGCAGCCCGCGTCGCCTGCGGAGCCGTCGCCAAGCAGCTTCTGGGTGCGTTTGGCATCGAGATCAAAAGTCATGTGATCAAGCTGGGCAGCGTGCAGGCCGTTCCGTTATGGAAAACCTGGGAGGAGATATCGGCTATTCCTGCGGATTCCCCGCTCAACTGCGCGGATGAACTGAGTCAAAAAGAAATGATCAAATTGATCGATGAAGCCACCACCGACCGCGATACATTGGGCGGCATATTTGAGGTCGTGGCTAAAGGCGTGCCCGTCGGCCTGGGCTCACATACATCGTGGATCGAAAAGCTTGACGGGCGTATCGCCCAGGCAATTATGTCGGTCCATGCGGTCAAAGCGGTCGAGATCGGAACCGGAGTGGCCAATGCTGCGAAGCCCGGGTCGGAAGTCCACGACGAGATCTTTTTCGATGCGAAAGTTGGCCGAACAAATGGGGAAGATACCGACAATCTTGGCTTTCACCGTAAGACAAATCGGGCCGGCGGCCTGGAAGGCGGCATTACGAATGGCGAGGAGGTCCGTGTTCGCGGCTATATGAAACCGATCTCTACGCTTAGAAAACCGCTGCATTCCGTCGATATAGACACCAAGGCGGAAGACCTGGCCGCATTTGAACGCTCAGACATTACTGCCGTCCCCGCTGCGGGTGTAATTGGAGAGGCCATGCTCGCAATCACACTGGCGAACGCGATGCGGGAGAAATTTGGAGGGGATTCTATCGGAGAGATGAGGCGTAATTTTGACTCATATAAACTGTCAGTAGCCGATTTCTAGTCAAAAAGTATTGTCATTTGAAAACCTTTAGTAGTATTTGGCATCAAATAGAGTGATCATTTAGAAAACAATCACTCCCGGAGACCTATCTATAATGAAAAAATATATCTCGATATTGACTCTCATCATTATCGCGGCGTCCGCCGTGGCGGCTCAGAATCTGCCCAAGCCGAAAAAAATGCCGGGCCCGTTGACGCCTGAACAATCCTCGACTATTGAACAGGGCATCGCTCTGCATGACGCAAAGAAATTCGACGAAGCGATCGCCAAATACCGGTCCGTATTAACTGAAAATCCTGACTCCACTTTGGCGATGTACGAGATCTCGTTGTCTTTATTCGAAAAAGGTGACAAGACAAAATCGAAAGAGATGGCGTATCAGGGATCAAACTATATCTCGGACGAACTTCCACTTTTCTACGGCATGATCGCGAATGTATTAGACGACGAGGGAAAGCCGGATCAGGCGATCAAGATCTACCGCGAGGCCGAAGATATTCTCCGGAGTTTCCCCGAAATGAGAAGTCATCTATCGAGTATTCACTATAATTTAGGGGTTACTTTTGTTCGTCTTAAGAAATATCCGGAAGCACGGGTAGAACTTAAAAAGGCCATTGAAACCAATTTCGGGTATGCGAGCCCGCACTACCTTCTGGCGGTCGTATTTAATGGCACTAAGTATAAGATTCCCGCATTTCTTGCAGCAGCTCGATTGATCTCGCTTGAGTACAACACCCAGAGAACGCGGAATTCTGTTGATCTGATCACAGCCACCCTTCAGCCTGCTGCTAAAGATCCCAAAAGTGGGAACATCACTATAAATCTTGATTTCTTTGCACCCAAAGACGAGGGCGATTTCGCGATGTTTGACCTGCTTCTACCCACGCTCACGACGATCGGTGATAAAAAGGACGAAGCGAAATCGGATAACGAAAGATTTGTCGACGCGATCGGCACGGTCATCGCCATGTTGGGAGAAGACAAAAAGATCGGATCCACATTCGTGGGTAAAACGTATGTGCCGTTTATGGTCGACATGAAAAAATCAGGCCATGTCGAAGCTTTTGGCAACATGGTTCTTTTTATAAAGGACAACAAAAATACCGGTGCCGCCAAATGGCTTGATTCAAACGGTCCGAAGCTTGAGGCTTTTCTGAGTTGGGCTAAATCCTATCAACTGCCGTCAAAGTAAAATTCCAGGGCTGATCCTGTTCATTTTTTTCGCCGTGCAGATGTTTTCATGCACCGGCGTGCCGGACAGATCCGCGTCCAATATATCCGGCTTGCCCGAGACAAAGGAGGAACATACAGAGCTCCGAGCCGCGATCAAGAAGATCGAGCCTTTCTTCGAACCAATGGGAGAACCTGAGGCTTATGACTGGCTCGGTTCGCATAACGAGCCGGGGCAGACCTTTGATGAGTATGTCAATAGCGATCCGACCAAACCGACGAAAGAGCGGCGGAAGATCTACGTTTTGCCGCTTGGGTCATTCACACCAAAGCAAAAGGAGGTAATCGATATTACGACAGATTATCTGGGCTTTTTCTTTGATCTTCCGGTACAGCAATTGAAAACAGGGACCATCCCGAAAACACTGACCCCCAAAGACACACGTTTCAACCAATATTTGCGGGCACGTCAGGTACGGACGGGGTTCATTATCGACACGATCCTGAGGCCCAACCTCCCAGCCGATGCCGCTGCGTTGATCGCTCTTACAAACGACGATCTTTTTCCTGACGAATCAATGAGTTTCGTCTTTGGCCAGTCAACACTCGACGGACGGGTGGGCGTGTGGTCATTGCGACGCCTCCAACTGGTCGCCGATTACGATACCTTTTTGCAACGCACCTTAAAGATCGCGGCGCACGAGACTGGCCATATGTTCTCAATGCGGCATTGCACGAAATACGAGTGCGTTTTTAGCGGCACAAATCACATGAATGAAACCGACCGCCGCCCTCTGGATGCATGCCCGGAATGCACGGCGAAGATATGTTGGTTGTCAGATATAAGTTTCGCGGATCGTTACGAAAGGTTGGCGAAATTTGCCAGGAAGATCGGGCAGGCGGAGATAGAACGCGACTTCGAAAGAAAACGTAAGGCGGTGGCGAGATGAAAGCCGGAAAAAAAGGGTGTCACGCGTTTAGGATTTGAATCTATCCAAGGAGGGGTGAATTAATGATGAAAACTACACGAAATAATCTGTCGAGGCGTTCCTTTTCCAATTTCGCGGCGGCGTTACTCTTAGCCGCTTTGTCGATCTCGGCCTTAGGCCAACGACTTCCGGAGGCAAAGCCCGAATCGGTCGGGATGTCGTCCGTAAGGCTCGCGAACTTGACGGCAACGCTCGACAAGTATGCCCAGGACGGCAAGCTTGCCGGCGGGGTTGCCATGGTTTTACGCCGCGGAAAGGTTGCATACCTTCACGCGTTTGGAAAACGTGATCGCGAGGCGAATTCCCCGATGGCTAAGGATACGATCTTCCGAATCGCATCGCAAAGCAAAGCCCTGACCAGCGTCGGTGTGATGATCCTGCAAGAGGAAGGTAAGCTGCTTATCTCCGATCCTGTCAGTAAATATCTACCTGAATTCGCCAACACAACCGTGGCGGTCCAGAAAGACGGGGGAGGTTACGAGATCGTCAAGGCGAAACGACAGTTAACGATCCGCGATCTTCTAACGCACACATCAGGCATCGGGTATGGCCTTGGTATAGCTAAGGGTAAATGGGAAGCCGCAGGGGTGACCGGTTGGTACCTTTCGAATCGCGATGAGACTATATCCGAAACGGTCAGGAAGATCGCCGCCTTGCCTATGGAATCTCAACCCGGCGAGAAATGGGTTTATGGATATTCGACCGATGTTCTGGGAGCAGTGATCGAAAAGGCGAGCGGGCAAAGCTTTGATCGCTTTCTCGCGACTAGAATTTTCCAGCCGCTCGGCATGAAAGACACTTCGTTCTATCTCGAGAGTGAAAAGGCCAATAGATTAGCTGCCGTCTATTCCGCTAAAGACGGAAAGATCGAACGGGCTCCCGATCCGGGGCTTGGAATCGGGCAAGGCGCATATGTGACCGGGCCGCGGAAAAACTTTTCTGGCGGCGCGGGTATTCTTTCAACCACTGGCGATTACGCACGCTTCCTACAGATGTTATTGAACGGCGGTACGCTCGACGGCACCCGGATACTTAGCCGCAAATCCGTTGAGCTTATGATCGTCGATCACATTGCGGGAATTAGTTATCGGCCCGGACAGGGATTTGGCCTTGGCTTTTCCGTCGTAAAGGATCTTGGCGACCGCGGTCAGCCGGGCAGCGTCGGTGAATACTCTTGGGGCGGAGCCTACCACTCAACATATTGGGTCGATCCGAAAGAGCAGCTCGTGGTTGTTTATATGACGCAGTTGATCCCGGCCGGGAGTATAGACGATTTTGGAAAGCTACGGGCGTTGATATATTCGGCAATCACTGATCAGTGAGATCAATCTCATTATAATGACAGTTGAATTCTCATAGAGCAGGCTAAACGATAGTGACCTTACTGCTTTAAGATCAATAGATATGCACGTTGTCAGAACCAATAAGTAAAAATGAAAAAACTATCCATTATTTTAACTTCATTGGTCGCCCTCGAACATATCGGAATATTAGTTCTGGAGATGTTCTTTTGGGATCATCCCGTGGGGCAGAGTATTTTTGGCATGACACCTGAAGTTTCTGCCGCTTCGGCCACCCTCGCGGCGAACCAGGGGCTTTACAACGGTTTTCTCGCGGCCGGCTTGATCTGGGGCCTAGTAAAGCAGAAGAAAGACGTCAAGATATTTTTCCTTGTATGCGTGATCGCAGCCGGTCTCTTTGGCGGCCTGACGGCTAAAACATCAATTCTCGCAACACAAGCACTACCCGCTTTCCTGGCACTATTGGCCACTCTGTTTACCGACGATAGCAGGAGAAAGTATCTCACCAACTAGATCGTATTCGTGGGCCTCGGTGATCTTGACGTCGTAGATCTCGCCAATTTTCGGATCAAGATCTTCGGGGATGTCGTTTATCAGAATGTAGCCGTCGATCTCCTGTGCCTGGCCTTCGAGACGACCCTGAAAAAGGAGGTCGGATTCCTGCGAGAGGCCTTCGAACAGGACTCGGTACGTGCTGCCGATCTTGGCTTTGTTTAGCTGTCGGCTGATCTTTGCCTGTACTTTCATCAAACGGTTGCGGCGTTGCTTCGCGATCTTAGGATCGACTTTATTGGGCAGGTCGTATGCAGCAGTTCCCTCTTCATCGGAGTAGGTAAATACACCGAGATTGTCGAAGCGGCAATTTTGAACAAATTTTATTAGCTCTTCAAAATCCTCATCCGTCTCGCCGGGAAAACCCGTGATAAAGGTCGTGCGGATCGCAATTCCCGGAACTGCGGAGCGAACACGCTCAATCAGGCGTTCCAGGCTTTCACGTGTGCCACCTCGTTTCATTAGCTTCAGGACATTTCGCGATGCGTGCTGCAGCGGCATGTCGAGATATTTGACGGCCTTAGGCGTTTCGGCAATTGCGGCAAGAAAAGCATCGGAAATATGCGTCGGAAATGCATACATCGGCCGGATCCATTCGATGCCGTCGATCTCGCCTAGAGCACGGATGAGGGCCGCGAGAGCATCGACCTCACCGAGATCTTCGCCGTAACGCGATGAATCCTGAGCAATGAGGACGATCTCTTTGACGCCCTGTTTGGCCAGTTGCCGTGCTTCTTCGATGATCGAGCCAAATCGGCGCGATCTAAATGATCCACGCATCGAAGGGATCGAGCAGAATGCACACGGACGGTCGCAGCCTTCGGCGATCTTGATAAACGCCGTGTGCGATTCGGTAGCACGCATTCGCGGTGTGTATTCGTCGTAGAGATAGGTCGCGGACATGTTTCCGATGGGAGTTATCGTGAGTTTTTTCGCATCAAACTTGTCATCCGCCGCTTTGAGAATATCCATCACCTGCGAAGTGCCGATAAACGCATCTACCTCTGGCAGTTCCTTCATCAGATCGTCACGATAACGCTCGACCAGACATCCGGCAACGATCACACGCGATGCTTTACCGTCAGATTTCCAACGCGTTGCCTCAAGTATCGCATCGACCGATTCCTGCTTGGCTGACTCGATAAAGCCGCAGGTATTGACTACGACCGTATCGGCCTCATCGGCATTATTGGTAATTTGATAGCCGGCCTCGGCAAGCTGCCCCATCATGACCTCGCTATCAACGAGATTCTTAGGGCAACCAAGGCTGACAAATCCTACCTTCTTCATATAGTTCACAATTCAAGACATCGGCTAAACTTCCAGAATATCACAATCAGCCATCCGATTGGTCCCAGCCTTAGCGTGTGGGGTTCGATCCATTTATATCCCGCAGCCATGTATCGATCTCATTGGCTTCGTCCCGGCTGATATCCTGCTGCCCAAATCGGACACGATTATATCTTTCGGTGATACTAACCACCTCGGGGATGTTCAGTCCGGTAGCAAACTCGAGCGGCGTCTTGGAAGGGTCGCGACGGATCCCGCGTTCGGCGAGCAAATCCTGCATTCGTTCGTAAAAGTCCACAATTCCTCGCCCAGGCCTATCCGCCATCCGCAGTTTTTGCCAAATCTGCCACCGAATAATCCACTGGAACAACCACCTGAAAAAAAAGAGAAGAAATATGGTGCCGACTAAAACGCCTACGCCCTTTGCTATCGCCAGCATCCTGGCCTGTCCGCCGTCCGCTCCCCGGACCTCGGTCCACCATCCTCCGATGATGTCTTTTGCAATGGCCAGGTAGGATGCCCCGTAAACTTGAAAATCAGCCATTCCGCTCCGAACGGATCGGGCCAACGAACGCTGTTCCTGATCGTCAAACGCCACAAAATACTGGATCCAAAATGTTTCGAGTGCCTCGGCGTACTTTCTTATCGTTCCGGCTATCCCACCTCCAAAGCCTGCGGCATTTAGGCCGGAATCTGGTGTGGGATCGAATGAAACCCAGGCATCCTCTCCGGGGAAATAAACTTCAACCCAGGCATGAGCATTTCGCTGCCGTACGATC
Organism: Pyrinomonadaceae bacterium; assembly: GCA_041749555.1. Classification (GTDB taxonomy): domain Bacteria; phylum Acidobacteriota; class Blastocatellia; order Pyrinomonadales; family Pyrinomonadaceae; genus OLB17. Next base: position 4,653 of record JBGTBC010000032.1, on the reverse strand, counting down.
GTAACGCCCGCGGCATCATTGAATTCGCCGCCATGAAATCCATTAACGACTCGCGTGGCGATGCCCTGGGTCCGCAGCATTATGGCCATCGCGGTGGCAAAATACTCGCAATGCCCCTCGCGAATGTTGAACAGAAAATCGGACAATGGCTCACGTCCGCTCGCCTTTCGCTGCAGCGTATAGCCGTAATCGGATCGAAGAAAGGTCTCTATTGCTCTCGCTTTGTCATAGCGGTTGGTCGAGCCCTCTGATATCTTTTCCGCAAGTTCCGCTATACGTGGATCGAAAACGGGCGGTAGCTGAAGAGATTTTCCCAGATCGGCCGGGTACGGACTAACATCGCCCCTAAGCTTCGTCGACGAGGGCGTACTTCGGTCCGAAAGCACTTTGTAGCTGACCCGCTCAAACGTAGGCTCAAAACTGACCGCCCCATAAAGATCTTTGTACAGGACCTTAAAATTACCCTGAACAACAACCGCCCGCGGCAACGCAAACAGCACAGGCGTATCAAGGGGCTCCAAATAAATTGTCTGGATGGTCAGATCCTCGCGGCTGGACGCTTTATCCATCTGGATCAAGTCACGCTCATCTCGTTCAAACGGATCCCTGATCCGTCCCGCTGATCGGCTCCACGACTGATTATCGAACGTATCCAAGGCGATTCCCCGAAAATACAGTCCCCCGGTGTCCGAAGGCTTATCGAGTTTCACCCTCATCACAACCGCGTCATTTTCCTGTATCAGACCGACTCCGCCTAAGCGGACCGTGTCAGAAAACCCGGACCGAGCTTGAAGGCTGCTCTGATTTCCGCCGAATCCGGCACCGCCGACTCTCGGCAACATAAAAAACAGCGGAACGGCGAGAAGAGCTATGAATACGATCAGAATCACGGAGGTGACGGGCAGACCGATTGCCGGCAGCATCACTTTCGTCTTCAACGTTTCGGATCCGGGAGAAACGCGACTGACCGCGATGGCTGCCTTTCGGATCTCAAGCGATATGACCGCGCAGACCATCACAAGCAAATATATGAGGAACGATAGCAAATATAGCCCGCTAATGCTGAGGCCCGCCGCCAGCATGACCTCAAAAAAAGACATCAGGTACAAAAACACCCAATCGCGCGTGCTCTTTTTCTGCAATAGCTTGATCGCGGAAAGCGACAGTATGAGAAGTGCAAGGGCGGCCGCAATCTCCGTGTCAGCTCCATAAAGAAGTGAAAGCAACTGGAACTTCCAGGCCAGGATGAACGCAGGCAGCGCCAGTACGATGAGAGCCGTTCCCGCCTTTTCCGAAATTTGCCATTTGCCGTCTTCAAGAAACCAGGAGGTGATCATTACCAGGCAGAATATCCCCGGAACAACCAAACCGAACGAGCCCGAAACCCATAACGACAAAAAGCCGCAAAATACGGCCGCGTAGGATATCAGGCGAAAAAACGTCTCAAAGTTCATTACGGTTTCATCCCTTTTATCATTATAACGATTTGGCGGGCCGATGGTCGCATTATCTGGAATCCGGTCAGTAGTTCCTGGTTTAGCCAATTTAGACATTATTTTTTGATTTCGGTAATATGTTGAAAATCGATCGCCGGTTTACTGGTACCTGCGATGAACTTTAACCGCTTTTCTTTTACCTAATTAGGTCATAACATTCCTGCAATGTCCTATTTCCAAACCGTGACCGCCGTGATCCGCAAGCGAAACACATGGATCACATTTGTCGCCATCACCGCACTTTTCCTCTTATATCTAACAGGTATCACAACCAACCCACCTGGTTTCTACGTTGACGAATCGGGCCTGGCTTACAACGCATATTTGGTATCTCAAACCGGAGCTGGTGAATTCGGCCCGCCGTTTCCCCTGTTTTTCCAGCTCTATACGGGTGGGTTCACACAATACTCAAACCCTACACAGATCTACCTCCTCGCATTTGTTTACTCACTTTTCGGCCCCGGTATTCTTATCTCGCGGATCTTCGCAGCAGCATGTGTGTTCGGAGCAAACCTTTTGCTCGGCGTACTCGCTGCAAAGATCACAGGGCGGCGTCTGATCGGTTATATTGTGGGCGGAGTCGCCCTCGCTTCGCCGTGGATGTTTGAGGTAGGTCGGCTGGTCCTCGAAACATTCTTTTATCCAATGGCGGTGACCCTATTTCTGTGGGCCGTTTACAAAGCCCATCAGCGAGCCGAGTGGTCTTGGTTAAACGTTACAGCAATAGCACTTACGCTTTCCCTCCTTACATATTCGTACACGATCGGGAGGGTGCTGTCACCGCTGCTTGCCCTCGGCCTCGTGTCATTCGCAACCGATAGGAAGAGAATGATCTCGATCGGTAAAACCTGGGTGGTTTTTGCGGTAACGATGCTACCGCTGATCGTTTTCAACCTGCAGAATCCCGGCCTGACCACCCGGTTTTATCTGATCTCGTATATAAAGCCGACAAGCACGTGGGCGGAGATATTCCCAAGATTCATCTACCGGTTCTTCGAAGACCTCAATCCGCATCTGCTTCTGTTTCGCGGGGATATCAATCCGCGCCATCATATACCGGATGCGCTGGGCAGTTTCTATTTTGCCGCGTTCCTTCTGGCTGTTGCCGGCGTCGTCGTTATTGTCCTGCGATATCGACACAATGCCTGGTGGCGATTTGTCGTTTTCGGTGCCCTGGCCTCTGTTGTGCCGGCGTCGCTAACTTTAGATCCTCTTCATACGTTGAGGATGATAGCCTTCCCGGTATTTCTGTTCTTATTAATGATCCCGGCCATTGAATGGCTCACAGAGGTAGCGGGTCCAAAGCGTAATATGGTGACTCCGGAGGAAAAGCTCTCGCTGCATCCCCGGGCATGGCTTGGAATTAAGGCCGCAGTCTTAATAGTTCTAATGGCCGGTATGGTGGTCGAAGCCGGTTACTTTCATTTCAAGTATTATGAACGTGGGCCGCTCCGTGGTTACGTTTTCGATGCCGCTTATAAAGACGTATACGATGCGGCGGTAGCCATGCCTAACCGTCCGATCTATCTTGTTGACGCATACTGGGGACCGGCATACATCCATTCCTACTGGTATGCAACGACCGAAGGGAGAGATACGTCCGAATTTGTCCACCAGCCTTACGGAGTCAGGGCACCCGCCGGCAGCCTCGTGATCAGCACCGAACAGGTTTGTACAGACTGTGACCTTTTGATGAAGCGAGGGGTTTACCTGCTCTACAGAGTAATACGATAGCCGTCACGGCTATTCCCCGCGAGCGGAACTGGTAAAACTTATTTGCTGGTCTGCGTTTGAACACATTTGCGGCCTCAAGTATTATTTTCGGTACAAGGAGAAACCATGGAACGCAAAACCGCAGACGAATATCCGCAGGAATTATTGGATCTATTTCACGAATACCAGCATGGAGATATGGACCGTCGTTCGTTTATGAATCATATCGGGAGGTTCGCGATCGGCGGTCTGACGGCGGCAGCCATATTCGAGAGCCTGACCCCGAACTTTGCCTGGGCTCAGACGATCAAACCGGACGACAAAGACATAAAGGTCGGGTACGAGAGTGTGTCATCGCCGGCCGGCAACGGCACGATCAAGGGCTACCTTGCGAAACCATCGAAAGGCAAGAAATTTGCCAGCGTGCTCGTAATCCATGAGAATCGCGGACTCAATCCGTATATCGAGGACGTGGCACGACGCCTTGCAAAAGCGGGTTACATGGCATTTGCCCCTGACGGACTAACCTCGGTCGGCGGATATCCCGGCGATGAGCAAAAAGGGGTTGCCTTGTTTCGCACGGTTGACGGCAAAAAGATGACCGAGGATTTTGTCGCGGCGGCTTTATGGCTTAAGAAGCGCTCCGACAGCACCGGGAAGTTAGGTGCGGTTGGTTTTTGCTTCGGCGGCGGAATGGTAAATCAGCTGGCTGTTCGGCTTGGCAAAGACCTTAATGCCGGAGTAGCCTTCTACGGCCGCCAGGCCGGCGTCGCCGATGTTCCAAAGATCGCCGCACCGTTATCGTTCCAGTACGCCGGAAACGACCAGGGGGTAAACGCCGGCATCGCTGCCTACGAAGCGGCTCTGAAAGAAAACAACAAAAAGTTTGAGAGCTTTATGTACGAGGGCAAGCAGCACGGATTTCACAATGACACAACCCCACGCTACGACGCCGAAGCGGCCAAATTAGCCTGGGAGCGAACGCTCGATTTCTTTAAGAAGAATCTGAAGTGATCGGAGCCCTATTTCCTCGGCTGGTTAGATGACTGGGAACAGTGTTATAGCTTGTTCTTTAGCAAACTAAAGTGAAAGATATGAAGAATAGCTTATTGATGTTTCTGTTTCTGATCGGCCTTTTGTGCCCAGCATTTGGCCAAACCCCGGCGAGAGGTTTTGAAGGTTCGTGGCAAGGTACGCTTGATGCCGGTGGAACGAAGCTTCGGCTGGTTCTGTCCGTGACGAAATCGGATGCGGGAGTTTACGCGGGTAAATTGGACAGCCTTGATCAGGGCGCAACCATCCCGATTGACTCGATCACGGTCAATATTGATGCCGTGCGTGTGGAGATCAAGTCGGTCGAGGTCGTCTATGAAGGCGTCCTGAACAAAGAACGGACGGAATTGACCGGGACATTTACGCAGGGAGGCCAGCCGTTTCCGCTCAC
>JBGTBC010000031.1:0-2070 GCA_041749555.1 Pyrinomonadaceae bacterium | reverse complement strand
AACGAAGACTGGAACGGCTGGTGGGGCGAAGAGCCGCCGTATCATGTGCCGACATTTGTCCTAACACATTACGCCAGAGAGCCGCTTGTGATGAAAGGCGGTACGACATTTCACTTCGTGACAAACGGAATTCACTCAGCTCTTGAGCAAGCAAAGGCTGTCGCGGGCGACCTCGACGTTCGCATCGGCGGTGGTGCGGCTACGATCCGGCAATATCTCTCCGCAGGTCTTATAGACGAACTTCACCTCGCATTGCGGCCAATGTTCCTCGGCAAAGGCGAACCGCTTCTCGCCGGGCTAAACCTTCGCGAACTCGGCTATCACGTGGACAAAATGATTCCCGGCGAGCGGGCCGTCCACATGTTCATTAAGAAAGGCGAGTAAACGAAAGAATGCTATATGGCAAACATAACAGTTATCGGCGGCGTGTTCATTTGGATGAAATCAGCGGCTATCATCATGCGCATGGCAATGCTACTTTCAAATGTTGCATCCGCGCAGCAAAAACCGACTCTGAGATATGGTTAACGGGCTGAGAGTGTAATACGAGATCCACGGTAGCTATGACATCTCTACGCACTGCGTTCAAAAACGAACTCATTGCAGCCAAGTCCGACTTTGCCGCTTTTTACTTTCCTGAGGCCGAATCCGCGTTCTTTATAAAAATCGAATATCTCATCGACCGTCGCGACCTCGTAAGGATATCCGCCCACCCAGTCGATTATGTCGTACCAGCGGTTCATGCCGCGGCCGTTTTTGTATGAGGTCCACGAGCGGATATAGCTCATCGGGCTGAGCGTGGCTATTGACCGCGCGAGCGCCTTGAGCTCTTGCGGAGCTATTGCCGCAATTGCAAAGGGCGTTTTTAGCGGTCCGGGCAGGCGGCAATAAGTTTTCTTGATCCAATGCCAACGCTTCGCCTGGGTGCCGGTGTCATTGTAAATGGCGATAAATAGTTTGCCGCCATCAGATACCGGGATAACGGCATTCTCCAGGGCACGCCACATTTCGCCTGTATGATGAAGTACGCCCCACGAATAAACTATGTCGAATTTACCAAGGCTGTTAAGGTATTCGGAGTCTAATGCTGACCCCTGCTCGATACGCCAATCGGCATCGCCGGGAAAATATCGCCGACGCAATTCCTGGGTGCAGGCAAATGAATTTGAATCAAAATCAAAGGAATGAACCTTCGACCCCAAACGGCGAGCCGCAAGAGAGAAAAGTCCGCTGCCCGAACCGATGTCAAGAAAACTCTTGCCCATGAGATCCTCGCATTCGAGCATCTCCTTCAGCGATGCTTCGGCGGTTGAGATACGTTCGTCATCGAGAACGGACAAAAACGCCGCCCAGTTCTTGCCAAACTCGAACCTGTCGCCGCTTGCGACTTCCCTGCTGTGCTGCACTGCGATTTCCTGCATAATATTTCCGGGGAATTAGCCGATGGGAGGGCCTCTCAATAAAACAGCCAATAGCCGAGGATTTTCACATATTCCCCCGCCACATTCTGCCATCCCGCTCCGCTCAGCCACCAGAACCCAGGCTCCGGCGAACGCGGCCCGATCGGCGGCGAAACGATGCCTACATTTATATCTCGACCGGCAAACACATTGATAAATGCGTTATACGTCCGGCGGGTGTGATACGGCGATGTAACTATCAGTACCGACCTTATCGGCTGTTCCCCGGCAAATTCCGACAGTGCCTTTGCCTCGCTATCTGTGCCCGTCATCTCGCCGGGCAGCTGGACGATGGCCTCTAAAGGAACGCCATTTTGGATCAAATGTCGACGGGCCAGCTCTACAAAAGGCGGATTTGCCTGATCAGCAGGTGACCATCCGCCCCTGCCGCCATCGTCGGAAATAATGATCTTAGGAGCTATTCCCTGGGCGAAAAGTTCTGCGGCGAATCGGGTCCGTTCTTTGTAGGCGGCAGAACCGCTTAGGACCATTATCGCGTCGGCCTTCTCGAGCGGATGTTCCACGATCAGGTTTTTAGCCAGAAATGGAGAAAATACGACCCAACAGGCCAAAAGGGCCCCTGCCGACAGAATTATTAGCAGCCTACGGC
>JBGTBC010000030.1:0-8147 GCA_041749555.1 Pyrinomonadaceae bacterium | reverse complement strand
CTTGCCGACGGTCAGCAGCAGGCTTTCGGGTTCGGGGCGCGTGACGGCGTAAAGCCCACGCTGGGCAGGCCGCGGCTTGGTAAAATACGCGGTTACGCGAAACGCCATAATGCCTGCCTCGGGCGGGTCCATCGAGATCCGCAGGTTTATAAGCTTTAGCCAGAAGGTCTTATCGAGCGTCGGGAATGACGTTTTTATTTCGTAATCGCGGCCGGTCTTATTCTGCAGCCGAAATGTTATATCAAGGTGCTCGGTGCTGAAGCCGTGATGACGGACCTCGGCGAATATCTTGTCCAAACCGTGATTGAGAATAAAGATAAGCTGCTCGAAATCCTCGACAGGGAAGTCGAGATCATATGCCCAAGCCACGTGGTTCTCCTTAACGTTCGGCGTGAGTAATCGCTCGCCCTGTTGTTCAATGGTTTTGACGACTTTCTCAAATTCGCGGCCGTATCGCCTGATCAGTTCATCACGGGGTATTGCGAGCAGGTCCTCAACACGGCGAAAGCCAAGATCATGAAAAACATTGAGCGTATCCTGCTCGATCTCCAGATCTCTAAGCGGCAGCTTCTGGAAAGAGTCTGGAAGATGGATGACGTGCTCGATGCCCTTCTTTTGCCGGGCCAGCAGGGAAGCCGTATCGACGGTTTCGGCCACCGCGATGCTGCCGGGGATGTTTTGGGTGCGAAGTTGTTCGAGGATCTTTTCGGCGATCAGCGGCGGCTTGCCGATAAGCCTTTCAAGTCCGCTGACATCAAATACAACGCCATCCTCGAGCATCTCGATAGAATATGAGAACTCACGCGCCGCCGCCGCCAAAGCACCGCGATCACGCTTTGGGTCAGGGGAGATGATGCATGCGTATAGTCTGGGCATATAAATCTAGTGCACAAGCCCGCACGTGAGTAAGGGCGTAACCCTCAACATGAGCAATCGTGTATCGCCCTTCCTCACGGTCGGGCTTTTGCATTAAACCTCCGTGTAATCGAACTCGATCTTTATAGGCAGCGGGGCGCCGGAAAAACGCAGCTCTCTATGTTCAGGCACCGTCCCGAGGCCTGAAAGTGTCCCACGGCGGGACACTTTTGGGACAGCAAGTGCCGCAGGTAAATAGCTGATATTACTAGAGTTAATGGTGGCAACAGGCATGTTATCAAGTGTCCCACGCTTTTGCGTGAAATTTCCTTTTCGAGAATGACAGCTTAGGTGAAATTCCCTGAGCAGCTTGTATCGGCCGCTGCCTGACCAGACGGCCCGGTCACGCCTAAAGTTAAAAGACCGCTGCGAGGCCGAGCCGACGATCGGTTCGGCAGCGGTAACGATAAAGATAGTTGGCGTTTCCTTGATCCGGTTGCGATAACGGTACCAGTAGGTTTTCGGCACCATGCGCAGTTGCTTTTGAGAGAGGCCGTTGAGATTTAGCCAGACGGCCCCAAACCCTTTTGCCTGGACCAGCATATCGGCGGACATAAATGCCTTTTCGATATCGCCGCTGCATTTTACCCACAATAGATTTTCGAGCTCGACCCCGGCGAGAACGCCCGAACACGGGTCAAAGCCGTTTGCCGAATCGACCACTGCACATATCTCACCCGTTTGGGTGAGTTTTGAAAGCAAATTTAACGGCATGCTCGTTTTGCCGGAACTAGGCTCGCCCGCTATCTCAGCCAAACTGCCCCGCACTAAGGCAATACCCCATGTCTCGAGCACGATCTCGTCTGTATATTTCTGTTCCTCGCGGAGATAGGATAAACTTTTTACAAGGCTAAGATTTCCCATACGAACATATCTTCCGTGCTAATTGCAACACTATGTTGCGTCTATGCAACGATAAACACAGGATAATCCACCCGCTGATAAATAACAAGATTTTCGTGAATTTTGCGCTTAAGGACGGTGCTTAATGTTTGCAGGAAAATACGGAGGCGATACCAACAAAGAACCACCGGTAAACCCTGCGTCGTGTGCTCGAACTATTTTTGTCCATATGTCCATAACCCGACACACTTGCGAAAAGGGCGAATCTCCGCCGGAAAAGCCGTGCGGGCAAACTTATCAAGCGATACACAAGGGTGTGCCAATGATCAAAAAAACCAAAATAAGTGTATGGTAACTATTCTTTAGGAATTTGACGGGAAAATGAACTATCTAAAAGGTGTCGGATTTACTTCCTTGGCATTTCTCCTCGGATTTATCGGATTGAGTTTCTTTTTCTCCGAAGGAGTGAGCGGATTGCATTTCTTTTTCTCACGATTCGGTTTAGAAGAATCCCTAGCGATACGCATTACGATCGCCGCACTCTTTTTCTTTCTGACCGGGACCGCTATCGGATTCTTCAACCCAACACAATGGGGAATCTCTGGTGTGGTTGCGTGGGGATATGTGGTAATAGGTGGATCTGAAATACTAGCTATCATTCGCCAGGATGAAATGCCAACTCCTGGCGCGCAAGAACCTAACCTCAATACTGCATTGATTCTACTGACGGTGCCCGCAATATTATCGATATTGGGCGGGTATATTGGGAAACGGAGCTTCAACCGGTTCATGCGCCCCCTGAATGGGCTACTCATTCACCATCACCTCGACCGGATCGATCTTGGATGCGCGCCAAGCGGGGTAGAGGGCACCCGCGAGGCTGCCGCCGACGGCGATGGCGGTGGCGGTCAGTATCCAGCCGGTGCTGAATTCAAACGCGAGGCCAAACTGGCTGCCAATCAAGTGGGCTGCGGCGAAGGAAGAAATAAAACCGAAGACAATACCGAGCACGCCGATGACGAAGGCCTCGCCCTCGATAGTGCCGATAATAAACGATGTAGAGGCACCGAGAGATTTAAGTATGCCGATCTCCTTTCGGCGTTCGGTAATGGTAGTGTACATGGAAAGCAACACAAAGATGGTGCTGACAAATCCCGCGAGAACAACGAGCACCCGCAAAAAGGTATTAAGGCCCGGAAGGCGTTCCTGGGCATCGATGATCAAGTCGCGGGTCAGATTTAACTTATTCCCTGGGAGTGTCTCGTTGATTCGGGCGGCTACTGCGTCGACATCGGCGCCGTCGTCAACTTTTACGAGAATGTAAGTGCATTTGTCGGTCTGGATGGCGTCCTGGAGCCCTGCTAACGATAGCTTGGTCCGGGATCCCGACGGCGGAGAAAAGATCCCGACAATGCGATATTGATTGCCGCCAAAAAGCTCGTATGTATCCCCGATCTTCAAGTTCTCGTCCTGGGCCTGGCGTTGATCGACGACTACCTCATCAATGGCGGTTGCTGCTCGGCCCTCAACCATATCAATGCCATTCATCGCTGCAAAAGGCTCCCAGTCGACACCATCGACCTGCCGTATGCCGAATCGGCCTCTCGAATCCGAGGAAACGTATCTAAGAACGGGAACGGTGCCTTTGACACCTTCGATCTGTAGCAGCCGAGCGGCGTATTCGACATTCACCGCTGCATTTGAGCTCATGGTGTCCATACCGCCGGGGCGGGTGAAGACAATCTCGGCTTTCCAGTTTGCTGCCCGCTTGGCCAGGTCGTTTGTCATACCTCGGGCCAACCCGGTGAAAAGGATCACCAGGATCACACCGAGGGCGACTCCAACGACGCTAATTAGCGTGCGAAACGGCCGAACCCTGAGGTTTGCGAAGACTAATTCGAGCATTGTCTATAGGTAGAATACAAGAAGAATAGAGTGAGAATCGATGTCAATATCGCTTACGATACATTTTACCTTGGCGCTTGAGGTAATAGCGGATCACAAATGTCAGGACAACCGCGAACAGCAGGACGACCCATGCCCCCGCCGCTGTTCGGTAAGCCCATTCCCATTTAGTCCGAAAAGTCCCCAGGATTGCTCCGACGCCCAAACCGAAAGCAACGAAAGCACCTAAAGCTCTAAAAAGCTTTCCAGACTCTATGTATTTGGAGATCAAAACCGGCAGAAAAGCGGTGAATTCGCCGACCATACGGGGCATTCGTTTAATGTCGTCTATGAATGATTTGGTTTCTTCGCCTGCCCCTACAAGCAAAACGCCGTGCTTCATCGCAAATAGGTTGAACAACGCCGAGATCACCGAAAAAAGGACCGAGATAGCAAATGCCCGCTGACGAGCCACGCTGTTTTCTGAGGCAGCAAATATATCGAAAAAGTATCGTTCCTGTGCGTAATGAGTAAAAAACTCGACTGTATGGCTAAACGCGGGGAGCATTATCGATACGATCAGATTTGCCGCCCAAACGGGCTGGGCCTTACGAAATGACTGAACGACAGCTCCCGAGATCCCCGTGGTGAGAAACCGAAAAGTAAGCTCAACCAGTACCGCAGTAAGAGTTACCAACCACGATTCCCGGCTGGCCTGATAGACCGTGAAATAAAATGAGGCTCTAAGGATCGCACCTAACGATGCCGATTTCCAATTCCAACGGGTTATTATTTGAGCAGGATGCCGAACGAGATTTATTAATACATCGGTGACCGATATACTGGGGTCCCATACCTCTTCCATATCGTCCGCATCGGCGATCGAATGATGTATTTCGTCGGATGGGTGCATTGGCAGTATTGTCTCTCTTTCGATCATCAAACGTAATGTCTATGGATTTTGAATTGACGAGCGCATTTATCGTCAGAGGTCTTTGGTCAGGCGGTTCGTCTTACCGGTAAAACGAAAACGTTAATACTAACACAAGGATTTGTTAAATGCCCATAAAGTGGGTTCGAAAATTATGATCCAGAAAAGAGGCACTACCTTTGACGTGGGCCGACTACTAGTAAATTGAGATTCTCGAGACGACCGACAAATTTGAGAAAAATATGTCACAAAAATGCCGCCGATGGTGTATTGCTCGTAGATAAGGGAAATATTGGGATCCTAGTCAAGTTTTAGAGTCAGGAGCAGCTATCATGAGTTGGTTATATACAGTACTTTTCGCGGGGTTGGTTTTTTCGTCACAGGATGCGGGCAATCCCGAAGTAAATGTAAGTCTTCAGGAAGCCCCGTTGCCGATCGAAAGACTTCAGGACGAAACGGAAAAATTCGAGCAAGTTTACCCGTTAAATGCTAATGGGCGCGTGCGCATTTCGAATGTAAACGGCCCGATCACGGTCGAAGGATGGGACCGAAACGAGGTAAAGTTATCGTATACCAAGACCGCGGATACCAGGGAGCGTTTGTCAGGGGTTGAGATCCGTATCGACTCGCGAGGGGATCTATTCAGCGTTGAAAGTGATTACAGAAACTGGAAATCGCAGAATAATGATCAATGGCGAAATAACGGCCGGCTAACGGTCGAATTTCGTCTAATGGTCCCGCGTGGTGCCGTACTCAATGAGGTCGAGTCTGTTAACGGTACCGTCACGGTCTCTGACTTTACTAATGTCACTCGAGTCTCGGTTGTTAACGGTTCGGTCAATGCTTCAAATATTCGTGGAACTGCACGTCTCTCCACAGTTAACGGAACGGTGAATGCAGATTTTGAAAGGCTTGAAAGCGGCAGCAAGATCTCGCTCGACACGGTCAACGGCAAAGTGCACCTGACCATCCCGTCGGACTCGAATGCGACCGTGAAGGCTGATTCACTGAACGGCAGCATCACGAACGACTTCGGCCTGCCGGTACGGAAAGGTAAATATGTGGGCCGCGACCTCTACGGAAAGCTGGGCAGCGGCGAAGCCGATGTTCGATTGAATAGCGTCAACGGCACTTTAACGATAGGCCGAAAAAGCGATGGCAAGTCCTTGTCGCCTGCAACAAATCTGCTTCCTAATAAGGAAGCCGGTGATGATAGTTGGGAAAAGTTTGACGGCGACCTTTCGGCTATTGATTCGGCCCGGATCAATAGGGAAGTGGCACAAGCTGTTAAGGACAGTGCAAAGATCTCGCAAAAAGCCATGGCCGACGCGAGGATCCAGTTCGACAAAATGGGGCCCGAGATCGCAAAGATCACAGCCGAGTCCGTAAAGCTTGCTGCCGAGGCCGTACGCCCCGAAATTCTCGCTCAAATTGATGCATTAGCCAGGATCGGTGATATTTCTTTCTTACCTTCGGTTCAACGAGTGGAAAAAAAGAGTGACTCGATCCCAGTAAACGGAGTGCCAAAAGTGACCGTCGATGCAAAAGGGTGCTCCGTTAGTGTACGCGGATGGGACAGGAACGAGGTCCAATACCGGGTTACCCAGTTTTCCAGCTCCCGCGACGATAAGCCTCTCGACATCAAAGAAAGCCATTCCGATTCGGCTGTGAACCTGACAGTGCTCAACGCCGATGCCGACACCGGGAGCGGCCGTTTGTTTTCAAACCAGAATCGCATACGGATCGAAATATTCGTACCCAGGAAATCCAACCTGAAGATCGACGCTAGTGGAGAAATCCGGATCGAGGGGGTCTCGGGCGATGTTGAGCTGGCGGGATCAGACGATCCAATAAATGTGCGGGATGTAAACGGCAAGCTTCGGGTCATTAGCGGCGACGGACGTGTTCGAGTGATTGGATTTAACGGCGATATCGATGTCCAGTCAGGAGAAGGCTCGATAAATCTTGAGGGCGATTTCCGCACATTGAATGCCAGATCGGACGACGGTTCAGTAATGCTCTCACTCCCGGAACTGGTTTCGGCGGACCTTGATGTTACAGGTAGCAATATCCGGGGTGACGGCATTCAACTCACTCGGATCAGCGGTGATGAGAACCGGGCGAACTTTCGGTTGCGCGACGGCGGACGCCCTTATAAAATTGTGACTGATGGCCGGATAGTGGTCCGCAATGCCAATGCGATAATGGATGTTTACTAAACTGAATTTCTGATGGAACTTCCGTCAGAATGTCGTATTTATTTCGAAAGAGTATCTTAGGTGCCCTTTGTTTGGCGGATCATGCGATCCGCCATTTTTCATGCGGATGTTTAAGTCAATTTTCTTACATGGCCGCAGTACATTTTCTCAATGGAACGCCTCTTCCATTCCGAAAAGGAAGCGCGAAGTATTAAGCATATGCTGAAAATAACGCTGTGAAACTTACAATAGAATATTGAAAGAAAGTTCTTGTATAAAATCAGGTTTTCGTGTATAAACGTATGCAGTTATTCGTATTTCTCATCAGACAGCCCGTTGACACAGGAGAACATATTAATGAAGTTGATAAAGAATTTGCGAGCATCCTTCTTAAGCATAGTATTAATCAGCCTTGTAATACCTACTAGTTTGGCCTCGGCAGCGATCGGGCAGACAAGTGAGGGGGTCGCTCTTCAACGCGGGTATCGCACAGGTTATTCCGATGGATATATGTCGGGATATCGTGATTCTATCGACGGTCAGATGCAAAGCTATTCACGGCATTCCGAGTATACAAAAGCGGATCGGGCATACAATAAAGACTATGGCTCGCTCGAGGATTACCGAGACGGTTACCAACAAGGATTCGAATCAGGCTACCTGACCGGCTATGAACGACGCTCCTTTGAGTCTGCGATGCCCACCGATCTGACGAAACGCGGAGTGGTAGCCGCCGCCACTCAACAGCCCGCACCGGCCTATACAGACACGGCGTCCGTTTACCAAAGCACTGCACATGTTTCCAACGATTCGGTAGCCATAAAAACAGATCCGGACCCTGAGCCTGAGGTTGAGCCGGCAGACACCTCGGATACCGCGGTACCTCAGGTCATGACCGCCTCGATCAGTAACCAGTTTCAAAACGGTCCAGTCATCATAATACCGAGCGAAACTGAGCTTATCCTGGAATTACAGGATGACCTTAATACCGAAACAAGCCGGGAGGGCCAAAAATTTACGGCCCGGGTTATTTCACCGTCAGAGATCTCCGGCGCGGTGATCGAAGGACGCATCGCCAAAATCGCAAAACCCGGAAAGGTCAAAGGCCGCAGCGAAATGCTCCTTTCCTTTGACCGAATTGTCCTGAATGACGATCGATGGAGCAATTTTAACGGGACGCTCATCGAGGTAATGGCGGTCAAAGGCGATAACATCAAGAGTGTCGACGCCGAAGGGACCGCATTGGGGCAAAGCTCGACGAAATCTGACGTGATCAAGGTCGGCGGTGCGACCGGAGCCGGTGCGGTAGTTGGCGCCGTGGTAGGCGGTCCGGTAGGTGCAGCCGTCGGCGCCGGAATGGGAGCGGCGTTCGGGGT
>JBGTBC010000029.1:0-1505 GCA_041749555.1 Pyrinomonadaceae bacterium | reverse complement strand
CTGGACAAGGAAGGCGGCAGTTACCGAGGTAGCAAGGCTATAAATGTGGTGGCGGGGGGGAGACTTGAACTCCCGACCTCGGGGTTATGAATCCCGCGCTCTAACCAGCTGAGCTACCCAGCCACAAACAATTCATTATAGTTTTGCGTGCGTAAAAATCAAGTTTAATGTGGGTCGGCAATGTCAGGGCCTCAATATCGGTTATCCCGGAAACGAAGAATCCTGACAACCATCGAAAATTACGCTGCGTCGAATAAGTTGTATAATTGCGTATAGGGTATAGATGAATCTAAATTTTCAAAGAGCTTTGTTCTGTTTTGGCTTTGCGGTCTGTTTGATCGCCGCCGTGTCTGTGTCGGCCCAGACTAAGCGGGCACCGGCCACGCAGTTTCGGACGATCACCATTAATACGGAGTCCAAAGCAACTGTTTGGCTCGACGACGTTCGTTACGGCACTACGGACGAAACCGGATCGCTCGAAATCAGGACCGTTACCACCGGAAGACATAGCTTGCGCGTCAGGGCAGCGGGATTCAAGGAAGTTTCCCAGCCTGTTACGGCGGTCCAACGCGGTGCGATCAAGGTCGCCCTTGTTAAGACAACTGATGAGGCCGAACTCGCTTACCAGAATGGCGAACGCCTCGCATTTGTTGACCGCGAGCAGTCGGCCGAGGCATATCGCAAAGCGATCCAGCTGCGGCCGAATTATCCACAGGCCTATCTCGCCCTGGCCCGCGTGCTGATGGAGGCGGACGACCTCGACGAAGCAAAAAAGGCTATCGCGGCGGCAAGACGGCTTCGGCCCGGTTATGCCGAGGCCTCCGCGGTCGAAGGCCGCATTCATAAAGAGAATGGCGACGAAGAAAAGGCCATCGCGGCATTCCGCCGTTCGATAACGGAAGGCAAAGGTTTTCAGCCTGAGGCATATACCGGCCTTGGATTGCTCTACAAAGAGAAAGCCGAGGCCGCTGCCGGTTCCGGTGCCTTTGAAGCCGAATCCGAATTCTATATCGAGGCCACAAAATACCTCAAAACCGCCCTCAAACAGCTCGCGGGAGCTCCCGACGCATCCGTCATCTATCAGTTCCTCGGGCTCATCCTGGAAAATCAAAAGATGTACGCCGAAGCTATCGACCTTTACGAAGAATTTCTCACGATCTTCCCCAATAGCCCCGACGCAACCGCAGTCCGCTCCTTCATCGTCCAGTTAAAGAAGAACCTGGATAGGTGAGCGGTGAGCAGGTGACAAGTAACGGGTGACTGGTGACAGTGCGAAGTCATTAGGCACCTATTATTTACGCTCAAGGTCATTTATCAACGACTTCATTTCCTCGATCTCTCTGCGTTGAGCTTCGATGATCTCATCGGCGAGTTTTCTTACACGCGGGTCTGTGATGTTAGCTCGTTCGCTGGTTAAGATCGCGATCGAGTGATGCGGGATCATCGCCCTCATCCAGGAAACGTCTTCGACACTTGCCTGGCTTCGGACGAGCCATAGAGCACCG
>JBGTBC010000028.1:0-15795 GCA_041749555.1 Pyrinomonadaceae bacterium | reverse complement strand
CGGGTCGATCGCTCCATTTTTCTTCATGTCCTGAATGACCGCATCGTAGAAACCCGCGTATGCCCGGTCGGGAATAATGCAAACAGTGTCCTCTTCTTTGCCGTCCTTATTCCACATCTTCCCGCCGCCGCGTACCAAGGACGCCATCGAAGCATCCACGATCACGTCTGACGAAACGTGGAAATTCGTGATCCCTTTGTCCGAATTTACCATCGCAAGCCGGGGGCCATTCTCGATCGTCTTCGCGATGTCCGCCTTGATCTCTTCTTCCCGCGGATGGCCGGCGATCTTTTCATAGAGTGTGGCTAATCCGTAATTTGGATTGACGTCTAGTTCCGCAAAAGTATCCTTATATTTCTCAAAAACGTCCTTGAAATAGGTCTCGACGATCGCGCCGAATATGATCGGGTCGGAGATCTTCATCATGGTTGCTTTCAAATGTGCCGAAAGCAGAACGTCTTTTTCTTTGGCTTCGTTGATCGCTTCTTTTACGAAAGATCTCAAGGCGGAAAGATCCATGACAGACGAATCGATCACCTCTTCTGCTTTTAGCGGTGCAAGGTCTTTCAAAACCTTTTCGGAACCGTCATTTCCGTAGAAGACGATCCTGAATTGTACATCCGCTTTCACCGTCGTCGAATTCTCAGTTCCAAAGAAATCTCCGGAACTCATGTGAGCGACAGATGTTTCAGAATCCGCACTCCAAACGCCCATACTGTGCGGATTTGCCCTCGCGTAATTCTTTACCGCTTTCGGAGCGCGCCGGTCCGAATTTCCTTCTCTTAGCACAGGATTTACCGCACTTCCCAAAACACGCGCATACTTCTTGTTGATGGCTTTTTCTTCGTCGGTTTTTGGTTCGACGGGATAATTCGGCAACGCGAATCCCTGTTTCTGAAGCTCGGCGATCGCTTCTTCCAATTGCGGAACAGAAGCGGAAATGTTGGGCAATTTTATGATGTTGGCATCAGGTTTTGTCGCCAATTCGCCCAACTGCGCAAGTGCATCAGGCACTTTTTGGTCGTCTTTCAGGTATTCAGGGAAGTTGGCCAGAATTCTTCCCGCGAGCGAAATATCCGGAACTTCGACCTCAATATTTGCGGTGCTCGTGAACGCTTTTAGGATCGGTAAGAGGGAATGCGTCGCCAAAAACGGTGCTTCATCCGTCAACGTGTAGTAGATCTTGGATTTTTCTGTCATTCGATTGCCTTGTTATTTTCTGTCCTATTTGTACAGCTGGACTCATCACTATATTAGGTCGTTTAGAGCAAAAACGTAAACTTGCTCGTCGTTCAATGGCGTTGCCGCTTCATCGTCGATGGCGGAGCCTGATCAGCGAACTTCAGATACTTCGAAATTTGCCCAGGAAGAACTCTGAAGAATCGTCAGCGAATCAGCTCTTGCATTCAACGGACATAGGTCCTATAATATTGGACAAATGTCGCTGATTGCGAGGTTTTACAGGAAATGGATATAAAGCAAAAATTGGATAGGGAAATTGGGCTGCTCGTCAAACCTTCTATCGGCAAGGAAAAGGCTGGTTCTTGGAAAGCGGGCATTACCTATAGCGAATTTCTCTCCGACAAGATGCTGATGATCTCGGTCATACGCGCCGGGGTTCCTTACGCCTTGTTTGACCTGATCAGGAACGTGACGCCCTTCAGCGAAGGTGATTGGGCTGCCGTACTGGGAATATCGACCAAATCGCTTCATCGCCACAAGCAAACGTCAAAACAATTCAAGCCCCTTCAATCGGAGAAGATCATCGAGATAGCGGAAGTCACGAATGTCGGCAAGGAAGTCTTCGGCGACATGGAAAAATTCAAATTGTGGCTCGATACACCGAATTTCGCATTAGGAAAGATGAAACCGATCGAACTGCTCAAGGATTCGTACGGTAAAGAACTGGTCCTCGGTGAATTGACGCGGATCAATTACGGCATTCTGGCCTGATGGAGGTGTTCAGACTTTCACGTGAAAAATTCGCCACGCCGCTCTCCGGCAAGGGAGCAGCGTTAAAAGGGGCAAGATGGAATTCTGTCGGTGTCGAATTGATCTATACAGCATCAAATCGCTCTCTTGCAATGGCCGAGGTTGCTGTACACCTCACTCTGGCTACCCTGCCCCCGGACTACGTCATGACGACGATTCACCTGCCTGACGACATTTCCGTGCAGAAACTCAACGAAAAAGATCTGCCTGCTGGCTGGAATGCCTTTCCTTATAGGACCGAGACTCAGGCTGTAGGCGACCTGTTCGTCCTCGCTTCCAAAAATTGTGTGCTTCAAGTCCCATCGGCCGTAACCAGAGGGGACCATAACCTTCTGATCAATCCACATCACGCTGAGTTTAGGAATGTAGAAATCCTCGAGATCGAACCATTTCCGTTCGATAAGCGGATATTCGATTGACAGAGTGAGCCGGCAACACTGTTCCTAAGACGCAGATAGTATAGCTGCTTAAGCTATGTAAAGACGCCCGGCTCGATGCAATCAAGACCTAGAACCTCTATAATTTCGATATGGCGCACGGATTTCGGCCTCGTTAATTGCGAATACAAAAGGTGATGCCTTCATTTTTGCCATCACCTTCTTTCGTTTCTTAGTTATTAAATGACGCTACTACTGATCTATCTTTCTATCGCCCTTATCGTTTCATTTATATGCTCGATAATGGAATCGGTCCTGCTCTCGCTCCCAAACTCGTACCTTAAGGGCCAGTCCGCGCAAGGGGTGGCGGCGGCAGACGCGATGCTCGACCTGAAAAAAGACATCGATAAGCCGCTGTCGGCAATACTTTCGCTTAACACTGTGGCACACACGGTGGGAGCCGCAGGCGTCGGGGCACAGGCCGGTTTTGTTTTTGGCGATGCTTATTTTGCAGTAGTTTCCGCTGTGTTAACGATCCTGATCCTGGTCGTGACCGAGATAATCCCAAAAACGCTCGGGGCCAATTACAGCCGTGAGCTTCTGGGCGTCGCAACCCGAACCATCAGGGGCATGATCTTCATTACATATCCGCTTGTAGTGATCTCGGCTTTCTTGACCCGCTTGCTTTCGCGAAAAGATGTCGAACTCACGACCAGCCGTGAGGAGATATCGGCACTGGCAAATATTGGAATGGAAGAGGGTATCTTTGTCGATAAGGAAAATAAGATAATTCAGAACCTCATTCAGCTTAAGACCATCAAAGTCGCCGAGGTCATGACTCCGAGGGTTGTCGTGGTCGTCGCAAATGAGGAGATGACCCTGCAGGAATTTCTCAAGGTCAAGGACTTTCTGCATTTTTCGCGGATCCCGATCTATGAGGAGCATCGAGACAACATCACGGGCTACGTTTTCAGGGAACTCGTTTTTGAGAAGCTCGCCGAGGACCAGTTTGACCTGAAACTCAAGGACATCAAACGTGAGATCGTTCACATAGCAGAGACCACCACCCTATTTAACGCATGGGAAATATTGATAAATCGTAAGGAGCACATCGCCCTGGTTGTGGATGAATACGGCGGAATGGACGGGATCACGACGCTCGAGGACATAATCGAAACGCTGCTCGGATTTGAGATACTTGACGAGAAGGACCGAATACCCGACATGCAGAAATACGCCATCGACCGCTGGAAAGCTAAGCAGAAGAAATATCAGATGATCGTCAACACTTCCGGTGATTAATGTTTGTGTATGATCGGACGCGACAGCTCATCATGGGCATGAGCGGATATTCGGTTGATAAGTCAGCGTAACGCAGGCCTCGTTACCTATCTTCCGAAAGCAAAAAATACGACAACGGCAACGATGACGATCGCCGCGATCAATAGTAGATGAACGGAAGAAAATGGCGATTTTCTAATCTCAACATTTGTCGTGCCTGATGCGGTTTCGAAAGTGCTGTTGATCTTGTAATCGCTGACCTTTTGATCGAGAAGATTGGCGTTGTTTATTAGGTTGTGCATTTCTTCCTGGGCTGCCGAGTTGCGATATTCGGCTTTTCGCTTTTCGACCGCGAGCCGAACGATTTCATCGGCGGCTTTTTCGGTCACGCGGCGGGCTTGTGACTCGTCCAAATTCTGCAGAGCGTTATCGACTATATCGTCCGCCGATAGCGGGAAAAGAGATTGTTTTTTGGGGACCAGTTCGGTGCTTTCGTCATCCATTTTGGGAAATTCTCCTTTTGACGTTCAGCTTTATCGTGCCGTAGGGAAATTCTAGCACGTGTGTCACCTTTGGTTTTAGGTGTCCTTCTGCAAGAACCCGATCCAGATTTCCAAATTCTTCGTGGAGCATCGAAACCATGATCCTGCTCTCTTCGGCCTGCGATGCACGAAGAAGATGCCGGGCGGCCTGCATGTCTCCGTCACCGAGCCACTGCAGTTTTCTCTCGACCTCGGCGGGCAGATTCGCGGTAAAGGCCTTATCGATGATTTGCACGACGAGCGGATCCAGCTTTTCGGCCCAATCATCGGTGTGAACGTCCAGTTCGTAATCGTCCTTGGCAGCGTATTCTTCCATGAAATGCCGCAAGACCTCGCACTTTAGGTCATATGACATCACCTTCGGCAGATGCACGAGAAATCGTTCGTATGTCTGAGTCGCGGGCTGTACCTTTCCCACCTTCCATTTCGCAAGCGTCCGGCGAGCGTACCGCGCCGGACCGGGGCCGAATTCTTTGCTGTAGAGTTCCAAAAGCTCGTTGACCGCCCGCTCGTCAAGATGAAGCAGCGTGCTGACCAATGTCGAAGTGTGAAACTCGCGTCCGCGGCGTGACCAACCTGTGGACAGGAGCGACCGTCGATGAGAAATGAGCAAACTGATAACTACGCCCACCCCAATAATCAGAGACACAAAAAATATGAGATTGTCGGTGGAGAGATTCATCTGATGCCTTGTTCTTGGCCGTGTGCCGTGCAGGCAGAGGTGAATTCTACCCCCATTTAAGCTCAGAGGCCAACAATTCACAGTTTCCTAAAATCTTTTAACGCCCGAGTTGCCGGCATTAGTCATTAATAACTGTTTACAAAATGAAGGATCAAAAGCGGCCCTTCTTTCTTAAGTAGGACGAATTCTTGCGAATCTAGAGTTACTTGACGCGTATTTGCCACTATACTAATATTCACTCACACGTCAGGAAAGGTTCGCAAGGGTGGAGGGACGCTATGCTAGGCACGACCATCTCGCACTATCACATCACTTCGCAGATCGGCGAAGGCGGGATGGGGGTTGTGTATGAAGCTGAGGACACGAATCTCGGACGGCATGTCGCGTTGAAATTCCTAACTCCGTCGATGGCCAATGACGAGGGCCTGCTTCAACGATTCCAGCGTGAGGCCCGTGCTGCCTCAGCGCTGAACCATCCGAACATCTGCACGATCCACGGCATCGAGCAGTACGAATCGCAGCATTTTATCGTGATGGAGCTTCTCGACGGCGAGGCTCTCGGGGAGATGATCCGGCGCGGCCCGCTTGATATAGATCTGCTTCTCAAACTCGGAGTGCAGATCGCAGATGCACTCGAATCCGCCCATTCAAAGGGTATAGTGCATCGTGATCTGAAACCGGCGAACATTTTTATCACTTCGAGAGGACAAGCAAAGATCCTCGATTTCGGCCTTGCCAAGATCGACAAGCAAAAGCCCGACTCTTCGTCCAATGTAGCGACCGCCATCGCCGACGGCCTGACCTCGCCTGGATCGGCTATGGGAACGATCGCATACATGTCGCCGGAACAAGCTCGGGGTGAAGTGACAGATGCCAGAACAGACCTTTTCTCTTTTGGAACGGTCTTATATCAGATGGCGACGGGAACTGTGCCTTTTCACGGGGATACGTCCGCGGTGGTATTCGATGCGATTCTGAACCGCGATCCGCTGCCAGCAAATGAAGTCGTTCCTTCCTTGCCTCAGGAACTCGGCCGGATCATCGGGCGGGCACTTGAGAAGGACCGTGACCTTCGGTTTCAGAGTGCAACGGAATTGAAATCAGAGTTGAAGAGGTTGAAACGCGATCTTGATTCAGGCAGGCATTCCGGAGAATCGGGCGCGATCCACAGCACGCAGACACCGCAGGCCACGAAGACGCTTTCCGTGGCTGTCCTGTATTTCGAGAACCTTAGCGGTATAAAAGAGGATGAGTATCTGCGCGACGGGATTACAGAAGACATTACGACCGAGCTTTCAAAGATCAACGGGCTTCGGACGTTTTTTAGGGCAAATATCCTTCCGTACCGGGACAAGTCTGTCACAGCGGGACAGATAGGAAAGGAACTCGGTGCTTCATATGTTCTGGCCGGAAGCCTGCGCCGCAGCGGCAACCGCTTGAGGATAAATGCTCAATTGATCGATGCGGCAAATGAGTTTCCGCTTTGGTCAGAACGCTACGATCGTGAAATGGCAGATGTTTTCGAGGTGCAGGACGAGATCGCTTCAAAGATCGCTGCCGCGCTCCGGATAACGCTTTCTCCTCAGGAACAGGAAGCCCTGGCAGCCAAGCCCACGGATAATTTGCAGGCCTACGACCTCTACTTGCGCGGCCGAAACTACGCCCGCAGAGTCGGCAGACAGAATCTCCAGGTTGCCCTCCAGATGTATGAGAATGCAGTCGCCCTCGATCCTGATTTTTCTTTGGCGCACGCTGGCCTGGCTAATGTTTGCGCCCAGTATTACGCCCATTTTGATAAGCAGCAGGAGTGGATAGACCGCGCCATCGCGGCGACGAGCAAAGCAAGTGCAAATGGCGGTGATGCGCCGGAAATAAAGCTTGCTGAAGCCTGGATCGACCTCGTCGAAGGGCGTCATGAAGCGGCCGTTGAAAAAGTAAGAGCCGCGATCAATAAAGATCCGGATGTTGACGGCGGCTACTACTTGCTTGGACGTGCATTGTTTGTGTCGGGACGGTATCAGGAGATCGTCGATATTATGGAGGATGCGATGGCCCACGGCGGGGAAAACTACAATACGGCCGTGCCTATTCGCAATGCCTTGGGAGCTCTCGGGAAAACAGATGCACTGAATAATTTCAATTTCCGTGAAATTGCGCTTTATGAGGGACATCTTAAGAAAGTCCCGGAAGATGCTCGAGCGCGCATACTCCTCGCCACCTGCTATGCAACGCAAGGCCGAATGGAGGACGCGAAACGCGAGGCCGACATGGCCGTTGCTCTTCGCCCGGACGACACGATGATTCTTTATAACGCGGCTTGTACGTTCTGTATTATGAAGAATACAGCTGATGCGTTGATCGCACTTCGGAAAGCTAAGGAGACCGGATATCGCGATCCTGCGTGGGTACGTCACGATCCGGACCTTGCGATACTACATGGTGACCCGGAGTTCGAGAGTCTTTACCCCGCGGCCGATGCCTGATGGGCGTTTCGCTCAGCCGCAGCCGGAGTTGCTTTATGTCTTCGTGCGGCTATACTACAATGACCGTATATCCCGCTGTTAATTTACGATTTTGGAGGCTCTTAAATGCTAGGCAAGACCATCTCGCACTATCACATTACTTCGCAGCTAGGCGAGGGAGGGATGGGTGTAGTTTATGAGGCTGAAGATATTAATCTCGGTCGGCATGTCGCGTTGAAGTTCCTCACGCCCTCAATGGCGAATGACGAGAATTTGCTTCAACGGTTTCAGAGGGAAGCAAGAGCAGCATCGGCCCTAAATCACCCAAACATTTGCACCATTCACGGGATCGAGCAAGATGATGACCAGCACTTCATCGTTATGGAACTGCTGGACGGCGAGTCGCTCGGCGACCGGATCCGTCGCAGTCCGATGGACATTGAACAGGTACTTACGCTTGGGGTGCAAATAGCTGATGCACTTGAGTCCGCTCATTCTAAAGGGATAGTGCATCGCGATCTGAAACCTGCAAATATTTTCATTACCTCGCGCGGACAGGCAAAGATACTTGATTTTGGACTCGCGAAGATCGATCAGCAAAAACCGGGTACTGGATCCAACGTAGCGACTGCCATTGCCGATGGCCTGACCTCAGCCGGCGCAACAATGGGCACGATCTCGTATATGTCGCCTGAACAGGCGCGCGGAGAAGTGACGGATGCGCGGACCGACCTTTTCTCGTTCGGGACGGTGCTTTATCAAATGGCGTCGGGAACGATGCCGTTTCAAGGCGACACCTCGGCCGTCGTTTTTGATTCGATCCTAAATCGTGATCCGATACCGCTGACCGAACTCAAACCGCTGCTTCCCCAGGAGTTTTCCCGGATCATTTCTCAGGCCCTCGAAAAGGACCGTGATCTGCGTTATCAGAACGCAACCGACTTGAAGACAGCCTTGAAGCGGCTGAAGCGCGATCTCGACTCGGGCCGCCACTCGGGCGAGTCCAGCAGCGGTATCCACTCAAGCCGGATGCCGTCCGGCGCGACACCGGTCCATGAGCACTCGATTGCCGTTCTTTACTTTGAGAATCTTAGCGGGATGAAAGAGGACGAATATCTTCGTGACGGAATTACAGAAGATATCACTACGGAACTCTCGAAAATAAAACGGCTCAAGACGTTTTCCAGAGCTATGGTCCTGAATTATCGAGACAAACCTGTAACGGCCGGGCAAGTCGGCAAGGAAATGGGTGCTTCGTATGTGCTGACCGGAAGCCTGCGCCGGGCTGGAAATCGTTTGCGGATCAATGCCCAGCTTGTAGATGCATCGACAGACTTTCCATTATGGTCTGAGCGGTACGACCGCGAAATGGCAGATGTCTTTGAGGTGCAGGACGAGATCGCTTCAAAGATCGCCGCCGCGCTTCGCATCACACTCTCGCCTCAGGAACAGCAGGCGCTCGCCGCAAAACCGACTGAGAATCCGCAGGCGTACGATCTGTATTTGCGAGGGAGAAACTACGCCCGACGGGTCGGAAGGCAGGACCTCCAGGTCGCCCTTCAGATGTACGAGAATGCGGTCTCACTTGATCCAGGCTTTGCGTTGGCACACGCCGCGGTTGCGAATGTCTGTGCCCAGTATTACTACCATTACGACCGCGAGCAGCAATGGATCGATCGGGCGATCGCCGCCACGAGAAAAGCAAGTTCTGGCGGCAACGATGCGCCGGAGGTAAGACTGGCTGAAGCTTGGGTCGACTTTGTTGAAACCCGCTATGGCGATGCCGTTGATAAGATGCGTCCAGCCCTTGAACGGGACCCCGACCTGGATGGCGGTTACTATCTGCTGGGTCGAGCTCTATTTGAAGCGGGGCGGTATCAAGAGATCGTAGACATTATGGAGGACGCTCTTGCTCACGCGGGCGAAAACTACAATACAACTATCCCAATCCATAATGCACTGGGGGCCCTTGGAAAAAAGGATGCCTTGAAAAATTATCTTCATCGCGAGATCGCGCTTTATGAAGAGCATTTAAGAAAAGTACCAGAAGATGCGCGAGTACGTGTTCTGCTGGCCGGCGACTACGCAGCGAGCGGGCGTACGGATGATGCGAAGCGCGAGGCGGACATGGCGATCGCATTGCGACCCGACGATACAATGATCCTCTACAAC
Source organism: Pyrinomonadaceae bacterium (assembly GCA_041749555.1). GTDB lineage: Bacteria > Acidobacteriota > Blastocatellia > Pyrinomonadales > Pyrinomonadaceae > OLB17. Next base: position 6,287 of record JBGTBC010000028.1, on the reverse strand, counting down.
ACGGCTTGTGTTTTCGGTTTGATGGATAACCCTAAAGATGCAATGGCGGCGCTCAGAAAGTCATGGGAAGGCGGGAATCGTAACTCTGCCTGGACGCGTCAGGATCCCGATCTTGCCATTCTTCATGGCGACCCGGAATTTGAGCGGCTCTACCCTGCACCGGATGCCTAGATTGCGGTTCGCCCATTCGCGGATTGGAGTTGCATTACGTGTTGACGGGGCTATACTACAATGACCGTTCATCCTGTGGTTAACTTACGATTTTGGAGGCTTTAAATGCTCGGTAAGACCATCTCGCACTATCACATTACTTCGCAGCTCGGCGAAGGCGGGATGGGTGTAGTTTACGAAGCTGAAGATACGAATCTTGGCCGGCATGTCGCGTTGAAATTCCTTACGCCATCAATGGCGAATGACGACAATCTTCTCCAGCGGTTTCAAAGAGAAGCGCGTGCCGCTTCGGCCCTGAATCACCCAAATATTTGTACCATTCACGGGATCGAGCAAGACGATGATCAGCATTTCATCGTGATGGAACTTCTGGATGGCGAAGCTCTCGGCGACCGGATCCGTCGCGGCCCGCTAGATGTCGATACGCTGCTCACGCTGGGAGTGCAGATAGCCGATGCCCTGGAATCTGCTCACTCAAAAGGTATAGTGCATCGTGATCTGAAACCGGCCAATATCTTTATCACCTCTCGAGGACAGGCAAAGATCCTCGATTTTGGCCTTGCCAAGATCGACAAGCAAAAACCTGACACGGGATCTAACGTGGCAACAGCCATCGCCGACGGCCTGACCTCAGCCGGAGCAACGATGGGCACGATCTCCTACATGTCACCTGAGCAGGCCAGGGGCGAGATCACGGACGCGCGGACGGACCTGTTTTCGTTTGGAACCGTGCTCTATCAAATGGCGACGGGAGCAGTGCCGTTTCAGGGCGATACGTCGGCGGTTGTGTTTGACGCGATCCTAAACCGTGAGCCGCCTCCGCTAAGTGAGGCCAACCCATCGCTTCCGGCCGAGTTGGGCCGGATAATCTCGCAGGCTCTCGAGAAGGACCGCGATCTTCGGTTCCAAAGTGCTACGGAGTTAAAAACTGCACTCAAGCGTCTGAAACGTGACCTTGATTCTGGACGGCACTCGGGCGAAAGCGGTATCCACGCCACGCGGGCCCCGCAAGCGATACATGAACATTCGATCGCCGTTCTTTATTTTGAAAATCTAAGCGGCATAAAAGAGGACGAGTACCTACGAGACGGCATAACGGAAGACATCACGACCGAATTGTCGAAGATCCGCCGGCTCAAGACATTTTCCCGGGCGAACGTGCTGCCCTATCGCGACAAACTGGTGACGCCCAGCCAGATCGGACGCGAGCTTAGCGTTTCGTATGTGCTTGTTGGCAGCCTGAGGCGGGCCGGAAACCGGCTCAGGATCAATGCTCAGCTTATCGATGCGGCAACCGATTTTCCGTTGTGGTCTGAACGGTATGATCGCGAGATGGAGGATGTATTCGCTGTCCAGGATGAGATCGCATCAAAGATCGCGGCCGCGCTTCGCATTACACTCACACCTCAGGAGCAGCAGGCACTTGCCGCAAAACCGACAGAGAATCTGCAGGCATACGACCTTTACCTTCGCGGAAGGAATTATGCTCGCCGCGTCGGCCGGCAAGATATGCTTTTTGCTCTGCAGATGTATGAGAACGCGGTTACGCTCGATGATGACTTCGCGCTTGCACATGCCGGGATCGCGAATACTTGTGCTCAATACTATTGGCACTTTGAGCGTAAGCAGGAATGGCTCGATCGTGCGATTGCGGCCACGCTAAAGGCGAGTTCAAAGGGTACGGATGCGCTCGAGGTCAGACTTGCCGAGGCGTGGGTGAGTTACGCGGAAGGAAGATACGACGAAGCCATCGAAAAGATCAGGGCCGCACTTAAACAAGACCCGGACCTTGACGGCGGATACTATCTTCTGGGGCGGGCCCTTTTTGAGGCCGGCCGATACCAGGAGATCCTCGATATGATGGAAGAAGCCCTTGCTCATTCGGGCGAAAACTACAACACGACGATCCCCATCCGAAATGCTCTCGGCGCATTGGGCAAGACAGATGCGCTGACAAATTACTTGCATCGTGAGATCCCCGTTTACGAGGAACATCTCAAGAAAGTCCCGGAAGATGCTCGGGCCCGGGTGCTGCTCGGACTCGATTACGCGGCTCAGGGCAGGGTTGAGGAAGCCAAGCGTGAGGCGGACATGGCAATGGCCCTTCGGCCCGACGATTCGATGATGCTTTATAATGCGGCGTGTATGTTCTGCGCTATGGATAATCCCAAAGATGCAATGGCCGCCCTCAAAAAAGCATGGGAAGCCGGTTATCGCAATCCCACTTGGACACGTCAGGATCCGGACCTCGCGATACTCCACGGCGACCCGGAATTCGAGCGGCTATATCCTGCAAGCGATGCTTGAAAAGATGTATCCCCGTTTTAACGCTTTATGAGATCCGCTCAGAACTGCCCTCTATGCCAGGTGCCAGTGTCACCGTCTCCGCGTTATCCGCGTTACGTTTGCTATGACTGTTTTCTCAGAGCTGTGGACGAAGAGGGGCGTTCGCTTAGCTTCTCAAATGATTCCATTTCGGGCGGATTTCGGGCCATTTACAGTGATACCCGCGAAGAACGCGATTCCCATATCTGCTATATTGACGGTATACGATGCCGGGCAGACGAGGCCCACATGGGCGGCATCGTGATACAACCACATGGCGAAGAAAGCTGAAAACCCACTAGTGGCAATAATCATGGGAAGCAAGAGCGATTGGCCGACGATGGAACATGCCTCGGCGACGCTCGTCGAATTCGGCGTGCCTCACGAGACCAAGATCGTCTCAGCCCACCGAACACCGGACCTTCTGTTTGAATTTGCGAAAACAGCCGAGCAGCGAGGTATAGAGGTCATTATCGCCGGAGCCGGCGGTGCGGCACATCTGCCAGGTATGTGCGCTTCGCAGACAGTGCTCCCGGTGCTAGGTGTGCCAGTTGAAAGCAAGGCTCTAAAAGGACTTGACTCGCTCCTTTCGATCGCTCAGATGCCGGCGGGCGTTCCCGTGGGCACCCTGGCCATCGGACCTGCCGGGGCGAAGAACGCGGCGCTGCTTGCGGTGGCCATTCTCGCCAACTCACGGCCCGAGTTGAGAACGAAGCTCCACGCCTTCAGGTCTCGCCAAACAAAAGCTGTGTTGAAAACGAAACCGGGAAAATGACGGTCGATGCAATCCTCAAAAGACTTGAACGACTTGGGTCACCGGAGAACGTGGCTGGCATGGCGCGGTTCGGCATTGTTACCAAGAGGGTTTTCGGAGTCAGCGCACCGGAGGTACAAAAAATCGCTCGCGATATCGGTAAAGACTACGAACTCGCCCTAAAACTCTGGCAAACCGGCTTTCTCGAGGCACGCGGCGTGGCGTGTCTGATCGCCGAGCCAGCCAAGGTTACCGAGGCCCAGATGGAATCGTGGGTGGCGGATCTCGACAATTGGGCGACATGCGATACGGTGACGGGATATCTTTTTGACAAAACGCCTTTTGCATACAGTAAGGCTTTTGAATGGGCCGATCGCGAAGAAGAATTCGTCCGGCGAGCTGGATTCGCGATGATGGCCTGGCTCGCCGTACGTGACAAAAAGGCTGATGATTCCAGTTTTGAGGCGTTTCTCCCAGTCATCGAAAAACATTCGGCGGACGACCGAAATTTTGTCAAGAAAGCGGTCAACTGGGCTCTGAGACAGATCGGAAAGAGAAACTTGCACCTCAATCATCTGGCTGTAAAAACGGCAATCGGCCTGGCCGAGATGGACTCCCGTTCGGCACGTTGGATCGGGAAGGACGCGTTGCGGGAATTGACGGCGGAAAAAACTCTTGATCGAGTGCGTATGAGGTCAAAATGATCCTCCCTGGCTCCACCATCGGCGTATTCGGCAGCGGCCAGCTCGGCCGGATGTTTGGCATTGAGGCTCGAAAGATGGGCTATCGTGTCCACACATTTTCCCCCGAAAGCGATACGCCGACCGGGCAAGTGGCTGACATCGAGACCGCGGCGTCTTATGACGATCTTGATGCCGTGCGCGATTTTGCCCAAAAGATCGATGTAGTGACATTCGAATTTGAGAACGTGCCCTCCGCGACCGTTGCGGCTGCGGCTGAGTTCGTGGATGTGCATCCGGGGGGCGAAGTACTTCACACGACGCAAAACCGCTTGCGCGAGAAGAGCTTCCTCTCGGAAAACGGCTTTCCGGTGGCTCCTTTTCAACAGATCCGAACGCTGGATGATCTGTATCGAGCCATACAGGCCGTCGGAGCTCCGGCGGTACTAAAGACGGCCGGTTTCGGTTACGACGGAAAGGGGCAGACGAAGATCATGTCCGTCGGCGAGATCGACGCGGCATTTGAAGCTCTGGATGGAAGTGAAGGAATACTCGAGGCGTTTGTCGATTTTGAGAAAGAGGTGTCCGTCGTAAGCGCCCGCGACCAGAATGGCGATTTTGTACATTATGGCGTAATCGAAAACGAGCATTCCAACCATATCCTCGACATTTCCTTCGCTCCGGCGATCGTTCCGGAGCAGGTCTTTATTGAAGCCATCGAGATCACGCGAAACATTGCAGACACTCTAAGATACGTGGGGACGATGTGTGTAGAGTTTTTTGTAACGCAAGATCATCAGCTGATCGTGAACGAGATCGCCCCCAGGCCCCATAATTCGGGACATCTGACGTTTGACGCCTGCGTAACTTCGCAATTCGAACAGCAGCTTCGTGCCGTATGCGGGCTGCCGCTTGGTTCGACCGATCTCTATCGGCCTGCGGCGATGGCAAACCTGCTCGGCGATGTGTGGCAAAGCGGCGAACCGAACTGGGCGGCCGCGACGTCATTTCCTGGCGTCAAACTGCATCTTTATGGCAAGACCGACCCTCGTCCGGGGCGAAAGATGGGGCACATCACGGCCATGGCCAACACATGTCAGGAGGCGGTCGATGTCGTGAAAAGGGCACGCGGCAGCCTCGCAGTTCGTCCCTCCTGATCGGGTGATTTTCATACTTTCAATTCTTATTCCGCAATCTATTACAAGATCGGTGGCCCGATCCTACTGTGCGGGGCAAAATCAGTTGCACGCAGTCAACTCGAAAGCTACACTCAAGATTTATGGCCGAGTCGATAGTAGTCCCCGCCGCAGCCGACCGTAGATCTGTCTATCGGGCGATAGCCCCGCAGATCGAGGCGCTGGTCGCGGGAGAAACAGATCTCATAGCGAACCTGGCTAATATCACGGCCGTTCTGAAAGAGGTATTTGGTTTTTTCTGGGTCGGCTTTTATCTTAAAAAGGACGGCCAGCTTGTCCTCGGCCCGTTTCAGGGACCCCTGGCTTGTACGCGAATAGACTTTGGAAAAGGCGTGTGCGGCCATGCGTACAGCACTGGCACGACGACCATCGTGCCGGACGTGGATGCGTTTCCGGGCCATATAGCATGCAGCTCATCAGCAAGATCCGAGATCGTCGTGCCTATCTTTGACGGGGCCGGCGACATCTGGGGCGTGCTGGACGTTGATAGCGACAAGCTTGACGACTTTTCCGATGTGGATGCCGAGGGGTTAGGCTCGATTGTTCGCGTGGTTAATGCATTGGTTCATTGACGGAATTTAGATCTTCGCATAGTCGCCGTAGAGACTTCGGCGATCGATCAATTTATGACACCAGTCGAACACCCTTATTGGGTATGGATATTGTTCTTTGCCATTGTACTGACGGCTTTATTCGTTGATGTCGGCATCGTCAACCGAAAAGCGCATGCTCCGACTCGGAAGGAAACATTCGGCTGGGCGACCGTTTGGGTCTCGCTCGCGCTTGGTTTCAACGTTTTTCTATATTTCCAGGTGGGGAATCACTATCAGGATTGGACCCTCGCCGCCGCCCAGGCAAAGCTTTTTTTAACCGGCTATCTTATCGAGCTTTCGCTTTCCATCGATAATTTATTCGTTTTCCTGCTGATATTCAGTTTCTTTAAGGTTCCAAAGAAATACCAGCACCGTGTGCTGTTCTGGGGCATCATGGGTGCCCTCGTAATGCGCATGATAATGATCTTTGCCGGGGCGGAACTCGTCGACCGGTTTCACTGGATCATTTACATTTTCGGGTTCTTCCTGATCTATACAGGGCTCAAGATGTTCCAGAATACGGACGATAACTTCGAACCTCACGAGAGTTTTATTGTTCGTTTCGCGA
>JBGTBC010000027.1:0-3421 GCA_041749555.1 Pyrinomonadaceae bacterium | reverse complement strand
TCGGCCGTCGGGGCTTGTGGCTTTTCACACAATTCTATTAGAAGTTCATCCAAGGTTTGTTTCTTTTCACCCATTCCACCGATCTCTGCAAAAAACTCTAGAAGGTCTTTTGAGAGTAATTTTTTCAGGGCCGGAAGGTCCACATTTTTGCGCGCCGTATAGGCCGCCATATAAGCAGCCGTTGGGGTACCGGCTGTCGATGTATTGTCCCCAGCAGGAGCTGTAGCCGCGTTTGCAGAAGCCCCGGGATTACCATTGGCTGAATTTGAGGCCGTATTTGAGTTTGAAGCGTTCTGGCACGAGGCCCCGGCAAAAACGGCGGCAGCCAAAAACAGAACGGTCAGATTCTTGGTTCTATTCACTTGATCTCCTATTATTCAGATGAGTTTTATTACGCTTTTCCTTAAGCGAATTGACTGTCGTATTTTAGTATTAAATCAGGCAGGCAACAATTCTGAAATTAAACTTCCCTCAGGTGGAAATGCCTCGCTTAGTCGTAAATCTTAGCCATGGTTTGTCTTTGACGGTCGACGTTCAGTTGTAAAACATCAGGCCGCGAATAGTGGCCGATCGCAAACCTTGGCCAAGGTCATCTCCCGGTGGAATCAAACGGGTGCGATCTGGGCAAGCTCGACGTTTAGGACTTCGGATATCTGGGGCATGCGTTCTTCATTCTTCAATCGAGCAGATCTCCGAAGATCTGAACATTGTTACGAGCACTATGAAGCACTCTAAAGATCTCGACACCGGATTCCGTCGGGAAATAAAAAATATTGTAGTCGTTGTAGGGAAACAGCCTCAAACCGTCAATCAGGTCATTTTTCTCGGAACCCGCCAAGGGAAAATTGTCGATCATGGCGAATCTCGAAACGATCTCGTCAATTGTTTTATCAGCATAGTGAATGCTATCGAGCGAGATGTGCTCCCAAATGTCGCCGAGATCATAAGAAGCAAGTTCCGAAACTTGCACTTTCTCAAGATACGGGATTTTCATTTGAGCTCTACGGCTTTTCCTCGAGCCGCTGACGACCGCGGGCTTTAATGTCATCCGCAAACTTCAAGAAGTCCTCTTCTGACCGCAGCGTTATGGATTGTCCATTCCTGATCTGTTCCATGCCGAGCAAGATCTCGCGGCGTAATTCATCGCGGCGTATCCGTTGCAGTTCCTCGTGATCCTGAAGCAAACGCAGGCTCTCACGCATCACTTCACTTGCCGAATTGTATCTGCCGGACCTGACTTTTTCGTTTACATATTTTTCAAGTTCCGGGGTTAATGAGACATTCATAACAATTTTCAACCTCGAACCGATGATACAAGAAATAACGAGGATTGACAATCATTGTTATCGCTTCAATTCCATCTCCGCCGCGATATATCCAAAGCTTGCCCATTGATTTCCGGCGGTGATCTTTCGGAATATGTCCATCGCTTTTTCCTTATCGCCGTTGTAGAAATACCAATTTCCAAGGCCGTAGCCGAGCGATGCATTGCCCAACGTTTCGGCCTTGTCGCCGATCTCGTTGAGCAGGGCGTCCGGCCTGACTTCGTCGCGGTAAAGCCGTATAAGCTTGAGATAATCTGCGTTTTCGATCACCTCAAAGTCACCGTCGATCGGTGCGAGCAGCCGTTCGGCATCCTTATTTTTCTCGGTCCTTCGCAACGACATGTAATACCAATGCGAGGTGGCGGCGAGCATATCGTTATTCTTCGAGACCTTCATCGCTTCTTTATAGGAATTAATAGCACGTTTGAGATCGCCTTTTAGGTAATAAGCAAGGCCGAGATGATACCAGATGTTTGACTGAAGCGTGCTTGTGGGGATATTTCTGGCGTTTGGCATCCCGTCCGGTTCGATCTCGTCGGGTTTGCCTTTTAAAAGCTTTGCGGCCCTTTCGAGGTCTAAGATCGCATCATCAAAACATCTAAGAGTAATATAGCGGTGGCCGCGGTGCCGATACATCCGGGCGTCCTTGGCATACTTCTTTATCCCATCGGTCAGGGTGTTTATCGCATCCTTGTAATTCCCTAAATAACCCTGCCGGCGTGCGATCCAGATCAAATTATCCGCCGAAGGCTCTGCCGCAGCCTTTTGAACGGCGATCCGCAGATTTTCCGAGTACTTTTCCTTCGCCTCGGCGGACAACTGCGGCTTGACCTCCTTCGCATTGTCGGCGCATGCCTGTCCAAACACCGGGAAAACACTCAAGGTCAACAATATGATCGGTACGCAAAAGAATTTCATACGGCGATATTACCGCAATTCGAATTATTTGACACTGAGAGCTGTTTTGCACAAGATGTTCGAATGGTAAACACAATGAAACACTCGCTTCCGACAGCGATCCGGCGTGAGGTCGAGCTTCATATCGCGGATTGGAATGAAACCGGCAAGATCGCCCGTATATGGGCAAAGGATGCTTCCGTCTGGACGAATGACGACGAGGCGAAATGGCTGGGTTGGCTGAACATCGTCGGCGAAGAGCTTGCCGGCACGAAAAAGTATAGCGATCTCAGCGAAGAAATAAAGAATGCAGGATTCACGGACGTATTGCTTATGGGAATGGGCGGATCGAGCCTCGGTCCGGAGGTCCTGGCCATGACATTCGGCAAGACGAATTTTCATATTCTCGATTCAACCGTTCCCTCTCAGGTCAAGGCCTTAGAAGACAGGCTCGATCTCCCGAAAACTCTCTTCATAGTCGCGAGTAAATCGGGCTCGACTCTCGAGCCGAATTGTTTCAAGCAGTATTTCTTCGAACGAGTAGCGGAAAAAGTCGGACGCGAAAATGCCGGAAAGCAGTTTATCGCGATCACGGATCCGGGATCAAAAATGGAGCAGGTTGCCAAAGATGATAGGTTTAGACACATCTTTTACGGCAAATCGGAGATCGGCGGGCGATTTTCGGCCCTTTCGGCCTTTGGAATGACGGCAGCAGCCTCGATGGGATTGGATGTCGAGAGTTTTTTGACCAGAGCGAATAAGATGGTCGATGCCTGCAGGTCGAATGATGCCGGCGAGAATCCGGGCGCACTGCTGGGCATCATCCTTGGCATTTGCCACAAACATGGCCGCGACAAATTGACGATCTTCACATCGCCCGAGGTCCAGGATCTTGGGGCCTGGCTTGAGCAGCTCATCGCCGAATCGACGGGCAAGAACGGCGTCGCGATCATCCCAATCGATAAAGAACCCGTTTTGAGTCCCTCCTTCAGGCGGCAACCAGCTGCTGGGGAGCCGCCTGAAGGCGGGACTCAGAACTGGTTCTTTGTCGATCGGTATGATCGCAACGCCGTTTTTGCCCGTCGATTCGGCGATGAGTTGCTCAAGCCAGGCACCTAGATCCTGGATCTCGGGCGATGTGAAGATCGTCAATTTATCGCGGCCATGTTTGTGGCAAATGCCAAGGATGATGCCCAGCA
>JBGTBC010000026.1:0-3480 GCA_041749555.1 Pyrinomonadaceae bacterium | reverse complement strand
AGCCGCCTAAAGGCGGGACTCAGAGCGTTGCGATATCACGAGCGAATGCCGACAAGGGTTTCGCGGGCGGTGGCGATGGGGTCGGAGGTTTTTACCGGAACGCGGAGAATGCCGTTGGGCGAGAAGGCTGAACCTTCTGCGTCGTCAAGGAACTGCATAAGTTTTTCGGGCGAGACGAGGGCTGATTCGCCGAGTTTGATGGCGACTCCTTCGGCGGCCTTGTCGATCGATATTAGGCCCATCTGCTCGGCGAGCTTGCGTAGGCGTCCGTAGGCGAAGAGGTTTTCGACCGAACGGGGTATGCGGCCGTAGCGGTCCTCGATCTCGGCGTGGATCTGCATAAGTGCCTCTTCGGTCTCTGCCGACGAGATGCGTTTGTAGGTCCGCAGCCGCTGGCTGGCCTCGGCGATGTAGTCTTTTGGTATCGAGACGTCGACGCCAAGATTGATCGAAACGCTGGTCTCGTCAGCGATCTCATCGCCGCGAAGCTCGGCGATAGTACGTTCGAGCATCTTTGTATAAAGGTCGAAGCCCAAGGCGTCAAGATGGCCTGATTGCTGGCCGCCAAGGATATTGCCGGCACCGCGAAGTTCGAGGTCGAGCGCCGCAAGCCGAAATCCTGCACCAAGGTCCGAGAATTCGCGGATCGCCGAAAGTCGGCGACGAGCGATCGGCGTCAATTCCAATTCGCTCGGGATAAGCAGGTAGGCATAGGCACGCCGGTTAGAGCGGCCAACGCGTCCGCGAAGCTGGTATAGCTGTGAGAGGCCGTAATTATCGGCCCGATTGATGATGATCGTGTTGGCCCTCGGGATGTCGATGCCGTTCTCGATGATGGTCGTCGCCACCAGAATATCGTACTTGTAATCGATAAAATCGAGCATCACCTGCTCCATCTCTTTTTCATTCATCTGGCCGTGGCCGACGGCGACACGGGCGTTCGGTACTATCTTTTTGACCAGAGCAGCGATCGCCTGAATAGTCTCGACGCGGTTGTGGATGAAAAATATCTGGCCGTTGCGTGCAAGCTCAAGCTCGACCGCAGATCGGATCACGCCCTCGGAAAACTGCAGCACCTGTGTATTGATCGCCAGGCGGTCACGGGGCGGGGTCTCAATAACCGACATATCACGCATGCCGAGAAGCGACATATTGAGGGTTCGCGGGATCGGCGTGGCCGAGAGTGTGAGTACATCGACCTTTTTCTTGAGCTGCTTGAGCTTTTCTTTGTGGCCGACGCCGAACCGCTGTTCTTCGTCCACCACGACAAGGCCGAGCTTTGGCATCTTGACGTCGTTTGAAAGGATGCGATGCGTGCCGATGAGCACGTCCACCTCGCCTTTGCCGGCAGCCTCGGCGACCAGTTTTTGCTCCTTGCTGGTGCGGAAACGTGACAGCAGATCGACCTTGATCGGGAAGGCGGCGAAGCGTTTCTTGAATGTCTCGAAGTGCTGATAAGCGAGCACCGTGGTCGGCGTAAGGATCGCCGTTTGCTTACCGTCCATAACGGCCTTGAACGCGGCACGCATGGCAACCTCGGTCTTTCCGTAACCGACATCGCCGATGATCAGCCGGTCCATCGGCATCGGGGTCTCCATATCGCCCTTTACGTCCTCGATCGCGGCTGCTTGGTCGACCGTAAGATCATACGGGAAGGCATCTTCGAATTCGTGCTGCCACGGAGCGTCGGGCGGAAAGGCGTGGCCGCGAACGAGCTTTCGTTCGGCATAAAGCCGCAGGAGCTCGTCAGCCATATCGCGCATTGCGCGTTTGGCCTTGGCCTTGGTCTTTTGCCAGCCGATCCCGCCCAGACGGTCGAGGGTCGGCGATGCCGCCTCGCCGGATGAGTACCGCGAGACGAGGTCCATCCTTTCGACAGGGACGAAGAGCTTGGCATCGTCAGCATAGATCAGCAGCATGAACTCGCGTTCGGAGCCCTGTGACGAAATGGTCTGGAGCCCGTCAAACCGGCCGATTCCGTGGTCTATATGGACCACATAATCGCCCTGTTTGAGGTCGCGAAAATCGGAGATAAACGCGCCGAGCTTGCTCTTGGTCCGTGTGCCTTTTGGTGTCGAAGGGCGGAAATCAGCGTCGGAGGTTTCGCCGAAAATATCGGTCTCCGAATAGACCTTCCGGCCAAACGCAGGGATCTCAAAACCGCCTGAAAGGCCGCCGATCTCGATCGACCCATGCGGCAATGAGAGTTCATACTCGCGAAGGATCTCCTCGAGGCGCTCGGCCATTCCTGATGTTTCGAGGACTATTTTTACATCTGAGAGTTTCGGCGCTCCCTTGAGATCCGCAACAAAGGCCGGAAAATCGCCGTTAAATTTGCGGGTCGATCTGGAGAGAACTTCGAAATCGACAGTCTTGCGTGAGGTGGGGAAAAGAAAAAGGGGCGACGCTGTCGACGTGTCGGTCACGGCAAACTCTTCGTCTGTTGCTGAGGAAACAAGGCCGAGCGAACGCAGTTCTATCGATCGCATCGTGTCCAAACGTGAACGAAACTCTTCCGCCGTGAGAAACAATTCTGACGGTTCCAGCCCGATATCGCCGAGTTCTTTCAATGCCGAATGGCTGCTGGCGATGTGCTCATACAGGCCGGTCAGCGAGTGCTCGATCGAAACGGGTTCGTCGATCACGAAGATGCACTCTGGCAGGTGGTCGAAGACGGTGGCTGTCAGCGGCCTGACGATCGGTATCAGGAATTCCCAGCCTGAAAATGTCTCGCCGTTTTCCGCAAAATCCGTGCGGTCCTTTAGATTTCGGGCAAAGCGGGCGTCAGCGAAACGCTCTCGGGCAAAAAATGCCCAGTCTTTTAGGTCCTGAGGAGAAAACGCGAATTCGCGCATCGGAGCGATCGAAATATCATCGAGGCGCTCGATGGAAAGTTGGGTTTCCGGATCGAAGGACCGTATCGAATCCACCGTATCGCCGAAAAACTCGATCCTGACCGGAGCGTCGGCATCGGGCGACCATAGATCGATGATCCCTCCGCGAACGGAAAACTGGCCCGGAGAGTAGATCGGCTCTTCGCGGGCGTAACCGCCAGAGACCAAAGTCTCGACCAAAGACTCGGGCGGGAAGTCAGAGTCGCGGGTCAACCTGGAGCCCAGTGAGGAAATATCGGCTTTAGCCGCGGTCCGCTGGATCATTGAACGCGCAGAGAGAACGACGAAATCGACCGGCCCCTGGCCTAGCTGCCACAATGCGAGGGCCCGGCGTTCCTGGGTCTCGGCATGCGGCGAGACGCCGGAATAAGGATCTGCTTCGAATGACGGCAGCGATACGATCGATGGAACCTCGGTGCCGCCTCGGCTGCCGAAGAATTCGAGGTCCTGTTCCCAGACCTCAAGGTCGGTATTGGAATCGGTGACGATCACGAGCGTGAGGCCTGTTTCGGCCTGCAATTGTGAAAGGACAAAGGCCTTTGCCGCCGGTGAGGTTAGCCCGCTGATGCTGATTATCCGGGCGCCG
>JBGTBC010000025.1:0-5882 GCA_041749555.1 Pyrinomonadaceae bacterium | reverse complement strand
ACCCAATCTAACGCACAAAAACGGAGGCGAACACCACAAAGAGCCTTCGAATCAGAGGGTCGCAAGTTCGAATCTTGCCGGGTGTACCATTTCGATTCTGATAACCGAACAGGTAAACATCAGAAAAAAAAGGCGGCCCTTCGGTCGCCTTCGTTACTCGTTGTACACCAGGTGTGAGGTCCCGTCGGAAGTCCATTTTCCCGGCATCATTTTCTAAATTGTTCGATGGATACGGGGTGTTTCATGCTGACTTCGGTTTTCTCGGACTTGTCTGCATAACGTAGGCCAGCCAAACTTGCTCCGGCCCCTCGCCGAGATCAAGTACCGTTTTATTCCGCCGAATCTCACGCAATTTTATTGGCCGTCATATCGCGTTAGCCGCTGCGAATACATTCAGCGATCTGCTAACAGTTTGGTGAATGACGGGCCCGTTCGACTCTCGTAGGCACGTGCTTATTGCGACCTCGACGACTCGCGGATCGAAATCTCGTCCGGCCCTTTCCCGGAGCCATTTAGCGGTCACTTCATCCGCAGATTGAAGCTTCGGGTCCCGGCCGAAGGTAATCTCGTCCAAAGCATTTGCAACTGCGAGGATGCGAGCGAGATGAGGTATTTTTTCACCCACGAGTCCTTCGAAGAAGCCTGAGCCATCAAAACGCTCGTGCTGGTGGCGGAGAATCGTGGCCGCGTATTCGAGGTCCGGGATTCGAGATACGACCCGGACGCCGGTTTCGTAATTTTTGTGCACTACACGAAGCTGCTCCGCGTTGAAAGCTGATTTGCTGATTTTCATATCGAAAGCCATACGCATATTTGGAATTTCATGCAGGAGCGAGGCGAAATTAAGCTGTTCGACCGCGGCCGGGTCGAGGCCGATCTGTTCGGCAATAAGTCCCGCGTAGACAGATGTCCGTCGGCAGTGCTCCTGGACATTCGAATGCTTCTGAGCCGCGATATCTCTCACGCCATCGACAAACCCTTGAACGGTGGCTTCAAGCCGAGTTTGAAGCCGCTCATTTTCTGAAGCTAACATGTGTCGATTTTTGGTGATCTCGTAATGCTCCAACCCCGAACGTACCGTTTGCATTAGATCGGTATTGATCCATGGCTTTGTTATGTATCGGTAGATCACCCCGGAGTTGATCGCATTCACCAGATCGCCGACATCGGTGTACCCTGTCAGAATGATCCGTGTCGTATGCCGTCGGATTCGGGCCGCTTGTGTAAGAAAGTCGATACCGTTCATTCCAGGCATTCGCTGATCCGAAATTATCAAGGCTATATCATGATGAGCGAGCAGGTCGATCCCCTCAGAACCGGACTCGGCTGTAATAACATCGTGCTCGTCACGGAATAATCGATCAAGCGTTCGCAGGTTGAGCGTCTCATCATCGACTACTAGTATTTTGTACTTCATATAAATGCACCTATCTTGGCAACTCCGGCTTGAGAAGCGATCATTTCCTAATTGACCTACCGATTTAAGTGCATTTATCGGGCCACAAGTCGCGTTTACCTAAGACGCTACGTACAAAGGGTTTAAACTACTTTTTGCGATAGTGGGTTCGCTTCGACACAGTAAAGGAGGCATTTTGCCCCACTTTTCTAGCACTTGCGTGTAGAAAAAGGGACACCTAAGTGGTTGCAGGGCCATCGTAAAATGTGAATTATCAGGGCTCGATCATCCTGTGGAAAGTGTGATTAGAATATGTGAAACATGAGATAATTCGAAGCTAAGAAAATCCTATGGAACATCGCCTCGACGACAGACCACCCATACTTGTAGTTGACGACGATCCGAGCGTTCGACACCTGCTGGGCTCATTGCTCACAGACGTCTACGATTGCACGGAGGTCGATTCCGCCGAGAGCGCCCTGGCTGAAATAGCGAAGCGGCATTTCGACTTGGTTATAAGCGACATAAACATGAACGGAATGAGCGGGATCGAACTCACCTCGCGGATCATGGATTCTTCACCCGATACTGTCGTCATGATGATCAGCGGCGCCTATTCCCCAGACACGCCCATCCAAGCCTTGCGAAGTGGGGCGTTCGATTATATAAGGAAACCTTTTGATATCGATCAGGTCGAGATAGCGGTTGATCGTGCGATAAAACATGCGGCCCTGCTCGCCTCAAAGCGCGAGCATGAGAACCGGCTTGAGATTCTGGTCGCAGAGAGAACCCAGAAGCTAGATTATTTGGCGTACAACGATCCTTTGACCGGGATTCGAAATCGGGCATTTTTCGAGGAAAGGGTATCGCAGGAACTTTCGGGCGAAGGTCGTCGAAATGGACTCGCCGTCCTCTTCATCTCACTCGACCGCTTTAAAGATCTGCGCGATACACTCGGCCATTCAGCCGGTGATCTCCTGATCATTGAAATTGCTCGCCGTCTTATGACCGTCGCCAGCGAACCATCTGTGGTGGCAAGATTCGAGGGGGACGAGTTTGCTGTCCTCTTGTCCGGAATGGATCCGGATTCAGTGTCGGCGTTTGTGACAAATGTCTTTGAGGCTTTTACCAAGCCAATTTCGACCGGTGACGATGAGATAACCGGATCTATCAGCATCGGTATCAGCGTGTCCCCCGATGCGGGAAACGATGCGTCGACACTCCTTAAAAACGCCGGTGCTGCTCTCTCGTACATTCGCAGTCGAGGAGGCAACAACTTCAAGTTATTCACGTCTGACCTACGCGATACGACGCGAATGAATTTAGGCATGGAAAGCGACCTTCGCAAAGCTCTCGAACGAGATGAGTTTGAGCTTCATTACCAACCAAAGGTCGACATGACGTCCGATACGATAGTTGGAATGGAGGCTCTGCTTCGCTGGAACCGGTCGCAACATGGTTTGGTGTCGCCGGCCGAGTTCATTCCGGTTGCTGAGGCGACCGGGATCATTGTTCCGCTCGGTGAATGGGTCCTTCGTACGGCTTGCAGGCAGACCAAGCTATGGCATGATAAAGGATTCTTGCTGCATGTAGCCGTAAATCTATCACCGAGACAGTTTCAACAGGATGACCTGGCTGCGAAGATCATCGAGATCGTTAACCAATCCGGCATTGATCCCAACTTCCTCAACCTTGAGGTTACAGAAAGCTCTATCATGAACAACGCCGCCGCGGCCGTTCAGATCCTAAGTAAACTCCGGACTACAGGGATAAAAATATCAGTCGATGATTTTGGAACCGGCTATTCATCGTTGGGTGTGCTGAAGGATCTGCCGATAGATGTTCTGAAGATCGACAAGTCATTCGTTGACGAGGTCAATACCAACCCCGATGACGCGGCGCTGGTTACGGCGATAATTACTTTGGCCCACAACTTAAGGCTATCAGTTGTTGGAGAAGGAGTAGAAACAGCCGAGCAGCTCAACTTTCTTAGACTTGTGGGTTGCGACCAATGGCAGGGCTTCTTCTTCAGCCGGCCGCTCCCGGTGGAAGCATTCGAAGCTCTCATTGAACAACGTTCAGTCGAAAATCAGGTTGAGCAGGATAAGATGATCCCTGTTGTGGAGCGTTCATAGTTGACCAGCCTTACGAAGCGTCCAGCACATCCCGCACCTTTCGGATCAACCCGTCAGGAGTAAATGGCTTTTCAAGAAAGGCCACATCCGGATCGTTGATCCCGCGATCTGCGATCGAGTCGTCGGTGTAGCCTGATATAAAGAGAACCTTGATCTCCGGCACCAATTCGACCACGCTCTTCTTCAATTCAGCGCCGCCCATTTTCGGCATGATCACGTCGGTCAACAGCAAGTGGATAGGTTCCGAATGGGACTCGCAGATCGACAGGGCTATCTTTCCGCTTGGGGCTTCCAAAACGTTGTAGCCGTTGTCCGTCAGGATCTCGCGTACGAGATTGCGAACGACCTCCTCGTCCTCAACCAGCAGAACAGTCTCCGTGCCCAGGAATTTCCCAATTCTGTCGCCGACCCATTTTGGTTTCTCGACCGTTCTATCTACATGAGGTAAATAGATCTTAAAAGTGGTGCCATGCCCTAGCTCGCTGTAAACCAAAATGTCGCCGCCCGATTGCTTGACGATACCGTACACCATTGAAAGTCCGAGCCCGGTGCCTTTGCCGACATCTTTGGTTGTAAAGAACGGCTCAAAGATGTGCTTCTGCGTACTCTCGTCCATTCCGATGCCGGTGTCGCTAAGGGTCATCCTCGCAAATGGCCCCGGCTCGACCGCGAGTTTGTGGCTAATATATTCGTCATCGAGATAAACGTTCCGCGTCTCTATAGTTAGAGTTCCGCCATCGGGCATTGCATCACGAGCGTTGACCGCAAGGTTCATAATAACCTGCTCGATCTGTCCCGGATCGGCCATTATGTTGCCGAGGTCGGGGTCGAGAACTGTCCGTAGTTCGATATTCTCGCGAATTATCCTGCGAAGCATCATCTCAATGGTTTCGATCACTGTATTGAGGTTGTGTACGATGGGCTTCAACACTTTTTTACGGCTGAAAGCGAGCAGCTGGCTGGTCAACTCAGCCGCACGGTCGCCAGCCTTCTTTACTTCCTGGATGTTGCGTCTTAGCGGATCGTCCTCCGCCATTTTTCTCAGTGTCAGATCGCTGTAGCCGTTTATCGCCGTTAACAGATTATTAAAGTCATGAGCGATGCCGCCCGCCATAACACCGACAGCCTCCATTTTTTGCGCTTGCCGGAGTTGGTCGGCCTGCTTTCGATCATTTTCCATCAACCGAACGTTATCGATGGCGTTTGCCGCAAGGTTTGCCGCCATCTGCAATGCTGTCGCATGGCTGTCTGTGAAAGCCGCTAAATGGTTGCTCTGCACCTCGACGCCGCCGACGATCTTGCCCATCACAGACATTGGGACCACTAACGAAGACCGGGGCATGTCGCCAGTGTGGTGGATCACCGACTTGCCTTCCATTGCACTTTGAAAATCGTCAGTAATAATTATTTCGCCGGTTAAAACAGAACGGCTGTGTGGGCTATTACCCACTTCCATTGGAGGCAGGGTCGGTGCATCGATCTTGACTCCATCGCTCCAGAGATAAGCAACGGCACGCGTTTTTTGTTCCGGATCGAACAGCGAGATATAAAATCCATCCATCGCGGTTGATACTAAGGCGAATTCTTGAAGTTCTTCAAAGACCGTTTCAAGTTCACGGGCATCACCGAGGGCCAGGGCGAGTTTTGCCACCCTTGTTAACAGAAGACCATATTCGCGGATCGCCCGCTGGTCTGACTCTCTCAATGTTTCCTCGGCCGCCTTGCGTTCGGTGATGTCCCAGTTGACGCCGATGAACCGGGCGGCCGTGCCGTTCTGATCGCGCAGTACCTTTGCACTCGATTCCAGATGACGCACTTCGCCATTCGGCCAAACGACGCAAAATTCCGAATGAAAGTCGTCGGGGCCCTCGATTGCCGCGACACTCTCGGCAAAGACACGCTCGACATCGTCGGGGTGATAGTTGAAATTCCACGAATCACTCGCCCCGCTGAAGTCCTCGTCGTGGTTGCCGTAAAGCTCATACATCCGGGCGTCCCACTTCATAGTGTCATCAACGAGGTTCCAATCCCATATACCAATATTCGCCGACTCGGTTGCCAATTGTAGTTGGTCTTGACTTTCGATCAATAACCTCTCAGCATCCTTTCGGTCGGTAATGTCGCGGGCGATGCCCTGCACACCGACGGGCACACCATTCTCATAGATTATTCTCGTATTGACCTCGACCGGCACCCTGCTGCCGTCCTTGGCGATCAGATCGAGTTCATAGGCTGTTACATCCTCACCGGCTAGTTTCGAAGCGATCATTTGCTTAGCTTTTTCAAGCTGCTCGGCGGGAATCGTATCGGCCATACTCATAGCCATAACTTCGGCCTTTGTATACCCGCTA
>JBGTBC010000024.1:0-7076 GCA_041749555.1 Pyrinomonadaceae bacterium | reverse complement strand
AAAGGCCGAAACTCGTTCCCCGTGAATTCTGTTTCTTTTCCGCAATGCGGACATTTAATTATCGGCATGATCTTGAATCACTAGAATAGCAAATCCCGGTTAAAATTCTATTGAATCGCCGGGCAATAGGTGGGATGATATTAGCGCCCGCTGCCGATTTGGGCGAACCCCGGCGGATTTCTATCGTATCTAATAAAGGTGCCGTAACCGCAAAAATATGAGCGACTATAAAGAGAAATTTGAGCGTTGGCAGAAAATGGCGACTGAAAAGTTTGATGAGATCGATGCGCAGCTTGGACTGAAAGAAAAGATCGAGGGCGGAGCGCGGGTTGTTGTCGAAACCGCCCAGAAAGGTGCCGAGAAGATCAAGACCGAGGCCGAAAAGACGGACGTTGGCAAACAGGCGGTAAAGGTTGCCGGAGATGTGATCAATACAGCGGGGTCGACCGCCAGGACCGCATGGAATGTTAGCGAGCCGATCCGTGATGCGGCCGGTGATGCGGGATCGAAAGCCGGCGATGCTGTAGTTGATGCGGCGGGGAAGGCAGGAAACCTTTTTGATGATGCTCGGGATGCAGTCGAGACCAACGTAAAACGCGTTTCAAAGGTAGTGGGCTTTGGTTCGGGCCTTTCGAACACCATGGATTCCGCTTTACGCTCGATTCAGAAAGCCGCCGAATGGGTCCAGGCAGACCCCGTGAGGGCCGCTACGACCGGTGCCTCGATGGCGATCGGTGCGGGACTCGGAATCGTATTTACCGGCCTCAGCTCACACTGGCTTATGAACTCTGCCATTCCGGCATGGTCGGTAAAGAAACTCGCCGAGCAGTTCGATGGCTACCTGAATCGTCGCGAAGACCTGATCGCGAAAGGCCGGTTGACCGACGCCGATGCCGAGCGGATCAAATTCGAGCGTGACATTGCAAAACGCATTGGAGCTCCGCTGCTTGGGGCGTTTTCATTCGCCTCTGGCGCTGTGATGATGACGAACATTCTGAATCCGAAGACGATCACCGGCTTTCCTCTCGGATCGATAATCGGCGGTAATCCGGTACTGGAAGGCGTCTGGTTCTTCGGCAACGGTATGGTCTGCTTTAAGACAAGCTACGATTTCTTTATGATCGCCCTCGACGGCCAGGAAGATGTCGAATCGATGGTACGGGAGATCCGCGGCATGCTGCCGGTTGGCAGCCAAGCGTAGATTTCTAAATTATCCGAATCGGGAACGGAACAAAACAGAGTACGAAGATCACAAGCGTTAGAATAGCCACTACCTTCCGTTTGGTGTCGAGTGGGGACTGGTCGTAGGGTTGCGGATGTTTGATCCGCATCATTACACCCAAAATAATTGCGATCAGGAATCCGCTTGGGCTATTAAAGAAATACAATCCTATAACTGATAAAACCGCCATTACCGCGAAAGCTATCCTGCCGCTCCAGAAATGGACCTTTTCGCCAAGCACAGCGTAAATCGCATGTCCGCCGTCGAGTTGTCCCGAAGGAATAAGGTTTAGAGCGGTAACCAACAAGCCAACCCAAGCCGCGAAGTAAAAGGCATTCCCGATACCAAAACTCAGGTCGATCCCGAAAAATGACGCCATTAGCTTCATTAGCAAAGGGTCGGCGAATACCAGCCCTCCCTGAACGCTGGCAACCTGCTGCGGCGTGGCGACCTGCATCGTCGTCAGTCCGATAAAGGCAACCGGCAGCAGAGCGATAAATCCGGCGATCGGACCAGCAACGCCGATATCAAAAACTGCTTTTCTCGACGGCATCGGCGAGAGGATCCGTATAAATGCACCAAACGTGCCCGCAGGCCCGATCATCGGTGGCGTCGGTATAAAAAACGGCAGCGTAGCATCTACCTTGTATATACGGCAGGCGATGTAATGCCCCATCTCATGACAGATCAATATAAAAAGCAGAGATACCGAAAAGCTCAGCCCGTACATCAACGTCGCTGGGTCGATAAAAAGCTGCATTACAGCATTTACGATCAAAGCTCCGTAAAGCGTCGGCAGGGCAAATAAGAACTCGAAAAACTGGATGAGGGTCTGCGGGTCTTCCCCCGGTATTACGTAGTTCCGCCCGAATGGATAAATCGTTCCGGCAACCGTCGCCGTGCAGAAGGTGATGGCCAGCAGCAGCAGATGCTTCAGCCACGTTCGGGCAGAAGGCCGGGGCACGGGCGGCGACTCGTAAATGGGATATCTGTCTAAAAACTCTTGTTCGGTCATGCTAGGTCAATAAAAAGATCGCAGTACGTGTGTCTACGCTTACGCGCTTTCCGACGATCTGCGATCGAATTGCTAATCAATCGATAAATAAATTTCCAAGAGGATCAGACGGCCTTTGCCGACAAATCTTTGCCCGGCTTAAATCTAATTGTCTTACCTGCCGGAATAGGTACTTCTTTACCCGTGCGGGGATTTCTGCCGACTCCTCTCTTTCTGGGCTTTACAACAAAAACGCCAAAGCCGCGAAGCTCGATCCGCTTTCCAGCGGCGAGGGCGTCCTTCATTGCCTCAAAGAGCGAATCGACCACCTGCTCGGCCTTTTGCTTCGGAACGCCCGTGCGGTCCGCAACCAGATTGACGATGTCCAGTTTGATCATTATTCCTCCTGACGAAAAGAAAAAAGGAGAGAAAAAAAACTTCAACGCCCTAGAATGATAATCCTCTAACTCCACGCATGTCAATATTTCGAGGTTTCTTAGCTTTGATCAATGGTCGGAGATGATGGCCTGGGATAACCGTTCAGCATTGGCGGCTATGGTGAAATATGGGTTGACGCCCAACGACGCCGGGATCACGCTTCCGTCTGTGATATAGAGGCCCGGACAGTTAAAAACTTTCCCTTCCGGGTCGACTACGCCACTTTCTATCGAATCCGCCATCGCGCATGTACCTAGAACTAACGTACTGGACATGTCGAAAACAGTCTCGTTACTCGTGAGCAAAAGGTGTACGCCGGCTTTCTTGCTAATGTTCGTAAGCAGTCGATGGGCGGTGTTGAGATAGTCTCGAACCTCTGACGTCCAGTTATATTCAACTTTCAGATTGCCGTTCTGAACGCGAACATTTCCGGTATTATTCAACAGCCCGTGCACCGCACCGCCTACAATCTTATGCGGAAACAATGTATCAACCATTTGGCTGAAATCCTCACCGCCTACCAGAGTTGGCGACTCGCCCGATCTGCGAAGAGGAACTGCTCCCAACACCGCCAACGGAACTGTAGTGGCATGGAGAACGATCCGATGCTCGTCCCAGAGATCATAACTGTAGATGCCGGGATTTGTTTGCCCCATATAGCAAAAGTATTCCGGGTCGGGCTTAGGCAATTCGAAAAAGAATGAGAGAGAACCACTACTGTTAAATCCTTCGCCCACACGATCACTTATCGTTGGCAGTGAAGCGCGCGAATCATGAAGGATACGAACGTTGCCGAAGGTCCCTGCCGCCAAAACAACGCGACTTGCAGAGATAGTTCTTCCTCGCCAGCCCTTTTGGTAATGGACCTTGAAAGAATCTCGGTGCCTCGCGATCCGTTGTACCGTTGCACCTGTAATATACTTTGCCCCAAGGCTTCGTGACTTTTCTATATATGTAGTCAAGCCTGTCTTTTTGCTTCCAAATCTGCATCCTGCCTGGCAGAAACCGCATTGTTGGCAGTTTTCAAAGTTGAACGATGCACGTTCACTAGAAAGACCTGCTTCCGTCAAGATCCCCGCGAATTTTCCACCCGCTTTGGAGACTTGGTCCCATCGGATCTGGCGAATGCCCAGTTCGTTCTGGACCAGATCGTAGTAAGGACCCAGAGTCTCCCGCGAGATACTTTGCGGCCAGAGGCGCTTGCTGTTCTGGCGGGCCTCAAAGGCTTCGGGCGGGGCTTTAATCGACGCTCCGGCATTTAGAACCGATCCACCGCCAAGAATTCGGGCGGTAGTAAAAAACGCTTTATAATCGCTCGTGTACCAGCAGTCATACAGTTGTCGAAAATATGCGGGCGAGTAACTCTGCCGGAAATCGGAATCAGCGTATTCCTTCCCTTTTTCCAGGACGATGACCGAAAAACCCGCCTCCGCTAACCGAAGTGCGGGAATGAAACCGCCATACCCCGAACCGATGATCGCAAAATCGTACATCGCTCTTTCTACGGGAAGCCTGGCGTTTTATTTATCGGCCGATCAATGAAGCGGAGGGAGTCTCCGTAACTGAAGTGTGGATGATTAATGTAACCCTCATTGGGCCCGCCGATCTGTTCCCTGCTTTTCTTCCGCGGCAGCAACTCTGTCAGATAGATCGTTCGGAGCAGGCGCGCGAGCAGCGTTGCGGGCACGGACGTTTGCCTGACGTCGGGAATAGACGCGAGCGCCGACAAAAATACCCTGAATCGTACTCGACGATCGGAGATCTTAAATTCCCGGAAGTGCCGATAAACGCTCTGACGGCTGCAGATGAGTATGTTTACCAGAGAGATATAAAATCGCGGATGCTGTCCTTGCGCAGGAATGAGCCATTTCACAAATTCAAACACCGTCAATAATTGGTTAAAAGTGCTCACGTACCTTTCGTTAAGAACCCAAATCGTTGATAAAAAACCGAGATAAGATGATAAAGCCACAAAATCCGCGTTGGGCCGGATTTCTGCATCGCCGATTCGCCACTTTATTTTGCCTTTTCAGACATCCTCCAAAAAGGCGGGCAAAGCCCGAAAATCAGCACACTAGCGCCTTACCCGATCGTAAATACGGACTATGTGGTTCAAACTTCCCAGAATCAGATGCTTCGGATTGCGAAAAAAAGACGGCGATGTCCCATCGATGGCATGACCCAAAAACTGGACCAAATAACCGAGAACGAATAAACCGATGGCGATCTTCCAACTGTAAAAAAACACCGGAATCGCTGCGATCCGCAACGTCCGCCCGATCAAATGCAGCCGTCTGTTGAGCTTCGTCTTATGCTGCTCGGCGTACTCGCGGCGAAAGGTTTCGAGAGCGCGTTCACTCCGAACTCGAAACGAATTCCTGACAAATGGCGGATCACTATGTTCGGCGCGCATATTCTTCACAACTATATCCGTTGGAAAATCACTCTTTACGCTTTAGCTGAACAGTTTTAGAAGTTACCGCTCTTTCGACAACCTCTCTGAAAGTTTGATAGTTGGGATGAATAACGACAAGCATCTTTCCGTTCCCATTCACCTGTTCGAATCTGAACGTCCCGTCAGCTCCAATCAGCCTCCGGTATGTTAGAAAGGCCGCTAGTGCGATTGGTAAACCAGCACCGACTCGTTCCTATTCCGGAACAGACGTCCAACCAAGAATCCGAGTCCCGCGCCCACTAATCCCACAACGGCCACCTCTGGCGCCGATAGCTTGCTACGGCCATCGTCCAACGAAGCTCCAAATACGACACCGGCTCCGGCACCGACCAGGGCTCCGACAAGGACGGGCTTTCGCGAGGATGTTCTAATTATCCGAGACAATCGTTGTACGTCGTCGCGTGCTGTCGTCACCGATTTGCTGCTCCGGCCGACTATGATCGCTGTGTCGGAAACGCTGGACACTTCTCCTTTTACCGTCTTGCCGGTCTTGAGCTTAATCTCCACATTATCGCCAGGAGGAATGAGTTTCACAGCTTCCCACGAGCCTCTCGAAACAAGAGGCGTATCCTGGGCAACCGCCATTGAAAACTGGCTGAGCAGAACCCCAGCGGCAGCCACGACAACTAGAACGGTCCGCAATTCTTTTGTGTATGTATTCATAGGAGCCTCTGAGGATTTCGAGCCAGGAGCCAGGATGTTCGACTGATCAAGCGACCTCGGTAGTTTCAAATGATATTTTGATTATGGAGCGTTTTCGATTCCTGTCAAGAAAAAAGTTCTGTGAGGGACCTTTGAACGGTTTTAGTGAGCGATCGTCATAAGCGATCCGATGTTCCAAGACTCCGAAATGATAGAATCTACAGAAAACCATACTCAGGAGGACCCAAGACATGCGTTGGAGTGATCTAAGACAGAGCCGTAATATCGAGGACCGGCGTGGGCTGGGTGGGCGTCGTATCGCTGTCGGTGGCGGTGGGATCGGAATTCTTGTTCTCGCACTTGCCATCTGGTTATGCGGCGGTGATCCCACACAGCTTTTTCAGGGTGGAATTACGCAGACCGAAGCTCCGGCGCCGAGCGCGGCGTCAAATTCGACAGCCGGCACTCAGGATACAAACCGTCAATTTGCCGGTGCGATAATCGGAAGTCTTGAGGACGTGTGGCGTGAGGTATTGCCGCAGCAGGCTCGCATTCGCCTTCAAGAACCAAAGCTCGTTTTATTCACCGGACAAGTTTCCTCCGCCTGCGGATACGCGAGTGCGGCGACAGGGCCATTTTATTGTCCCGGTGACCAGAAACTCTATCTCGACTTCGCATTCTTTGACGAGCTAAGGCGTGAATTCAAGGCACCCGGGGATTTTGCCCAAGCTTACGTTATCGCCCATGAATACGGCCACCACATCCAGAACCTGACCGGGATGATGGACAAGGTCCAGAGGGCCGGCCAAGACAATCGGCTATCAGTCGCACTCGAACTTCAGGCCGACTGCTACGCCGGTATCTGGGCGTATCACGCTCAAAAACAAGGCAGGCTCGATGCAGGTGATCCCGAGGAAGCTCTCCGCGCCGCCGCCGCAGTAGGCGACGATATGATCCAGTAACGAACGCAGGGATACGTGATACCGGATTCGTTCACGCACGGCTCCTCCCAGCAGCGGATGGAATGGTTCTTAAGAGGTATGAAATCCGGCGATATGCGCCAGTGTCAAACGGTGAGGTAGCATAAATTCACGTCGTATCACTGTTATCGATTCGCAAGATAAATTTGAAGAGGCTGATAGTGAGTGCTAGCTCGAACGGAGCGAATAACCAACTCCCCTCCTTACAAAGGAGGGGTGGACGCCGCTTCGGCGGACGGGGTGGTTCTTGCTCAGCTGAAACTATTCAACGTCTCGATCGAGCACCGTCGGAACCTCAGGTCGCCTGCTCTTCCACCCGAACGCAGCCCTGATCTGGTCGATCAT
>JBGTBC010000023.1:0-3012 GCA_041749555.1 Pyrinomonadaceae bacterium | reverse complement strand
GGCTCGCCAGGGAAAAATCCATTGCCTTTGCAGCCTCGCGTTTGAATGCGATTGTCCTCGGTGCAGACACGACGGTGGTGGCGGACGGGCTAATAATTGGTAAGCCCATCGATCTGGCTGATGCCCGGCGGATGCTGGCTATCCTTTCCGGAAAATGGCACGAGGTGCAGACGGGTGTTGCTGTTACCGCTGGAGGCGAGACGCGATCGGCGGTGGAGCGTACTCGAGTAAAATTCGCCTCAATGTCCGAGGCCGAGATAAATTTCCTTGCCGAACTTGGCGATCCGCTCGATAAAGCTGGGGCCTATGCCGTGCAGGCTCAGGCCGCTCTATTTATCGAGGGTATCGAAGGTGATTACTGGAATGTCGTGGGCCTGCCGATAAGGCTGGTCTATGAACTTATAAAAGAGAACCCGGCGATATCGCCGGGCTTCCATGCCGTAAGGTGATGTTGTCAAAGAACTTTGTCGATCGTTTTCGAGATCGGGACCGTCAGGTCATACTTCGGGTCTATACCGCCAAAGGGCTCGCCGACCATGGCGCCGTTCTTGTCGAGAATTACGAATGAAGGAACCTGCTCGATCTTGAACTTTCGCAATATCGACGCACCGTCAGAATCACGTAGGACGGGCAGTCCGAGTTTGTTATCACAAGCGAAGTTCCGGACCGCATCGTCAGAAGCAAAATTCTTCGAGCCTGCTTTGGTCGAGTCAGTGGCAACGAAATAAAACACTACATCTTTGCCCGCATATTTCTTCGCAAGTGTGTTGGTGTATTCCGCCTGCTTAGCGGAAAGCGGCAGCCAACTCGCCCCGACAGCCAGAACGACAACCTTGCCTCGCTGGCCTTCGATATTGACCCGAGTCCCGTCGACCGCGGTCAAATTGATCTGGGCCGAAGCCGTTATCGCCACGGCTAACAAAAAGCTAAATATTGCAATGAAACCTTTTATAGTTCGCATATCTTTATGAACCGCCATGTGGGCCATTCACTAATTTAGATGCAAATTCCGGGCCAGTCACTGCTTTCTATTAAGGATCACGTTGTCTATGAGCCTGACCTTGCCAAAATACGCCGCAGTTAGGACAAGTGCCTCGTTATCTCCAATCCTTTCAATGGGTTGGAAGGAATCACGATCGACGATGGCTACATAATCGATCTCAGCGGCCGGTTCTGTCGCGATCCTGTCGGACACCATTCGCGCGAGTTCCGCGGCATTACGTTCACCATTCTTAAAAGCGGTTTTCGCTTCCCGGAGTGCTTCGATAATAATAACGGCCTTTTGGCGTTCGTCGTCCGAAAGAAGTTCATTTCTCGATGACCTCGCCAGCCCTGAGGTTTCACGCACGGTCGGGATGGTCACGATCTCGGTCTCGAAGCCCAGATCGCTGGTCAACCGTTTAATTATCGCCAACTGCTGGGCGTCTTTTTGTCCGAAAAACGCATAATCAGGACGTACTGTGTTCAACAGCATCGTTACAACAGTAGCCACACCGCGAAAATGGCCGGGCCGCGATCCTCCCTCGAGGACGTCTGAGAGGCCTTCTACTTCCACATGCGTCGAAAACCCTTCCGGGTAAACCTCGTCCGTTTCCGGCGCAAAAATGTAATCGACCTCGTATTCGGCCAGTAATGAGGCATCGCGTGTGAGGTCGCGCGGATAGGCTTCGAGATCGCTGCTCTCGTTAAACTGCTTCGGGTTAACGAATATCGAGACGATGACGACATCGGACATTTGTCGTGCTTCCTTGACGAGTGCAAGGTGTCCCTCGTGAAGCGAGCCCATTGTGGCTACAAATCCGACAGTTCGAGCATCGCGACGAAGCTTTCGCGAGATCGAGAACATTCTTTGTTTACGGTTGATGATCTCCATTTTAAGAATCGCCGGTTAAGAAGCAGCTATCTCCTTCTTGGTCTCTTCCGTCAGGCCGTAAGATTCGTCATCACTTGGATATTGTCCGGTTTTTACGTCATTCGACCAATTCTGGATCGCGTCGGTCATTACCTGTCGGATATCCGCGTATTGACGAACGAATCTCGGCTGCCGGCCGAATGTCATTCCGACAAGGTCGTGCAGGACCAGGACCTGGATGTCACAGTCGAGGCCCGCACCGATGCCGATCGTGGACATTGTGAGTTCGCTGGTGATCATCGCGGCGACCTCACGCGGAACTAGTTCCAGCACGACAGCAAAGGCTCCTGCATCTTCGAGCATTTTTGCGTCCTCGATCAGAAGTTTAGCGTGTTCGGCGGTGCGGCCCTGGACGCGATATCCGCCCATTTTGTAAACCGATTGCGGCGTCAATCCAATGTGAGCGACAACAGGGATCTCTTCATTGACCAGCCTTTTCACCAGCTCGACACGGTTGCGGCCGCCTTCGAGTTTGACCGCCTCCGCACCTCCGTATTTCATCAGCCTGAGGGCGTTTCTGACACTGTCATCCTCATTTACGTGATAGGTGCCAAAGGGCATGTCGGCGATCACCATCGCACGCTCGGTGCCGCGTTTGACGGCGATGCAGGCAGAGGTTATTTCGTCGAGCGATACCGGTATCGTATTGCCGTATCCGTGTATCACATTGCCGATGCTGTCGCCGACCAGGATCATGTCAACACCGGCTTCGTCGACGATCCGCGCAGTCGGGTAATCGTAGGCCGTCAGGCAAACAAGCTTCTCGCCGTTTTCCTTAGCGGCACGTATTGCCGGCAAATAAACTTTGCCGGGTTTGTCAGGCTGGAGGTATGCCATAAATTTTCATCAAGTCTAGCTTCTAAACCGTTTATAGTCTAGCCCTTTTGCAATTTGCAGGGTAACAGCCCTTATAGGAGTCCAAAGTCCAAAGTCCAAAGTCTAAGATCAAGGGTTCCAGGTTCATGTCCAAAGGCCAAGGTCCAAGGGCCAACGCCAAAGCGTAAAACCTAATGCCCAAAATGTCCCATTTTCCGCTCTCAATTCTCCATTTTGCACCCTAAACCCGCTGTAAGTGTCCCAGGCTGGGACAGTAATATTGC
>JBGTBC010000022.1:0-4842 GCA_041749555.1 Pyrinomonadaceae bacterium | reverse complement strand
TGGCCTTGAGTCTGTAATGCGTGACTACCGCGCATTCCTTGGCAAAACCCTCGGCATGCTCCTCCTCCTTTTCGAGGAAAGATTTAGGCACGAGCAGCGGGAAGTATGCGTTCTGATGCCCGGTTTCCTTGAACATATCGTCAAGCGCCCGCTGCATCTTTTCCCAGATGGCAAAGCCGTACGGCTTGATCACCATGCAGCCGCGAACGGCGGAATTTTCGGCCAGGTCGGCTCGTTTAACGATCTCGTTGTACCATTCGGAATAATTCTCCGATCGCTTTGGAAGATTCTTACCCATATGTCTATCTCAGCTAAAAACATTGATGATACGGTAAAAATGAGGCTCGTTCAATTTTGCCGGCGGGTGTTGAAGTGGTCTGCGTCACTGTCATCTGAAATCCGCTGTGATAAAGTATCGACTTTATGAGCGAATTCCATCTGGACCTCGAAGACACAGCAACGGCCTACGTAGACAAGTCTGACGCAGAGCTTAAAGAAAAGTACAGGCTCTTTAAGATGCTCAATTCACCGTTTTTAAACGCGTTGGGTACCCGGGCGACGAACTTCGCATTATCGATCGGCCTGCCCATTCAGGGTTTGATCAAATCGACCATATTCGAGCAGTTCTGCGGCGGCGAGACGGTCGAAGAATGCGAGGAAGCGATCAGGCGGCTGGCTAGGCATAACGTCGGCGCCATTCTCGATTATTCCGTCGAAGGGATGTCCACCGAAGAGGCCTTCGACGAAACCAAGGCTGAGATAATCCGGACAATACACAGAGCCAAGGACGATGACAATATCCCGTTTTCGGTCTTTAAGGTCACCGGTATCGCTCCGCTCGGAACGCTGGAACGCCTAAGCAAGAAAAAGAAACTTGATGCTAAAAGCCAGGCAAAGTGCGAACGAATATTCGGCCGTGTGAACGAGATCTGCGAAGTGGCATATTCCATCGGGCAGCCGGTCTTCATTGATGCGGAAGAAACGTGGATCCAGGACGCCATCGATCGCCTGGCCATCGGTATGATGGAAAAATACAACCGCGAGCGGCCGCTCATATTTACCACGCTTCAGCTTTACAGGACCGACCGCCTTGAATATCTCAAGAATGCCCGGCGTCAGGCGAAGGCTGAGGGATACATTCTCGCTGTAAAGCTAGTTCGCGGCGCCTATATGGAAAAAGAAAGGGAACGGGCTGCGAAAATGGGCTACCCTTCCCCGATCCACGTCAACAAAGCAGCAACCGATCAGGATTACGATGCCGCCATTGATTATTGCCTAAAGCATGTGGATGAGGTGGCATTCGTTGCTGCCACACATAACGAAGACAGCACCCACTTGCTGGCTGCAAAGATGTTTGATAGGGCGATTCCAAATGATCATCCGAACATCTTCTTCTCACAGCTATATGGAATGGGCGATAACATTTCGTATGTGCTGGCAGCGGAGAATTACCGTGTGTCGAAATATGTTCCTTACGGTCCGATCGCGGATTCGATCCCTTATCTAATTCGACGGGCTGAGGAAAATTCATCGGCAGCGGGCCAAGTCAGCAGGGAACTGTCCATGATCCGGAAAGAGCTCGAAAGGCGGAATATCGCATGAACATCCTGACTGATATATCGTAATTCCTAAATAACCATTATGTTCTGCCACAATTGCGGTCAATCCGATCAATCGCCCGAGACTTATTGCCGAAAATGCGGCACCTTTCTGCCTGATCTCGACAAGTTGGCAAAGAAGCCAGTCGCTCCGGAAGAGCATATAAAAGCAAATTCCTTTCTCAGCTTGATGACGGCTGTTGTCAGTCTGACACTCGCAATATCGCTCAACGTTGTTATTCTAGGCCGCGAAGGCACACATTGGCTGATCTATATCGTAATGGGATTTCTGTTTGCGATTACAGCGTGGCAGGTGCAGACCTACATTCGAATGCGGATGTTGAAAAAGCAGTTTGAAAAATTGAAACCGGTTCGTGGGAATACCGGTGTTGACAGTTTGGAAGGCATAACTTCCGAGGGAGACGAACGACTCCTCAATGAGGCAGATTTCTCAGACGTGATCCCGGCAAGCGTTACGGAACGGACAACAAAGGACCTTACCGGAAGAAAGCGGTCCTCAGCGTAAACCCAGCATCAACCTGATCGAACGGTCAGCAATAATTCGGTCTGGATCATTACGCCATTGCCTTAGTGCGTCGAGTTCCGGTTCGTTGAGCAGAGCATTAGAGAGCCTCGCAACCTGAGTGCTTTCAAATGCACGGGTCGTAAGGGCGATATGCGGATGGCTGACGGTAAGGTCGATGCTCCGGCTGATAGCGGATTCGGCACTCTCGACATCAGGGAAAAACTCGTTATAGGCCGCCACGTGCCAGGTAGATTCGTCACCGATGCGTTCCACATCCAAAAGCCGTAACAGCCCATATCCGGCCTCGAGCTGAAATACAAGAAAATCTCCCGGCTGAAAATTCTGTGACATAAACACGAGATTAGCATAGACGAAACAATGCCGATAAAATCAAAATGATGAATTCAACCCTCGATAAAACAGCCATGCTCGAGATCGCGATCCTAGAAGCCCGTGCAGGACTTGCCCAGGGCGGTATACCTATCGGGGCCGCTCTTTTCGACGGTAATGGCAATTTGCTCGGCCGGGGCCACAATCGCCGCGTGCAGGAAGGCGACCCGTCGATACACGGTGAAACCGACGCCTTTCGTAAAGCCGGCCGGCAGCGAAACTATCGTGACACCATTATGGTTACCACGCTCGCACCTTGCTGGTACTGCAGCGGGCTTGTACGCCAATTCAATATCGGCACGGTCATCGTGGGCGAATCACGCACTTTCCAAGGCGGGATCGACTGGCTGCGGGAGAATGGCGTTGAGGTAATCGATATGGGCTCAAACGAATGCAAAGAATTACTGGAATCATTCATCGAGGCATATCCTCAGATCTGGAATGAAGATATCGGTGAGCAATAGGGAATAGTTAAATGCCAAAAAACCTCTCGGCTGCTGAAGCGGTAAAAATCATAAAGTCAGGCGATCGGGTCTTCATCCACGGTGTTGCGGCCGCGCCTCCCACGCTAATAAAAGCAATGACCGCCCGCGCTGGCGAGCTGAGAGATGTCGAGATCGTCCATCTTCATACCGAGGGCACGGCTCCTTATGCAGACGAGCAGTACACCAACAGTTTTCGTGTAAATGCTTTCTTCGTCGGAGCCAATGTGCGAAAGGCTGTGAATGAGGGCCGCGCAGATTATATCCCGGTGTTTTTGTCCGAGATCCCCGCACTTTTTCGAAAGAATGTGCTTCCTCTAAACGTGGCCCTGGTGCATGTTTCCCCGCCTGATCGACATGGATTCTGTTCCCTCGGTGTTTCCGTAGATATCGCTAGGGCTGCTGTCGAATGTGCTGATCACGTGATCGCGCAAGTCAATCCGCAGATGCCCAGAACTCTCGGCGATGCTCTAGTCAGCGTCAACGACATCGATGCCTTTGTCGAAGTGGATGAACCTATTCATGAGGTTATTCCACCAATACCCACAGAGCGGGATCACGCTATCGGCAGTCATATTGCCGCGATGGTAGACGATGGAGCAACCCTGCAAATGGGCATCGGCTCCATTCCAAATGCGGTCCTTGCGGCCCTTACCAACCATAAGAACCTCGGCATTCACACTGAGATGTTTTCTGACGGCCTTATCGATCTGGTCCATTCGGGTGTAGTCAACGGTTCACAAAAGGTAAAGCACCCGGGCAAGATCGTCAGTGGATTTGTGATGGGCACCAGACGCGTTTATGACTTTATCGATGATAATCCCCAGGTCCTGATGTTGGATATAGCCTATGTAAATGAGAGCGGGGTTATCCGCCGGAACCCTAAGGTCACCGCCATCAACAGCGCTATCGAGGTCGACCTTACCGGACAGGTCTGCGCCGATTCGATCGGAACCCGACATTATTCCGGCGTCGGCGGACAAATGGATTTTATCCGCGGAGCCTCACTCTCAGAGGGCGGGAAGCCGATAATCGCTCTCCAGTCGATCACTTCGCGGGGTGAAAGCAAGATCGTGCCTTTCCTCAAGGAGGGTGCGGGGGTCGTAACAACACGGGCCCATGTCCATTACATCGTAACGGAATATGGCGTTGCTAACCTATATGGAAAGAACCTGAGGCAGCGGGCGACCGAGCTGATAAAGATCGCTCACCCCGATCATCGAGAGGCATTGGATAAGGCGGCTTTCGAGCGGTTTCACCGCTCGTAGAGCTGGTATAGGCGAGTGGTTTGAACCCCAGTCACATTCGGAATAAGATAGAGATGTGAAGGTTTTATCAAAACGCTTTAGTACGCGAATATATTTGAGGTTTAAAAACAATATCCATGGCAAGTAATAAAGAAGCAGTAATAATAAGTGCGGCAAGAACGCCGGTAGGTAAATTTCAGGGCCTGTTGAAGGGCTTTAAAGCCCCCGAGCTTGGCGCGATCGCGGTCAAAGAGGCGGTAAAACGTGCCGGCATCGAGGGTGACAAGGTTGATGAAGTAATTATGGGCTGCGTGGTCCAGGCCGGCATCGGCCAGGCCCCGGCCCGCCAGGCGGCCATCAAAGCGGGCCTACCGCCCGAAGTTTCCGCGTTGACCGTGAACATGGTATGCGGCTCGGGCCTTCGTGCGGTTGCCCTTGCATCCCAATCGATCCAGCTTGGCGATTCTGAATATGTCGTGGCTGGCGGTATGGAATCGATGTCAAACATCCCCTATGCCCTGCTGACGGCCCGCGAGGGCTTTCGGATGGGAAACCAGGTTGCAACCGACCTGATGATCCACGACGGCCTGTGGTGCCCT
>JBGTBC010000021.1:0-5888 GCA_041749555.1 Pyrinomonadaceae bacterium | reverse complement strand
CGACATGGATCGCGTACATCTCATCCAATTCACCGGATGTTTCAAGCTCCTTGATCTCGACCTGACCCTGTTTGAGGGCCTTGCGGATCTCGTTTCGCCGGGTCTGGGAAAAACCCGCGAAGAGGGCGTCAGCTCCTAACGACAGATCGAGAACAACAACAGACATTGCATCGCGTGCCTCACGCTCGCGCATGCCCAAATCGATAAATCCCGGCACCGGCTGCCAGGTGAAGAGCTCGACCAGACCGGGCTTTCCGTCATAAAGCTCGGTGATGCCGTTGATTAGAGCAGCAGATGTCGCATCAAGGTCGACACCTGCGCCAAAGACCGTTTGCGGCCTGACAAAAAGGCCGGAGATCGCTTTGTCACGGTCCCAAATGCCGGTCAGCGCACCAGCTATTTCCCCGTTTTCCTCCTCGGCAAGCACCGCAAAACCTTCGCCCCGGAGATAAGGATCCTTAAAATAGTTTGGCGTACAGTAATGTGTCGCGAACGGTGCGTCCACAAGCATTCTATTCCACTTGTCGGTGAGTGGTTGGTCCGGCGCCGATGTCAGAAGTATGTGTTTCATTTAGCCGCTTCCCCGTCTATAAATCGCCGCTGCCAGATCTCGAAATTCAGAAGCGACCACAATCGCTCGTCGTGATTCTCGCCGGCATTGTGTCTGGCCACCAGCGAAGAAACGTATCCGGGATCAAATATCCCTCGGTCCATTGCCCGGCTGCCCACAACATATTCGTCAATGATGTGCTTGAAAGGCCCTCGGAACCAATTGCCGACGGGCACCGGAAATCCCATTTTCTTACGATGAATAATTTCGTCCGGGAGAATGCCCTTCATGGCCTCACGAAGGATCCATTTGGTCGTGCCGCCCCTCAATTTCATCTCGTGCGGCATCCTTGCGGTGAACTCAACTAGCTTGTGGTCGAGAAAAGGCACCCGGCTCTCGATAGACGCCGCCATCGACATTTGGTCCTGTTTCATCAGCAGCTCATGTAGATAAGTCTTTGTGTCGGCGTAGAGGAGTTTGTCCAGTGTATCCTCGGCGTCGACTTTTTCGATCCACCGATTCTGCCGGGTATAGGGATCAAGATCCTGGATCCGTGATCGCGTTTCGGCGGAAAACAGGCTGGCCTGCATCGATCGCGAAAAAACCGAGAAATTATCGAAGAAGAGATTCTCGATATCCGCTCCCCGCGAAAGGAAAGTTCGCGTCAGTTTCTGATTCAATGAACCCGGCAGTGTTGCCACGCCCCCACGCACCGCATCGCGAAGAAAGGCCGGCGTAAGGCTCTCATATTTATCGCCATAGCTCAGCAGCTTAAGGGCCTTCTTGTATCGGCCATACCCTGCAAGCGTTTCGTCGGCGCCCTCGCCGGTGAGAACGACTTTGACGTGTTCGGCCGCAAGTTTCGAAACGAAGTAAAGAGGAACGGACGCGATAAACCCGATCGGTTCGTCTTCATGCCACACGAGGTTGGGAAGGGCCTCGAAAAATTCATCCGGGGTAATCACGATCTCATGATGATCCGTACCGAATCGTTTCGAAACGAGCCGGGCGTATTCAAGCTCGTTTGCTTCACGTTCATGAAATCCCACTGAAAAGGTCTTGATCCTTTCACCTACCATGCGAGACATGACAGCCGCAATTGCAGAGGAATCGATGCCCCCGGAGAGAAACATTCCGAGAGGAACATCCGCCATCAGTCGTAATCTTACAGATTCACGAAAAAGGTCTCGCCATTCCTGGATATATTTAACGTCGCTGAGGTGTTCCTTTGGTTCGAAGGCCAGGTCCCAATATTCCCGTATCTCGATGTTGCCGTCCTTCCAGACCATCGTATGACCGGGAAGCAGGCGTTTGACGCCCCGATACAAGGTTTCATCGCCCGAAGTGCCATGATTGGCGAATTGGTCCGGAAGTGCGTTGTAATTTACTTCCGGCTTGATCGCATCCGCCTCAAGAAGTGATTTGATCTCGGAAGCAAAGAAGAGATTCCCTTCGCTGTCGTGAACGTAGTACAGCGGTTTTACGCCAAACCGGTCGCGGGCGATAAACAGCTCGCGGCGGGTCGTATCCCAAATAGCGAATGCAAACATTCCGCGCATGTGATCGACACAATCGCGGCCATATTCGTCATAAAGATGAAGGATCGTCTCGGTATCGCTGCGATTCTCGAAAATATGCCCTTTTTCGGAGAGTATCGCACGGCTCTCCAAATGGTTGTAAACTTCCCCGTTGTAGACGATCGTGCAGGTACGATTCGAATTTTGCATGGGCTGAGCACCATGGGTAACATCAACGATACTCAGGCGCCGATGGCCGAGGCCGATATTCTCGTCGACAAAAACGCCGCCATCGTCAGGCCCGCGATGGTGCAAAACGTCGCGCATCGCGATCAATGTTGCCCTTCTAACCTGTTTGCCGGATTTGGGAGAAAATGCTATGCCGTTAATACCGCACATACCGTAATAAGAAACATCGAATAGAGGTCAATTTGTAGATTTTTCAAACACATAAGGATAGGAGACTTAGTTTAGGGTCTTACCGATCATCCACCCGCGGCAAATGGATTTTACCTCTCTTTAGGTCTTTTATTCTAGTTGGTTTTCTCATGGTAAATTCAATGGCAATAAATAGTGTCCGCGCCGCAAGCAAACCGCAGCCTCGTCGAGGAAACTTTCTGTTTCTGATCATCGGGGCCGCCATATTTCTGACTGCGGCTCTCGCCTTTATATCGTTTGATGCATTTACAGGCAAGTTCGGCATTATCAACACCGAATTTGAGGCCGTTGAGCAGGGCGCATCGCAAGTAATTAAGGTACCGGCCGGAGGGAACCTTCAGGGCGCGATCGATCGGGCGCGAAGCGGTGACACGATCGAACTCGAAGCCGGTGCAACCTTTCGCGGGGCTTTCAAGCTTCCGAAAAAAACGGGAAGCAACTTCATTACGGTCCGCACTTCTGCAACCGATGCGCAGCTTCCACCGGCCGATACGCGGCTCGATCCAAAGAAATATCAGTCTGTCTTGCCTAAGATCGTCTCCAACGTGCCGGGTGCCCCGGCGATACTCACGGCAGATGGGGCCCATCACTTCAGGTTTGTCGGAATTGAATTCGGGCCGACGGTTGATGGTCTTTACAACATCATCCAGCTCGGATCTACCGAGGAAAAACGAGTCGAAGACCTGCCGCATCATATCGAATTTGACCGTGTTTATGTCCACGGGAGCCCGACGCAAGGCCAGCGTCGCGGGATCGCTGCCAACGGCCGACACATCAAAATCGCTAACAGCTATTTTTCCGATTTCAAACGCGAGGGAGAAGAGAGCCAGGCGATCGCCGTTTGGGCGGCCGACGGGCCGATCGAGATCATTAACAATTACCTCGAGGCGGCCGCGGAGAGCATTCTGTTTGGAGGGGCAACATCTCATCTTGGCCTTATTCCAGGCAACGCGGTCGTCCGCGATAACTGGCTTAACAAGCCGCTAGAATGGCGAAACACCAAATGGGTCGTCAAAAACTTTCTTGAGATAAAAAGCGGGCAGAATATTAAGATCGAGAACAATCTGATGACCAATAACTGGGCAATGGCCCAGGAGGGCACGGGCGTTCTCTTTCGCACCGCTGACGACAGCGGAAAAGAGTCATTCATCCAGGACATTGAATTCGTCAATAACATCGTTCGGGGAACAGGAAGCGCGGTAACAGTCTTTGGTGGAGAAGCCACCGGAGGGAGGCGATTGACGATCCGAAACAATGTGTTTGAGGACATAACATCGAAAAAATGGGATGGACGCGGCTTTTTCTTGAAACCATCCACATGGGACGGACTCATCGTCGAAAACAATACTGTCATTCACGATGGCAGCATCACCATTGCTTACGGCGAACCCATCAAGGGTTTTGTATTTCGAAATAACATTGTCTTCAATAACGAATATGGGTTTTTCGGCGATGGCGTCGGAGTAGGTAGAGCGGCGATTTTGCGATATTTTCCCGGGGCCGTGATCTCAAACAACGTAATTGTCGGCGGGAGTCGTTCGGATTTCGGTGACAGCAATTTCTTTCCTTCATCCGCGGGCCAGATCGGATTCATCGGGGCGGCCCAAAATGATTATAGACTCCGTGGCGACAGCCAGTATGTCAAAAAGGGAACTACTGGAGGTCCCATAGGGGCGGACCTCGATCCCAAAACAGTCGGCGGTAAATAAGCCGCCAGTCATTAGTTTACTTTCGCGCATACACCTTAAAGGCTGCATTCTCATACGCCAGTTGATACTCCTCCTTCAAGAGTCTCGGAAAATATTCGTAAAACTCAGGAAAGTGCACCTTGGAATCCTTCCACGAATTATCGACTGCACTGTCGTAAACAATGAATTTCGGGCGTTTGCCCGTGTAAAAAGCAAATCGACCATCCGCCACATGATTAGTGCCGAAACCGAGTCCAAAGGCGAGTTCCGATCCGCCCATGATCAATCCGCCATCGCGTGAATTTTCATTCAAAAAGGCGATCAGCGGCTTGTAGTGGTTTCCGTAAGTATTTTGCCTGATCTTCAAGGCCATGCCGCCAAGCGGCACAGCGATCACCGCAAACACAAAGCCCACCACGACTAGTCGGGGAACCCGCTTCTTGTTCCAAAACCACCCGAGCACGATCGCCAGTGATATCAAATAAAAGGGTACGATGTGAATGAGATAAGTGGTCTGTTTTTGTCCGTCGATTATGGAGAGGATCACGAAGTAGATCGTCGTTACGACCAGCAAAGCGATATAGTTTTTGTTCCTTCGCAGCTCTTTTATAAGAAGCAAGCCCAGGATTCCCGCAGCGTAACCGATGAGCATCAGGCTTTTCAGATAGATCGGCCCCGAATGCCCGCTGGAGTTGTCCCGGAGTCCGAATGCGTGAGGATAGCGGTCGGTGAATTCGCGAACGATGTTGCTCAATGGCGAGCTAAACCCGCTCATTCTTCCGCCCATCATCGCGTTGTCGATAAACTGGTCCTTAAAGGCCTGAGGATCCTGCAAAACCCATAATCCGAACCCGGCTCCGCCGACGAGATAAGGTGCGGCCGCCACGAATATGAGCCGCAGGTTGATCCGCTTGAAGTCGAAAAAGACAGTCAGGAAAAGCACCCCAACGAATGGCAGGATTGCGTTAGGATGCGTCAATCCGTCGAGTACGATCAGACAATTGCTTGCCAGAACAGCAAGGAGTAGATTCTTCTCACGTAGCAGCAAAAAGACGGCGATCGCTGAGAACCCCAGTGCCG
Organism: Pyrinomonadaceae bacterium; assembly: GCA_041749555.1. Classification (GTDB taxonomy): domain Bacteria; phylum Acidobacteriota; class Blastocatellia; order Pyrinomonadales; family Pyrinomonadaceae; genus OLB17. Next base: position 615 of record JBGTBC010000021.1, on the reverse strand, counting down.
CGCTCATCATATCCATTCTCGCGGACGATGCAGTCTCGAGGACCATATAGTCGCATGCAGCGAGGACGATTGCGAATAGAGCAACTGTCGTATCGTCGGACAATTTCAGGGCTATCGTATAGATCGAAAGCAACAGCACAAGCCCCCAGAAGATCGACACCAACCGCATTGTAAAAAGCGAGAAACCGAATGCCTTAAACGAAGCCGATACGTTTAGAAGAAAGAGCGGCATCACCCAATAGGTTCGCTGATCGATACGGGTGAGCGAAGATTCTTCAGTCTCAAGCACTGTCGTACCGAAATGTCCTTGGTTGGCAAGGTTATAAGCCGGACTGGCGAACATCCCTTCGTCGATCTGCGGACGGTGGGTTAGCGAACTCCCAACTGCGGCAGCGAGAAAAACGAGAATAACGGCAATGGCAATTATTCTATGCTTCATAAAGTTTGAGTATCGCGTGGACATTACTCATATCGTCGCCAAGGGGCTTTTTTTTTGTTTTCCTCGATTGCGACAGCAACCCGATCTGATCGACCAGAGCCCCCGCATCGTGGACCGGGATCAGCGTTACCCCTTTCGGGCGCATTTCATTATCAGTTGCAATAACCGGCGTTTCG
>JBGTBC010000020.1:0-4822 GCA_041749555.1 Pyrinomonadaceae bacterium | reverse complement strand
AGACGGGCCAGACCTGGCAATACGGTATCGAGCCTACTGACAAATGGCACCCGTTCGTCGATTGCACCGACCCGGCGCACCCGAACTGTCTGTGGCGGCCTTAAGGCTCGTGGCAAGATGGATTACATCAGGCGTTGTCGGCCTGTCACCTCAGCCGATCGTGAGATCCCAGGTCGATACGCGCAGCAAAACTCCACGGATCTGATCCGCGTCCCTGCATTTACTCAACCTTTAGCCTCTATTTGTGGCGGTAAGTGATACGGCCCTTGGTCAGGTCGTAGGGAGAGAGTTCGATATCAACCCGGTCACCCATCAGGATTCGGATGCGGTTTCGACGCATACGGCCCGAGATCGTCGCGAGCACCATATGGTCCGTATCGTTGATCTGCACCTTAAAATAAGCGTTCGGCTGTTTGTCGACCACTACGCCAGCCATTTCGATAAGTTCTTCTTTCATAAATAATCGATCAGTCCTCCCCTTAACGGCCGACTCGAAATTCTCCGTTGACAGTAAGGGAATAACGAATCCTGCCTGGACCATTTCCTGAGATCGCTTTTAACGAGCTTTTCGCAAACGTTGAAAGAGAAGGAATACAACAATAAGATGCACTGTTTCACGCATAGTTGCAAACGTAATCGAAGGTATCCGCTTCACCAACGCCCCAAAAGTTGCTCACTCCCGGATGTACGGTCGATCTAAACAGGAGTTAGAAGATCTACGCTGCCCGAATATCGAGGCCTTTCAGGGCCTTTCGAGAACGTTAAATATCTTCCCGCAATCGGCCTGTCATGCTATTATTCCAATAATTCCACTTTCCCCCTGGAGGTTCCTTGCAATGAAAAACGCATTACTCATTTTTGGCTCGTCTTTGCTGACAGGCGTTTTGGCTTTGGGCACTTCAGCACAGACGCCGGAACAACCCGCCCCACCGCCACCGCCAGCGCCGGCTGAAAAAGCTCTGCCGGAAGATCAAACGCTTGCAGACCCTTGTCCTAAGATCGGTCTGAAGGCCCCAAACCAACCGGTCCGCGACGGTGTGCCTGTACGGTTCACGGCCAGCCTTTCCGGCGGTGATAAAAAGGTAGTCCCGATATTCGATTGGTCTGTATCCGCGGGGGCCATCCGCTCCGGCCAGGGTACAGCGAACATCGAGGTCGACACAACCGGGGCCGGCGTGGATCGCGTCATACACGCGACTCTTTTGATTGGAGGCCTGTCTACTGAATGTATATCGTCGGAGACCTCCGTCGTTCAGATCGCCGGGCCTGCACAAAAAGCGGATGAATTCGGGCCGGTGTCAGATGAGGAGATGGCCAAGCGAATAGAAAGTATCATTGCTTCACTTTCCTCTAACGACCAGGTTTATATTTTCGTTTATGCCGGGCGAACCAATGTGAGAGGTTATGCCTCGTCAACTCTCAGGCAGATACGTGCCCACGCTCTCAAATCGGGCTTAACAAGTGACCGCTTAGCCACCGTCGATGGCGGCTATCGGGAAGAGGCCGCATTCGAGCTGTGGGCGGTTCCAATAGGAGCTGAGCCGCCTAAACCCACCCCCACGGTGAGCGCCCGCGAAATAGTCTTTCCTCGGCCAACGCCGCCCGTAAAACGGCCATAAACATTCTTGCCTCTGTGTTCGACAGATTACAGTAACCTTATCGGACTGTCTGATATAAATATTCTGTTGTACCTATCTAATGGAGGATATTTTTGTCTATGGCAGAAGAGGACGGAACCGCTAGCAACGCCATTTGGGCTGTTGCACTGATCATTATCGTGGCAATGATTGTCGGAGTAGTGTATTACAGTGGGATTTTAAAAGGTGGAAGTTCGAAGAAAGAGGTTGATATTAATATAACAGTTCCAGCCCGTTGATCGTCCGAACACCGCTAAGAGGATTTCTCGGAAGCGAAAATTTTGGCAAATCCGCAGATATCGTCAATGCTGATATTACCACCGCAAAGGATGAGTACTACATTACTGTCCTTTGTAAAATTTCCTTGAAGTTTGTCGGCGGCGGCCAGCGTGCAGGAGGCTGCCGGTTCGGTGATTACTTTCAGGCGCTCGGCGAGCAATCGAAGAGCATCGACCGCCTCGCTGTCTTTCACAAGGGTTACACATTCAAGCAATTTCTGGGCGATCCCGAGGGTCAATTCGGACACATGGGGAGCTCCCAGTGTTTTGGCGATCGAGGTGATCGCGGCCAACTCAACAGGGTGGCCGGCATCAAGAGCGAGGCTCATAGCATCGGCACCTACTGTTTCGACACCCCAGATCCTGGCATCCGGTTTAAGAGATTTCACGGCCGTCGCAACCCCGCCGGCCAGCCCGCCGCCGCCAATGCTCACGATAACGTCGGTTGTTTCTGGGAGGTCTTCAATGATCTCAACGCCCACAGTACCTTGCCCGGCCATGATCTCAGGATCGTCAAAGGGATGAAGGAAAACGCGACCCTTTTGCTGAAACTGTCGGACCTCGTCAAAGGCTTCGGTAATGCTCGGCTTAAGAATTACAGTTGCGCCGTATCCGAGCGTTGCCTCGATATAATTCTTCGGTGTAGATTCGGGCATGACAATGACCGGATCGATGCCCAGCAAGGTCGCGGCATAAGCCACCGCTTGTGCATGATTTCCGCCGCTGACCGCAACCACGCCGCGCGAGCGTTCCTCCGGAGTCATTAGGAGAAGCTTGTTAAATGCCCCCCTCGCCTTGAATGAGCCTGTTTTCTGAAAAAGCTCGTATTTAACAAAGACCTTGGTGCCGATTCGTTCGCTTAACGTTTTGCTGTATTCCAAAGGCGTCCGCTTCAAATAAGGCCTGATGCGATCCTGGGCAGATCTGATGTCGTGTATATCCATAGTCAGCGTTAAATATAACATTGACCGCGGCCTTCCAGGCCAAATTGAAACCCCATTGCCGATGCGATATTATGTATTAGCCGAAAGGCAATAAAACACAAGGGGGTTATTATATGGCGGAAGAAACTAAATGCAGTCACTACCCGTGCAAGTGTATGGCGGTGGCCGATTCGGATTACTGCAGCGATCACTGCAAAGACGCGGCGGAACAGGATATTATCGAGATCGCATGCGATTGCGGCCATGGCGGCTGCTAAAAACATGCCACACTTTGAAAATGAGGCTTCGTCTAACCGACGGAGCCTTTGTTGAATTTAACGACGCTAATTAAGACAGTAATGACCACTCCGGAGGTAATGACCGAAGAAGACGTTCACGCATTTGGCGTGGAAATCGTCTATAAACAGCTGCAGGAGGCTGGATGGCAGATTGAATCGGCTGATGTGCTAGCGGACAGAAATCTTCATCCGCAGATCATTGCCAATAAAGATGGCGAAACAGGCTATTTTGTTGTTCGGACCGCGATTCATCCCGGCCGCGGCCGGATCGAGGGCGAAGAAGTTTTCTCTCACTTAGTGACCCTCGCAAAAAATCACGGAGCATCATGCTATTTCGCCAGTGTCGGCATAGCAAATTCGGAAGGCAAAACAGAAGAAGAAATGGCCGTTCCCGTAAAAGGCGTAGCGTATCACGTTGCGTTTGACGGCCTATTGAAGATGGAGCTGCCGGGAAATGAAGAAACGGAACAAGGCCGAAAAAAAGACTCAGTCCATGCCCCATCAGCTTAGGGAATTTGCTACACCTTTGAGCCGCCCCGGCCAAAGATCATCCTGACCAGAAGCAAAAGAATGATCGCGCCAAGGATGGACATTATCCAGCCGGTAGTATAATTTTCGCCCGCCCAGACTGCCCTTGCAATTGTGCCGCCGACAAAGGCTCCGGCGATACCAATAAGAGCCGTGAGAAGCCAGCCAAGGGCCCCTTCCGGTAACGCTTCCCTTCCGGGCAAAAGTAGCCGAGCTATAACGCCAACAATAAGTCCGCCTATAAGCTGTCCAAGAATATTAAACATAATTAACTCCTACAGTTTTCGAAGGCCGTTCGCAAGACCGACCATGTTCTACAAGTGGATCTCAGCTAAAACTTTTCTATACCTCTGTCTTTCTATGTACAAACATTCTCAATAGCCCGTTTATAGCTAAATGAAGCAATAGATATACAACCAGAGCGATCACGATCGGGAGAGCGAGGGTGAAGCCCTCAGGCGTTGACGGACTCGGGACAATACCCCGAAATGGGGCATACAAAGGGTCAGTCACCGAATGAATAAATTTAACGAATCCCGCACTCTCTCTGGCGGCAAAAAGCTCAAGGACCAACCTAATGGTCAGGAGTCCGTAAACGATGAAAAACAGGTAATCGATTACCTGAGATATCCTGGCTACAACGCGGCCGCGTTCAACTTCCCTCTCGGTCTCGACGACCTCGTGAACGGCTTTATCCCTCATCAGACCGGCAATATTGTCGATCCGCTCGGCATGCTCAGCGGTCGGGGCTTGAGCTTCGGCTGCTATTTCGCCGCCGACCTCGGCCTTAACGTTTGATTTTACAGCTTCGTAATTAGCAGCCCGTTGGGCTTCATCCTGCGCGAGTTTATCATCCACCATTTTGACCGGCCCCCTTTTTTAGAAAACTAACGATACCTAAAAGGTAAATTGAAAACTCCGGTTATGCAAGAACATTATTTTTACAAAGGATCAATTTTCCTGACGCGCGAGGCCCGGCAGCAGCCTGATATATGCGAACTCCGCCGTTACCGGGCGGGCCGTATTTACGGCTACGACGCCGACAAGTACCGTTTCAGGGTAATCCGATTCATACTCACCGGCCTCGCGCCATTCATGATCTTCATTCTCTCGCCAGAACGCGATAAACAGTCGTCCGCTCCTGACTATCTTGAGGT
>JBGTBC010000019.1:0-8060 GCA_041749555.1 Pyrinomonadaceae bacterium | reverse complement strand
TTGCCAAATCCAGTATGTTGAAGCCCCTTTGGGTCCCGGCGCATCTCGATCTCCCACACATTTCCGAGCACCGGTCGTAGAGAGCGATAGTCAGAAACTAACTTTGCATTTGCTGAAACCATTGCCAATTTTGCCGTCAATTTCTTCAAGTTCTCTCCCGCAAGGAGTCCTTTCTCGTCACCCAGACATGAAAAATCGAATCCCGACGTCTGGATACGAAATCCCCCTGTGTCATTCCGAGAGTAAATGTCGAGGATGGGCTCATCATAGATCGTTGAGACCTCGCCCAACGACTGGGATTTACCGCCAAGTCTCCGTTTTTCGACTTGATCAACCTTGCTGACCGAAACCACACCCTCGACCATCAGAATAATATCGGCGATGGGGATCACGTATTCTTCCTGCGAATTAAAGGCAATAAATGCAATTTGAGTATCTAAGAAGTACAAACTGGCAATTCGGATCGGCGGTTTCTCTTCGGAGAACGCTTGGTCGCCGACGATCACTGTCTGAAGACCATGCCCCGCCAGTAACTTCCTGACCGCTACAGCGTCATTCTCACTTTGATAACGGCATACCGGAAGCGGTAAAGGTGTGCTCAAAATGCTTTCTAATACAGCCAATTCGAGGGATAAGATCTTAGCTGCCCCTGCGACGTTAACGCTGTTTAAATTTGAAAGCGGAGTTGTTACTAGATTGTACCCAGCCTCCCAAACATCTGGCTTTCGCAAACCGGGCTTGATGTTCTCGGTGGCCAGCGGCTCAACATTCAGTACCGAACCACAATAAAGGCAAGCAAGCCGATTGGGCGGGTTGTTTCGGCTGCATGACTGGCATTTCACCATCTGTTGAGGGTCGAATGCCAGCTTTTCTGATTGTATTGACGGGTCGAAACCGGACGTCGGGTTATGTGTGTTTTCGTTTTCTTCAGCCATAAGGAGCGGCCTGTAATTACGCGATTTTATCATTTTAGACGCAAAATTGCTTGACCGTTCCTGACGATGAGGGCAAACTAGTGTCTGAGACGATTTCCAGAAAGAAGATAAGGTCAAGCGGGTTAGCGGTCTATTTAAACGTATATCAATTACATAAGTCGATATTTCAAAAGAATTAGAAGTTAAGAAGATCAGGATCTGATTTAACAAACGCCTATCGTACTCACCGCCTGCAGGTACCTTTTCTCCTCGGAGATCAAGCCTCAAGACTGGAATATAGAGGTACTGGAAATGCAGTTCGATACGACTACAAACTCATCGTGGCAGTTTGGGCATCGCGGGCGCGTTGCCGTTTTTATAGACGGTAACAACCTGTTTCACGCGGCCCGATTTCACAACATCGACATTGATTACAACAAATTGCTTCGCCTGCTCCTGGGTGATGGGAGGCTTCTTCGCGCTTTCTTTTACACCGGCGTCGATGTCGGAGCGGAGCGGCAACAGGGCTTCCTGCTGTGGATGCGGCGAAACGGATTTCGTGTGGTCCAAAAGGAGCTAAAGACCTTTTACGACGGGACTAGAAAGGCCAACTTGGATGTCGAGATCGCGGTCGACATGTTGAGCCTTGCAGGCCGTTATGACACTGCTGTTCTGGTCTCGGGCGACGAGGATTTTGTTTATGCGATCAACGCCGTCGCATACAAGGGCTGCAGGGTAGAGGTCGCGGGTTTTCGGTCTAATACCGCTCCGCGTTTGATCGATGTGGGCGATTTTTTTATAGACCTCGGTGATATCGCCGACCTCATACGGAAGGACAGCTCCCAAACCGGCGATTACGATGTGCCCTCTTTCGTACCGGCAGGAGAAATATCGGATCCCGGCAGCCGAGTCGGTTTCCGCGACGAATATAAGACGGCTCCTCCCCGACCGGTGCCTTTCGACGCTGAACTGGAAGATGTTGATGCGAACGAGATAGCGGAACTAGTCCGCGTCCGGGACGAGCGATGAAACTGTTTACTATTGACGAGGCCAACGGAACCTTGCCGGTGATCATTCCGAAATTGGCTGAGATAAGACGACGGTATTCCGTTATCGAGGATCTTCGCAGTGATGCCAGAGCGGCGGCAGGGGCGTCAAATTTTGGCGGCGGGATGGTGGGCGGGACCACGTATGTTAACACTCTATACACCGTCGGCAAGCTCACAAGCGAACTCCACGAGATCGGAATTGAGTTAAAAGACCACAAACGCGGTCTTATCGATTTTCCAAGCCTGCGAGGCGATCGTGTGGTCTATCTATGCTGGCAGGATGGCGACGGAGACCAGATCCAGTGGTGGCACGAGGTCGATGCGGGATTTCCCGGCCGTCAGCCATTGTAAGAGATCATTTTTCCACACTTTTTCCACAAGCATCCTTTGTAATAATATTTGAGTGTTTTCTATCATTTACTATTGACGACTTAAAGTTAATGTTGATATTATCACGTAGTTTCTGATTTCTTAGCTCCACGTTTTCTCAATTAAACCCGAGTATAAGCCTATGAACTGTCCGGTGTGCAAACGCAGTCTGGCCCCCACCCTTTCAATCTGTCCCTCTTGCGGTGCAATGATGAATGACACTGTTCGTGAAGAAATGCAAAGCAAGATAACAGCAGGCTCCGCTTTTGCTCCGCAGCAAAAGGAGCGAACAATTGCTCCGATGCCCGCATTTCAGCAATCAAGCATCACGCCTCCGTTGGCGCCGCCGAAGCGTATTCAGACGAGCGGGCTCTCCGCAATGAAGACCAGTCCTACGCTTGTCGAATTTCAACATAAAAACAAAGCGATCCCCGATTGGCGGCTTCAACTGCAGAATGCGGTCCAGCAGAGAAAGGGTGTTCAAAACTCATCGGGCGAGCGGCAACCGCTGGCCGCGACGGACATGACGCGTGAAGGGCGTAAAGCGTCAGCACCTGCGGTTGCTGAAAGCCCAGAAATTATCGCTGATCCGCGCGTAGCTAATGCGATGCGTCGAATTGCCGAATCGCGAAAAACCTTTCTCGAGCCAGACGTATCGCCTAAAGCAAAGATCGGTATTAAGGCCGAACAGCCGCGGCCGTTCGGCGTTGTGCCCGTCACGGGTGCCGCAATCGCAGTTGAAAGGGCTCCGTTGCCCGCAGTTTCCAAGCCAATACTTGTTGGAGCAGCAGCTCCGGCAATGCTAAAACGGGATACGAACAAATTGCCGAGGATCGAAATTTCGGGGCCGACTGTCGAAACGGAAGATGCTCGTCCGGCATTACTGCGATCTGATGCTCCAGTCGGTGAGGTGCCTGAGATAAAGCGGATACGCATCACAGTAGAAAAAAATGACTCAGTAGAATCCGAGTGGCCGGTCGAGGAGACTGAGGATATCGAGGATCTGGCGCCGTTTTCGATGAGGTTTGGTGCCGGACTGTTCGATCTTATCATCGGCGTTTTCGTAAGTATGCTTCTCCTTTCGCCGCTGGTGTTTGCCGGGATGGAGTGGTTGTCATGGTCCGGGCTGCTGACACTGGTCGGCACGACCGCCGTCGTGCTCTTTATGTATATGACGGCGTGCCTCGGATTTTTTGGCAAAACTGCCGGGATGAAGCTCTTCTCTCTTGAACTGGTCGACGCCGTGGAGAATGAATACCCGACGCTTCGCCAATCTGCGATCAGCTCGTCCATGTTTCTCTTGTCGCTCACGTTTGCCGGTGCCGGTTTCATCACTCTTCTATTTAACGAAGAAAAGCGTGCCATTCACGACCTGCTCTCAGGGACCATATTAGTCCGCGAATTTTAATCTCCTGATATCTAGGAAATTGATAGGCCCAAGGCTTCCGGCTTTGGGCTTTAATATTTTGTGCATACACTTGACGTTGTGACCGAAACGGAAATCGAACAGATAAGGACCGAGATCGCTGACGAACTAGCCGGTCTGCGATTCGGAAAAGTTTTCCAAATCGATCCGATGTCATTGGCTATCGACTTTTTTCCACATTCAGGACGGTATCTTTTCATGAGTTTCGGGCCACGACACGGCGCGACGTACTTGATTCGAAGACGGCTCAAAGATCTGGAGCGGGCCGCGGTGCACCAAACTCCTTTTGTAATAAGTCTCAAGAAGCTGCTTTTCGGCACGGAGTTCGTTGGGGTTTCCCGGATCCCGCAAAGTAAGGCTCTTCGATTTGAGTTTAGAGATGTTCACGGGGATGTTGCCTCGCTCGCGATCCAGCTTGGACGGCATCGGCCTAATCTGTTCGTACTCGACAAAGACGACATAGTAATAGAAAGCGGCAAAGCCGGAACGGAGCCGGGGCAGAAAGCCGGGGAAAAGTATGTGCCTCCGATCGATGAAAATGTCACTTCGGACGATGTATCCGGAAGTATCAATGAAGGATCTTTGTCCGATCTTCTCGATGCCGAAAGCAGATCAAGAGAATCGGCAGAGCAATTTGACCACTTGGCCGCAGCCGCTCGGCGTAAATTGAATACCGAGATCCAAAAGCGGGTCAAGTTGATAAAAAATCTCGAAAATGACCTTCTCAAGCACGGCGAACCAGAAAAATGGAAGCGTTACGGCGATCTGCTGCTTGCAAATATGGGAAATATCCGCCGGAAGGGTGACAAGATGATCGTCACCGATTATTTCGATAGCGAGATGCCCGACGTGGAGGTGCCCGTTGAACAAAACGCCTCACCATCCGACACCGCCGAGGCCTATTTCAAACGATATACAAAGGCCCGTAACGGTGTTGCCGCTATTTCGTCCAGGCTCGACACGGTGAATTTGGAGATCGCCTCGCTTCGATCTAGGATGTCTGAGCTCGAAGCCGTGATCGTCGCCGGGGATGAGCAAGCTTTAGCAGATTTTCTGCCGGCAAAGAAACCTCCGATGCCCAAGTCCAAGGTCAAAAAAGAGCTGGCCGAGGTTCGCGGTGCGAGACGATTTATGTCGAGCGATGGATTTGAGATCCTCGTCGGGAAGAAAGCGGTCGACAATGATTTTCTGACGTTCCGCGTCGCCCGTTCGATGGATATTTGGCTGCATGCCGCCGATTACCCCGGCTCGCACGTTATTGTGAGAAACCCTGGAAAAAAGGATATACCCGCAAAAACGCTGATCGAGGCGGCCCGGCTGGCGGCGTTTTACAGCGATGCGAGAGAAATGCCAAAAGCTGCTGTTCGATATACTCAGAGAAAATTTGTCAATAAACCAAAAAAAGCGGCACCGGGCCTGGTGAGCCTTTCGAGTTTTAAGACCATACTTGTCGAGCCGCAGATCGGGGACCTGACCGCAATGTAAGGATTATTCAGCCATGGTCTTGTCAACGTACTGATGCATCGAGTCGATGACCTTATTTCCTCCGCCGTGAAAAATATTTCTCAGGCGGCCTTCGCGATCGATCAGCAAAGTTTGAGGCACACCATCCATTCTGGTTACCTGGAAAAACTTCACTGTTGAATCGTTCCGGCTGCGAGCGATCGTGTAGTTAAGCTTCATCTTTTCTACAAATGGCTCTATCAGTTCGTTCGGCTCTTCACCGCCGCTGCCGTCTCCAATGTTCAAGCCGATCACTTCAAAGCCCTGACCCTTGAATTTGTCCTGCATTTCGACGAGATGAGGCATCTCCGCGCGGCACGGGCCGCACCACGTGCCCCATATATTTACGAGCAGCACCTTGCCCTTATGGTCCGCTAGCTTAAACTTCGTGCCGTCCAGCAGCTCAAAATCGGCCTGAGCAAGACTAGCCGGCAATGGCGGATATTCTGTGCTCTTATTCGCGGCTGCTTTGGTATTTGCGTTAGCCGCTGTCGACGCGACATTTGTAACGTTTGTATTGCTCGACTCGCTACATCCCGTTAATGCCGAAAAAACGATCGTCAGAATTGCAAATAGTGCCAGATTTTCTAATATTTTCTTCATATACAAGTACGGATCCGGAAAAAAGTAAGATGCCGAATATTAAGTAATAATACAAAACTTTCAAACATTAACAATAAACAGTATCGAACGAAATACCAATATCCCTTTAGCTACCTTAATAATACGAGTGCGATCAAACTTTCAATTCCTTATACAAATACGCTAAAATCTGCTTGCTCTACAGCCCAATTTACGGACTATGCTTTTCCTCTCGCAATCGGCGACCGTTTACGGTATCGATGCCCTGATCGTCGATATAGAAGTAAATCTCCAGCCTGTGCCCAAAGAAGCGGATATCGCTCCGCCCTTTAGTATTGTCGGCCTGCCGGACACGGCCATCCGCGAATCGCGTGAGCGGGTAAGGGCAGCGATAACCAACAGCCAGTATTTTTTCCCGTTTCACAAGACCACGATAAATCTTGCCCCCGCGGATGTCCGCAAAGAAGGAGCGGCATTTGATCTGCCGATAGCACTCGGCATACTCGGAGCCGCGGGCGACCTGGGGATCGAAAACCTCGAAGATACGATGAGCGTTGGCGAGCTATCCCTCGATGGCCGCGTTCGGCCTGTTCGTGGGGCACTGTCGATCGCGCTCAAAGCCCGCGAGATCGGGATCAGGAATCTCCTGCTTCCTGAGGAGAATGCCACGGAGGCCGCCGTGGTGACCGACGTCAACGTTTATCCTGTCAAAGACCTGAGAACCGCCGCGGAACTTGTGCAGGACCTGCAGCTTGGTGCCGCGACTAAGGTCGCACCGCTAAAGCTGGACATCTCGACGCTTAAATCCCGCCACAGCCAATACCGTGCTGATTTTAACGAAGTACGCGGTCAGCAGACGGCAAAGCGGGCACTTGAGGTCGCCAGTGCCGGCGGGCATAACATCCTGTTCATCGGCCCGCCCGGATCTGGCAAGACGATGCTCGCCAAGCGTTTGCCGACGATTTTGCCGCCGCTCGAATTCGACGAAGCGATCGAGATCACAAGGATCCATTCGGTCGCAGGGCTGACAGGGAAGTCGGGCCTGGTTGTCGAGCGGCCTTTCAAATCGCCGCACCACACGGTATCGCAGGCGGGCCTGATCGGCGGCGGCTCGATACCAAAGCCCGGCGAGGTCTCGCTCGCCCATCTCGGCGTTCTGTTTCTCGATGAGCTGCCCGAATTTGACCGCAGCGTTCTCGAGGTGCTTCGCCAGCCGATGGAGGACAAGACGGTCACGATCTCGCGTGCGGCCACATCGCTGACATTTCCGTCAAATTTCACCCTTGTAGCATCGATGAATCCGTGCCCGTGCGGCTACTTCGGCTCGACTCGGCAATGCAAATGTTCTCCGATGCAGATCCAGCGATATGTCGGCAAGATCTCGGGCCCGCTGATGGACAGGATCGATATCCATATCGACGTGCCGGCGGTGAAATTCAACGGGCTTCGCGGCCGAGGCACGCCCCAGGGCGACAGCTCAGACGAGATCCGCGAACGCGTCATCCGTGCCCGCGAGATACAGCTAGCCCGCTTCAACGGCGACGGCGTTTATTCCAATTCCGCTATGGCGCCAAAACAGATCCGCACCCACTGTGCACTCGACGCCGACAGCGAATCACTTCTCGAAAAAGCCATGCTCCGCCAGGGCCTCTCAGCCCGAGCCCACGACCGCATCCTAAAGGTCTCACGCACCATCGCCGACCTCGCCGGCAGCGAAAACATCCAGCCCGAACACATAAGCGAAGCCATCAACTACCGCTCCCTAGACCGCAACTACTGGGCGTAAGATACACTGATCCGTGTGGGAACAAAGGCTCCCAAAGGCTCCCCTCCTTACGAAGGAGGGGTGGCACCCGCTTCGGGTGACGGGGTGGTTCTCTGGTTTGCCTCCGATCAACGCGATGTGAACAAAAAAAACCACGCAAAGATCTACTCCGATCATTGTCAATTGTTAATTGAATAATTGTTAATTGGCTAAGAGCACAATCTCTACGATGCACGGAGCTTCGGGTGACGGGGTGGTTCTCTCGTTTGCCTCCGATCAACGTTGTGTGAATACGGACGTAGAGAACCACGCCGTCGGTGAAGCACCGACACCCCTCCTTCGTAAGGAGGGGAGCCTCTGGGGCAAAATGCCCCACTTCACGCCAAATCATACAAATCACGCCAAATCATACAAATCACGCCAAATGGTATTGCATCTGTGCTACGTAGTTG
>JBGTBC010000018.1:0-4622 GCA_041749555.1 Pyrinomonadaceae bacterium | reverse complement strand
GATCGTTTGCTCTGTGGTGCCCGACGCCGCCGCCTCTGTCATTGAATACCTTAAAACGAAACAAATTCCCACTCTAAAGGCATCGAACGACCTGGACTACGGCCTTACGGTCAGATATGAACCCCTTTCCGCATTGGGAACCGACCGGCTGGTGAATGCTCTCGCAGCAGTTGAAAAATATGGAGCTCCGGCGATCGTATGCAGTTTCGGCACGGCCACAACGATGGATGTAATTGACGCAAACCGCGTATTCCTCGGCGGCATTATAGCTCCGGGAATCAAGACCGCGGCCAGGGCTCTCAAACTGAACACGTCTCAGCTTCCCGATATCCCGATAGAAAAGCCGGAAAGGCTGATCGGAAATACCACAGAATCCGCGATCGGGTCAGGGATCGTTTTTGGCCACGTCGCCATGATCGAAGGCCTTATACAGCGAATGACCGACGAGATCGGCGTCGATCCCCTCGTCATTGCGACCGGCGGTTTCGCCTCTTTAGTCGGCGGAATGACGAAAATGATCGATGCGGTCGACGAAAACCTTACCCTTGACGGCCTTCGCATCCTGCATAACCGCATCGCTCAAACATAGGTGGTTAAAAATTTCGGCTTTTTCCTTGCTTTGGCGGCCTGCTCGAAAGAATAAGCAAGCTTGATCAAAGTGTGCTCTGACCAAGCCCTTCCGAAGAAGGAGATACCAATAGGCAATTCGCTCGCGAATCCCGCCGGCACCGTTATATTCGGATATCCGGCCACAGCTGCTATCGACGAACTTCCAATATACGAGCTTCCGCAATCTCCATTCACAGTATCGATCATCCATGTCGGGCCGTTTGAAGGAGAAACGATGGCCTCAAGCTTGTGCGTATCCATGGCTTCATCGATTCCCTCTTCACGGGAATACTTTCGACAAGTAGCGAGTGCTTCGCGGTACTCCTTGCTGTCGAGCGAGCCCTTCTTAGCAGCCATCTCGAATATTGCTTGCCCGAAGTACGGCATTTCCTTGGCAGCGTTTTTCTTATTGAATTCGATCAGGTCCTCAAGCGTTTTATATCGGGCACCGCGGCCGTTTAGATATTTTTCGAGGCCGTCTTTGAATTCATACAGAAGTACTTCAAATTCAGCATCACCGAACTTCTGCAGGTTTGGAAATTTCACGTCGATAAGCACGGCTCCCGAGCGTTTCATTGTTGCCAGAGCAGCATCGCAAACAGCATCGACATCCTTTCGCTTCCCCCAGTAGTCGCGGGCGACACCGATGCGAGCACCGCGTAGACCATCGGCCTTCAAAGAAAGTGCGTAGCTGGACCTTTCCCGCTTACCGTCGCTGAAGGTCGCCCGGTCGTTAGGGTCATCTACATCGAGAATATCGAGCATGATCGCGGCATCCGCGACAGTCCGTGTCATCGGTCCCGCCGTATCCTGCGACTCTGCGATGGGAATGATCCCGGTGCGGGAAACCAGCCCGACCGTAGGTTTAAGGCCAACAATGCCGCAAATTGACGCCGGGCAAACGATCGATCCGTCAGTCTCAGTGCCAATTCCGATCGCCGCCAGATTTGCTGAAATGGCCGCTCCCGTACCCGATGAAGACCCGCAGGGATTGCGATCGAGAATATACGGATTGCGGGTCTGCCCTCCGCGGCCGGACCATCCGCTGATCGAGCTTGTATCGCGGAAATTCGCCCATTCGCTCAGATTTGTCTTTGCAAGTAGTACCGCTCCGGCATCCCGCAACCTCGCGACGATAAAAGCGTCTTTCGGTGTAGGAGCATCCATCAGTGAAAGGCTCCCGGCCGTAGTCTTCATTTTATCGCCCGTGTCGATATTGTCCTTTATTATCACAGGGACCCCGTGAAGCGGCCCGCGAACTTTCCCGGCCCGTCGTTCAGCGTCGAGCCTTGTCGCGATCGCAAGAGCCTCCGGGTTAATTTCGATGATCGAATTGATCCTCTTGTCAATGCGCGCAATGCGGGCGAGATAACCTTGTGTTATCTGTCGCGAGGTTGTTCGGCCAGAAGCCATTGCGGCCTGTAGCCCGGAGATCGTAGCTTCCTCAAGGTCGATCGCGGCCGCGGCCTCCACTGTCCTACCTCCTGCGATCAACATCGTTCCCGCAATCGCTGAACTTTTCAAAAACTCGCGTCTATCAAACATATAATTCACCTCATTTTGACCGGATTATACCAGACAACCGGCGGCGGCCGCCTAGACGATGGCTATATCTTCGCTATACTGTCCTAAATGGATCCGCGTTCGCCTGAAATCTCTCCGCCAAAGCTAATATCTGCATTGCGGCGTTTCGACCTTTTGCCGGCGATCGTCTTTTTGCCGACCCGCCGTAAGTGCGACGAAGCTGCGGCGGATGTGGCAGCAGATAAATCCCAAATGGCCGAACCGGAACGGCAGGCCCAGCGTCAAAAGATCTTCACCGACTTTGCTTCCTACTTTCCCGAAGTCCTCGAACACAAACACAGCAAGCTGATCGTGCGGGCAGGCGTCGCTGCTCACCATGCGGGGCATATTCCTTCATGGAAATTACTGATCGAAAGGATGATGTCGGGCGGCCTGCTAAATGCTTTGTTCGCAACATCTACGGTCGCTGCCGGAGTGGATTTCCCGGCGCGCAGTGTTGTCATCGTCAATGCCGACACACGGGGAAATGAAGGGTGGCGGCCGCTCAAGGCCAGCGAATTGCAGCAGATGACCGGCCGCGCCGGCCGCCGGGGTCGCGACAACGTAGGGTTTGCGATCCTTGCACCGGGCCAATTCCAGAATCCAAAGAAGATCGCCGAGCTGCTCAAGGCCCCGCCCGATCCCCTCGAGAGCCGCTTTCGCGCAACCTATACCAGCCTGCTCAATCTTCTTGATGCGTTCGGTAATTTCGCCCAGGTTCGCGAGATCGCGGAGAGGAGTTTTGCCTTTCGCGAAAGCCGCCGTACAAGTGCTGACAGCAAGGATGAGTTCGGTTCCGAAATGTTGAGCGATCGGATATGGGAACCGTTCCTGAACCGGGCCCGTGTGCTGGATCATTTCGGATATCTCGATATCGAGTCCGAAAAGGTCACCGAGACCGGCAAGTGGCTCGCGGACCTTCGGATCGACCGGCCACTGCTCGTGGGCGAAGGGCTGACACACGGTGTTTTTAACGGATTGAAACCACAAGAAGCCGCCGGGCTGATGGCGTCTGTGGCATCAGACGCAGATCGCAGTTACGGCGAAATGCGGTCATCCCGACGAATGAACGAAATACTTACCGATTTCGAAGCGATAGTGATCAAAGTTTCGAATGTCGAGTGGAAAAACGGCGTCGAGATCGCAGAGGAGATCAATTACTCAGCCGCGGCGGCTGCCGAACGCTGGGCCGCCGGCATGTCCTGGGACGAACTTGTCGATCGGACCAAAGCAGAAGAAGGCGATCTCGTCCGCCTCCTCTCCCGCACTGGAGAAGCCCTTCGTCAGCTTGCCAATCTCAAGAATTCAAATCCTCTCGCGGCCGCCATTGCCTTTGAAGCATCGGAGGCGATACTTCGCGAGCCGGTCAGATAATCTAAAGTTCCAAAACCATTTCGTGCTGACTAAGCCTCTGGTAATATCCGAGCTTTCCAAAAAAGTCCATTACACCGTCAATAGACATGTCCGCGTTTACGACCTGTGATGAGAATCCTTCCTCCAGCAGCGAGTGCATCGCACGAACCAGCGTCGACCCAACTCCTCTCAATCTGTATTCTTTCGAAACGGCTAGCTGAGAGATCCGTCCAAAACGGGCCGAAAACACGATGTAACCAATACAAGTCCCCTGATGGAATGCACCGAGGATCTTTTTCATTTTGAGGCTTCTGTTTACAGCCTCGGCTGAATTTTGCCAGGACGGATATCCATCCCAGAACTGTTCGAATAGCTCCCAATCAGGCTGGTCGATCAGACGAATGTCGATCTCAATTATCGATCGCTTTGATTCGTCCGCTGCTTGGTCGCACTGCAAAAGCACCAATTTCCGCACTGCCTCAAAACCGAGCCCTTCATAAAGCCGAACTGCTCCATGATTTGTTGTTATAACCTCAAGGACAAACTGTTCGATCCCTTGTTTTTTCAAATCGGGCAGCATAAATTCGAACATTGCCGTACTCACGCCTTGCCTCCTGAACTCCGGCAGCACGCCGGTGCAGGCGTCATACACCGCCGCTCGCCCTTTCCAGGTTCCAAAACCATTGAGCGAAAACCCGATAAGTCGATCGCCGTCAAAACATCCCACGGTCCGATCCAGATCAACTGCGGTCAGTAGTATATGGTTTCGCAGTTGGGTTTCCGTTAGAGCGAACGGCACAACATAATCCGAAAATGCCGCGGTAAAAGTCTCATAAAGACTGGCAAAATGGCCGTGGTCCAGGAATCGGCATTCTCTGAAAGAAGTTTGGTTTCCATCCTGCATTTGTTAGTATTGAACCTTATCAGAAGCGATGCAATTAGCCAATTATTAAAGGTTCTAAGAAAATGCAGGTTCTATTAGCAAATGAGTACGGGTTTTGTTTTGGCGTCGAGCGGGCTGTCGAGATGGTCGAAGACGCCCTCGAAGAGGGTGAAACCGTCAGAAGCCTCGGGCCTCTCATCCATAATGACCAGGA
>JBGTBC010000017.1:0-2074 GCA_041749555.1 Pyrinomonadaceae bacterium | reverse complement strand
TGTCGAGAGGGTGCTCAAGGGTGTTTCGCGCCAGCTAATGCCCGCGGTACACGCGAACTATTTTGATCCCGATCATGAAGATTTTCGGTCCAGGAATCTCTGGTCGTTATCGAATGCGTTCACCTCGGCATTCAAGACGCTTGGACCGTTAAAACAGTTCGAAGCGACGGCAAAACTCGGGCTATATATGTCCGGAATAAAGAGTTACGGAAATGGTGCCGACTCCGGACCTCTTGTAGACTGCGGCACTGGAAGATATCGTCTGATCGAGGGCAATGACAGAGAATTAACGGAGGAAGAGATTCAGGACGCATCCGAATGGGGCGGTACTGAGGATCAAATCGATACTATGGTCGATGAGGAAGCAGCGAAAGCCGCGGCCTGACCAAAAACAAACCAACAAACTCAAGGAAGTGTGTGAAAACATACTTCCTTTCCTTTTTTTATTTTTCTACTGATGTCTACCCTATGCTCAACAATACTCCTGACGTTCTTAATACAGGTTGGAAAAGGGCAAGATCGATATACCGAGGATGGCCGAGCCGGAAGCATTTCCGTCTGATCAACAAATATCAATCTATAAGCGGGGGATATCGACACGTTTATTTTCCCTTCGAAAAACGTGGTGTCCATCTGGGGCTTGCATCGGAGCTCGATCCGCTAAACTTAAGGCGGAAGTCGGCGCAGGTTTATTTCCCCATAATCCAGGCCTCAGCTTCGTCCGGGCTGTCGAAAATCTGCAAATCTCCACCGCGGCGATTGGCGGTCAAGGCTCCAAGCCTGAGACCGGGTGAATTCGACTGGTGAGGATTTACGTAAGCGACGCTGACGCCGCGGAACACCTCGAGTACAGTGTCAACTAGGCCCTCGATTTGCTCGTCCGTCATCATCGCAGGGATCTCGCGGAGAACCATCACACGTTGGGCGCCCAGCATGTTGCATTTGCCGGCGATTTCGCTGGTGTACTGTTTTACCATTTGGGCGTCGACTGTGTCGCTTTTGACATGCGCAAAGAGGTAACCGTCCCGCTTATCAAACCTGAGTTCATAAGGTTTCGTATGCTTCTCTTGATGAGCGGATGACTCGGCAGAATCAGCCGGCCGTCGAGATCCAAACGCAATGTCCAAGGTGTCCGTCTCAATAAGAACGATCTTTCCCTCGTCGGACCCATTGACATAGACCTCGATCGCCAGCGTGTAACGACCTTCAACACTGGATCGGAACGAGATCCACAGCGTGCGCAAATCAGTAGCCTCCGTTTGGGCCTCAAACTCTATGGGGTTCAGCTCAGTAAGTTTTAGGTAAGCACGAAGTTTATAACGGCCCGGGTGGTTCCCAAACCGCTCCTCGATCAGAGCAAGGGCCTCGATTTCAGTAAGAGCCATAATTAAGTAAGGGAGATGAACAGTTGAGGGAGGGGGACGATCTATTGCGAGTTTAATGCATCACGCACTACAAGCGCAAATGGACAGCGGCCGATTGTCCAAATGGGTTATCACGGAGCTAACGCTGCGGTAAGGAGTCTTTCGAGAATCCGGTTTATACCACCACCGTGCTGTATCGATTTTCGAAGCCCTAAAAGTAAGAACATGTACTGGCGTTTCTGCCACATCTTGTAGCGATGCATCACCAGGAGCGCGAAATCTAAAACGCGGCATCTGAATGAGCTTTAGGCTGCGAGCGCTATCGACAACTCCAACTCAGGATTCGAGAGTTCCGCAGAAGCGGTGCCTTCCGCCTGAGCCCGATTTGTTATTTGAGATTCAGGCAGAAAGCCATGCAAAAACCTTCGTATCTCATCATTGTCTTCCGAGTTACATAATTCCTCTGTATGGATCAGCATCTCGCGTATTCGAAACCCCGGATATGGCGGTATATTACCGATGAAAATTTTCGGGTGAACCGTTTTTAGAAGCCCATCCTCGTGGGAACCCAGTTCTTCAAAGAGTTTTTCTCCGGGTCGCACACCTGTGAATTCAATTTGAATATCCACATCCGGCGTTAATCCCGAGAGACGAATCGTTTCTCGTGCGAGATCTAGAATGCGCACTGGTTCGCCCATGTCCAGAACGAA
>JBGTBC010000016.1:0-1442 GCA_041749555.1 Pyrinomonadaceae bacterium | reverse complement strand
CCAATGCTTTACTCCACTACTTGTAATTAACTATCTGCGAGAAGCTTACGGCTTCGAGGCTGGCTCCGCCGACCAATGCACCATCAACGTCGGGCTGAGACATCAGGGTCGCGATGTTGTCCGGTTTGACCGAACCGCCATAAAGTATCCGAATGCCCGCAGCTATGTTTTCACCATGCATTTCCGCGACAGTTTTGCGGACCGAAGCATGCATGTCTTGAGCCTGTTCAGGCGTGGCGGTTTTACCCGTACCTATCGCCCAGACAGGCTCGTAAGCGATTATGATACGTTCCATATCGTCAACTGTCAAACTATCGAGGCCGCTTATCAGTTGTCGTGTAACGACGTTTTCCGCATTTCCCGATTCCCTTTCTGACAGCATTTCGCCAACGCAGACGATAGCGGTGAGCCCGGCCGCGAGGGCCGCTTTTGCTTTTCGATTCACCGAATCGTCAGTCTCGCCGTAAAATTGCCGCCGTTCGCTATGGCCGATGATCACGTGCGAACAACCCGCGTCCTTGAGCATCACAGGGCTGACCTCACCGGTATGGGCGCCGAAGTCGTTCTGAATGGCGCAATTTTGAGCCGCCACGCGGACATTCGATCCTTCGAGCCGGGCAGCGACTGTTTTTAACGCTGTAAAGACCGGCGCGATTATTATTTCGCAATGGTAAGCGTTCGCAACCAATGGCTTTAGATCGAGCGCGGTGGTGACCGAATCACCAAGCAATTTGAACATCTTCCAGTTTCCCGCGATTACAGGTTTTCTCATTATATTTAATAATACACGAATGAAATAAAATCAGCTTCACCCGTTTACAGAGGGCCTAAAAACAAAACGCCGTGGCGCATCGCAATACGCGGTGATATTCTGAAAGCACAGGAGTTAATGGATCACGCATGCTAAAAAGCTTTTCGCGGCCGCGGCGCGTTGTCATTACAGGTTTCGGCTGCGTCACGCCGATAGGTGTTGGCCGCGAGGCGTTCTGGCGGTCGCTGGTCAATGGTGTAAGCGGTGTGCGGACGATCGAGAGCTTCGACGTAACGAATTCGACCGTCAAGATCGCAGCGGAGGTGCGTGATTTTGACTGGAAGGCAGAGCTTGATCCGAAAGATCGAAAGCATGTTCCGCGGACCGTACCGCTCGCGCTGGCCGCTGCGCGGGAGGCTATGGCCGACGCAGGCATCGACACGGCTGACATGCCGGTCGAGGATCGTCGGAAGATCGGCGTGGTTATCGGAACGGGCGGCGGCGGACTCGCGTTTGCTGAGAAACATTACGAGTATTGGTATGTCGGGCCGAAACACGGTGCCAGTGTTTATATCATCCCTGCCTCGACGCATGGCGGGCTGTCGTCGGAGATATCGATGGCGATGGGTCTGCGGGGGCTGTCTCATGTTGTCTCAACAGGCTGCACCAGCTCGACCGACGCAATTTTCTA
>JBGTBC010000015.1:0-10884 GCA_041749555.1 Pyrinomonadaceae bacterium | reverse complement strand
CGTCTTTGTGTTGCGACCGCGGACCGCCTCGCCCCATTTTGCTATGGTCGCGAAAACCTCTTTCGCGGCTCCCGTAGGTGCCGTGTAACCTGCCGCTTGTCCGAAAGCAGCAGCCGGCATGCACAACATAACCACTATAAGAAAAATATTCTTTCGCATCTCGTCCTCCTTAAATTTTCATGTCCTTCATTACGGCCTTCAACCTAGTCTGAGTAGCCGCTGTGACCGGCACAAGCGGAAGCCTCAGGTTCTCCTCCAACAACCCCATTTCCTTCATCACAAACTTACACGGTGCGGGCGACGATTCCAGAAAATTGGCTTCCATCAGCGGCAGGATCTTGTAATGGATGCGCCGTGCGAAATGAAATGAACCGTTAAGTGCAAAATCCACCATTTTGATCGTCTGTTTCGGTATCTCATTTGCGCAGACCGAAACCAGACCGTCTGCGCCGAGCGCGATCAGCGGCAGAGCAGAGGCATCATCACCGGAAAACACTTTGAAATCTTTCGGACGGCTTTGAATGATCTCCATCACCTGCGAATAACTCCCGGACGCTTCTTTGGTCGCCACAATATTGTAGAATTTGGCCGCCAATCTCAATGTCGTTTCGGCTGTTATATTTGACGATGTCCGCGATGGAACATTGTAAAGCATTATCGGAAACCCCTTAACACTCTTTGCAATTTCGCCAAAATGGGCGAACATCCCGTCCTGTGTAGGTTTGTTGTAATAGGGAGCGACGACCAACGCTGCGTCGGCGCCCGCTTCACGGGCTTTGCGTGTAAAGTCGATCGTCGCGGCGGTATTGTTGCTGCCGGTTCCCGCGATGACGTGTGCTTTCTTGCCCTTTGCCGCAGCCACAGTGAGCTTAATGACATTCAGCCTCTCGGCCTCGCTCATTGTCACGCTTTCGCCAGTAGTGCCGCATGGAACGAGCATCTTGACGCCGCTCCTTATTTGACGCTCGACCAAAGAAGTAAAGCATTCCTCATCGATCGACCCGTCCTTTCTGAACGGTGTCACCAGCGCCGTTGCGCACCCGCGCATCCAATTGATCCTCTGAGTCATATCCAAAACTTTTTTCGATCTGAGTTCGTTAAGTATATTCTCAAGCCGCAAAGATACAAAAACACAGTGCGTACATTTACAGTCTCAAAAAGAAAATGCATGGTTGCGATCGCGGGCCTCATCCTCGGGAGCACCTTTTCCTGTGCGGTCACGAGAACGCCGGCCGGGCCGGGTGAGTCGCCTGAAGCCGCCGGAATCCGAGCCGAAAGCTTCGCCTACCCTGTCGGAAATGCTGAATACGTCACACAGGCTCGTGATAAAAAGGACGATTGGTACAACGCTCTGGATTTTGCCGAAGAGAACCATCTCGGCGAGGACTGGAACAAAAATTCGGGTGGCAACACAGATTGCGGCGAACCGGTTTACGCCATCGGAAACGGCGTGATCACATACGCCGCCGATGCCGGGCCCGGTTGGGGCAACGTGGTTATCATCACCCACACACTTCCCGACGGCAAGAAAGTGCAGTCACTATACGGCCATTTGACTGAGATCCTGAGAACCAGCGGCGAGATAAAAAAACGTGAAAAGATCGGCACTATCGGCAACGCCAACGGTCGCTACCTTTGTCACCTGCACTTCGAGATCCGTGAGGAGCACTGTCCGTCATGGGATATGGTTTTCGTCGGTTATAGCCCCATTAACTATGGCTGGGTCGACCCTTCGGATTTCATCGATGCACAGCAGCGGTAGTGAGAGTGCCTGGGAATCATCCAGTGGAAATCGCCGTGAAAAAACCATCGAGTTTTCGCAGATCAAGCTTCCCATCTGTTCTTACACCCGAACAAATATCCAGGCCAAAGGGCTGAACGAGATCGATCGCTTCCCGTACATTCTGTGCATTCAATCCGCCGGCCAAAAAGACTGGTTTCCCGCACGTTTCGACGATCCGTCGGCTTAATCGCCAGTCATGACGCCGCCCGGTGCCCCCGAGTTCTTTGACAGCGAGATTTGGATTCCCGCTGTCGAGCAGGATCGCGTCAACCTGTTCGGCGATCTCGGCAGCTTCATCGACCCAGCGGTCATCGATAACGTGGATAACCTGCACGAGTTTCACATTTGGCAAGGCATCGCGGATCTCGCTGTAAGTACGGCCGGTCAGTTCGTCAACGATCTGTATAGTATTCGTCTTAGTACGATGGTGATGTTCGACGATTCCCTGTGACGTCTGCTCGCTTGTCAGCAAAAATGTCGCGATGGGCGGCGGCATTGACCTCGCAATGCGATGGATCTCGTCATCAGAGATCGGTCCCGGCCCCGAAGGCATCTTCCCTACCAACCCAATAGCAGAGGCGCCCATTTTGATAGCGAGCGAAGCTTCGCCCTCATTGGCGATACAGCAGATCTTGACCCTCAACGTCATTTCGTAATTATCTCGTCCATTACAGCCGTGAATTCAAAAAATCCTTTCTTGCCAACGATCCACTCCGCGGCCATCAATGCTCCAAGAGCAAAACCCTCACGCGATCGGGCCGTGTGCTCAAGCAGGATCTGGTCTGCCGGTCCGTCAAACCCGACGCGGTGAGTCCCGGGAATATGGCCGGCCCTGGTCGAGACGACACTGATATCCGTTTCGATATGTTTGGAAATGACCTCTTTTACTTTCAGGGCCGTCCCGCTAGGTGCGTCCTTTTTGCGTGAATGATGCTGCTCCTCGATAAAGACTTCATACTCGGGAAATTTGGCCAGGAGTTCAGTCGCGTGTTCCACGATCCGGTAAAATAAATTCACCCCGATCGAAAAGTTTGAGCCGAATACAAATGCCCCGTTACTCTTCAAGACAAGCTCACGAGCGTCATCCAACTGTCCCAGCCAGCCCGTTGTGCCCTCGACCAGCGGAACATTCGCCGTCATACAAGCCTCAACATTTCGTATTACGGCAGCCGCGGCAGTAAAGTCGATGGCGACATCCGCAACCCTGAGCGATTCGCCAAGATGGGATGCATCGAGACCTGAATGGTTTTCATTAACTATCGTAACGATCGAATGCCCTCGCTTGCGAGCCTCGACCTCGACCATTCGCCCCATCGAACCATAACCGATCAATGCTATATTCATAAGATCACCGTATCTATTACTCAAATCCCATCCGGCTGATCAGAGCCTTAAACCTGGGCTCTGATCGAAGCTCATTCCATCTGGGTTCCACGCCCAGGAAGACCATTAGAGTCTCCTTTCCTTCATACGCCTTTTCCAATTGCTCTAACGCTTTCGCTCGATCGCCCATACCCAGATATACCTGTGCAATTGTATATGCGGGAATATATCGGGGATTTTTCGCATCTTCGAGTTCTGAAAGGATCCTTCTGGCACCGGCTAGATCGCCGGATCTACCCAGTGCATATCCAACCGTTCCGGTCGCTTCCGCGTTACCATTCGTTATTTCTCTCGCCTTGTTCGCAGCCGCTATTGCTTCCGGCCACATTCCCTTGTTCATATATGTGCGAGCGATGAACAGATGAGCGAGCCAGAAGTCCGGGTTAACGTTGACTGCAGACCGCAAGATCTGCAGGGATTCGTCATCGCGACCGGCAAGACAAAGGATCTGACCCTCAAGAACACTGGCGAAAAAATTGAGCGGATCCAGCTCCCGAGCATGCTGTATCCTGGCTATTGCTGCTTCATGTCTTCCGATATTTGAGAGCAAGTGAGCATAGAACGTGTGTGCCGAAGCATTGGAGGGATCGATATTTATCGCCTTAACAAAATGCTTTTCCGCCATTTCCCAATCCCATCGATACCAGAATTCGCAACTTCCAAGCGATGTCCATGCATCGGGCAGGTCTTTATCCAACTCCACGGCCTTGGTTGCCGCGGCTAAAGCCTTTGGCATGATCTGAAGCGGAGGGGCGTCGTTTGTTAAGACCATCGCCCGATAAGCGTTAGAAAGTTCCGCATAGGCATGGGCATACGTAGGATCGACTGCGATAGCCTGCTCGTAAAATGAGATGCCTTTCTGCAGCTCGGGCAAAATAAGACGGGATGCATGCAGTCTGCCTCTTAGAAAAAGCTGATACGCCTCGACGTTATTTGTAAAAGAACGATTGGCGAGGTTGGCAAGTGAGATCCGAAGGGCGGCCGCCACCCTTTGAGATATTGAGTCCTGCACGCTAAAGATATCGCCCAAGGGCTCATCAAATTGTTCCGCCCACAATTGTCTCCCGTCCTCACTTCGGATCAGCTTTGCAGAAACACGCACACGACCGCCCGAGATTTGAACACCGCCGTCCAATACGCTCTCGACGCCTAACTGTCGTCCAGCCTCAGCGGGATCTTGCTCAGGAGAAGAAAATCTCCGGACGGCGGCAAGCGGCCGCACGGTAAGCTCCTCACTCCCGCTCAATTTCGTGATCAGTGTGTCGGCCATCCCGGTCTCGAGTGCTTCGTCTCGATTCTCGGCAGTTATGGGTTTGAAAGGAAGGATGGCTATCGACCTGACCGAACGTGCCGGCGAATCAGAATTTTCTCGGAAAAAAAGATAGCCCGCCGCAGCGACAATAAATAATATTGCTGCGGCCGCTCCCACGAGCCACCATTTCTTCTTGTTTTTTCCTCGATGCTGTGGTTTCGCCGGAAGATCTTCAGAGTCAGTGGGCCTTGCTTCAACTTCTCGCACCTCCCGCACTTCCGCTACAAACTTATATCCCCGGCCCGGGACCGTTGCGATAAATCGATTTTCCCGATGCTTTTCACCAAGGACACGGCGAAGTGCGGATATATTTTGTGTAAGGTTGTTTTCCTCGACCGCGGTGTCGGGCCAAATGGCCTCCATCAGCTCGTCTTTTTCAATAACAGTTCCCGCCTTTTTTACCAGGAAAAGTAATATCTCGAAAGCTTTAGGCATCAGCGGTACGGGTTCGCCATCTTCCTGTAAAAGCAGCCGTTTGCCGGCATCAAGACAGAATTCCTCGAACTCGTAAATTTCTTCCTCGCCGCTATTCCCCATACTTCAAACAAATTTTCACAAACTTTCACACCGATTCTAACGATTTTCACACGACTCTGGCGAGATTATTTCATACATCAACTGACGCACCAATATTTCGGTTGAAATCTAAATCAAGAGAGGAAGAAATGAAAAACAACAAAATGAATCTAGTGATAAGAACAGTGATGCTGGCCGTCTTAGCGGCAGGGGTGACGGGAACCTTAACCGGGCAGGACGGCAAAGGCGGGAGACTCGTCGGCACGTGGGACGCCGTCGTAACCATCAGGGATTGCAACTCAGGAGCGGCGTTGAACACATTTGCATCGATCGCCAGTTTTAACCATGGCGGCACATCGATCGGCTCAACCTCAGGAATACCCCAGGCTAACCGAACTCCCGAGCACGGCGTTTGGCGCCATGTCAGGGGCCAAGGGTACGAGTTCAGCTTCAAAAGCTTCAACTTTGTAGGTGGAGTTCCCACTACGTATACGATCGTTACCCACGCTCTCAATTTAGACCGCGATGGGGACACATACACGTCCGAGGGCACGGCCCAGATATACACTCTGAATGGGATCCAGGTTGGGCAAGGGTGTTCTGACGCGATTGGGACCAGGTTTGGATTTTGACCCGTCGCGGGCGAACGGAGGATACCATGAAAGTTTTGATCTCAATTTTAATAATGCTGTTCGTGATAAGCGATGCATCTTCTCAGAATATGGCGTCGCGCGAGTCGATCAATGCGGAGATCCGGAAGCTCGAGCAGGCGCTGGTGGAGGCGATCCTTAAGGGCGACATGGCAGCTCTTAATGATCTTTTTCTCCCTGAGTATGTCGTCAATGCTCCGATAAACCAGGTCACTGAGAAAACAGATGTGCTGCGTCGTGTTAAGGAGGGGTTGATCCGCTACTCAGCCTTTGAAAGTGAGATCGAGGAGATTGTTATCCACGGCGATACGGCAATCACTATGGGCCGTGAAACGGTTAAGCCGATCGGCAACGCTCCATTGGCAGGGCAGACTGTGCTTCGGCGATATACGCATGTATGGCTGAGGAAAGACGGACGCTGGCGGCAATTAGCCCGGCATGCCAATATCATTTGCCCGGAGCTTCGTCCGAAAGCCAAGTGATCATTCGGTCATTGCCGATCAACCGACTACGGGGGCGTGACTCAAAAAGTTCACGTCCCTTCCTTTTCAAGAAGTTTACGGCCAATCCCCGCGTACAGGTCGACTGCCAGTTCCAGATCCCTTTTCATTACAAATTCGTCTTTGGTATGCGCAACAAGTATCGACCCGGGCCCGATCAGCAAGGGCTTGCCCCAATTGGGCATATGCGGGATGTCGGTTGTAAACCGGACTACTTTTTGTTTGAATCCATCGACCTCGACCAGTTTGACCGGTTCGCTACACGATAGGACCTCGATCTCACCTCGGCCGCGGACTACGTTTCTGATGGCCTCCTCGATCGGTTCCCGTTTCGTGGTTAGTCGAACAGCCAGACCGGCTTCGGCACGAGGCGGAATGATATTCAGAGCGAGCCCGCCACTGATCGTGCCGATATTTACGGTCGTTTCGCCAAAAAACTCGTCATTCGGAAACCGCGTCTGCCGAATGTCGTCAAGGACATCCAGAAGCGTTTCGATCGCCGAATCGCCTTCTTCCGGATATGCAGAATGGGCAGCCTTGCCGGTGGTTTTAATATTTAGTCGAAACGTGCCCTTTGAGCCGATGGCCAGGTCATTGTCCGTAGGCTCTCCGTTGATCATGTACTCGCATTTCGCGGCGAGAGGATGCAGATTCGCGGCCTTTGCCCCGGTCGATGCTCGTTCTTCTTCGACCGTGTAAAGCAGCCCGATGTCCTCGATCCCTGCGGCTCGCAGCTGCTCCGCCGCCGTTATTTGGGCCGCAATGATTCCCTTCGCATCACACGATCCGCGCCCATAGATCTTTTCATCATCCTCCGTCGGCGCAATAAACGGCGGCACCGTGTCCATGTGTGTGGAGAACCAAACCCGCGGCGTGTCGTTCAGAGTCGCGATCACATTATTCTGATTCTCCGAGACGGGCTGCAGCTCGACATTCCAACCAAGGGAGTCCAGATGATCGCGGAGTAAAAACCCAACCGCCTGTTCCTCTCCGGAAACCGACGGGATGTTCATTAATGTTTTAGTCAGATCAAAGAGGTTCATGTATCAGTTCTGCGGCAGCCCTTTCGCCAGCATTGCCTTTAGGTCTTTCAGTTCATTCTGCACGTCGGCGATGCACGGTTCGCCACGGTCGGGGGCGGTTTCGTTGTCTCGGTGAATAAAGAAAGTAGCCAGCGTCGCGGTCATATATCCAAACACCGCAAATCCGTACACGGCCAACAGCAGGCAAAGCATTCGCCCCTCGGCCGTCTGCGGGAAATAGCCCGACCCGATTGACGTGATCAGCATCGCCGTCCACCACAATGCATCCGCGTAATTCACAAAGCCGCCTTCGACGCCTTGCTCAAAATTATACATCCCCGCCGCTCCGGCGAATACCACGATCAGCGTCAACATCAGGACATAACCTAAACCCCGGCGACTGAAAGCGGAGCCAAGTGACCTCATACCGCGGTTCAAGGACGTAAGCAAACGCACCAGCCGCAGTCCCCGCGCCGCCCGCGCAGCACGAAGCAGGCTAAACGCTCGAAAGGCTCGAAAGATACGCAGGGCCGGAAGTGCGAGAGCAAGCAGCGTCAACCAATTCCGCTTTATATACTCAAACCTTTCCGGCGCCAACAGAAGCTTGATCCCGTAATCTATGCCGAAGATAATCCATATGACATTGCCGAGCGTTTCGAGGAATGGGCTGATTCCCTGCGTCATCTCCAGGACGAGCAAAACCAGCCAGATGATGCTCAGCACGAGCATCGGGATCTCAAGCCAGTCGTCTAATTGGTCGACGATGGCCCAGCGCTCGGCCCTGATCTCGTTCTTTACCACGTCCTTCTCAATCGTTTCCATACGATAACCTCCCGATTTTGTCGTGACTACCGGAGATTATCGCATAGCGGCGAAATTGTGCTATTTGCCCTAGAAACAGGCCCCAAAATCAGAAAATTTCGTCATGGAGCCTAATTATGACCTTTTCCGCGTCAGTCTCTTTTACCACAAAGGTCAAATTAACGGCCGATGCACCATGCGAGACAAGGGCTATATTCACATCTGCAATGGTCGAGAAGATCCTTGATGCCAGGCCTGTCGAGGCACGCAGGCCTTCGCCGACGACACAAATGACCGCGAAACCGGGATCGACCTCGACGTCGCCAAGCCGTTCGAGTTCGGTGACGATCTTATCGATTTCCGCGGTGTTGTCGAGTGTGAGAGCGATCGATACCTCGCTGGTCGAGATAACATCGATCACCGTGCGAAAACGCTCAAATACCTGAAACACCGCGCTCATAAAGCCATAGCTGCCGAGCATCCTGGCGGATGAGATACGGAGGATCGTAATGTTCTTTTTGTGTGCGATCGATTTGATCTTGTTCTCAGCCTCAGGTGAATCCGCGAGCACCATCGTGCCGGTCGCCTCGGGCTCGAAGGTATTACAAACCCGCACAGGGATCGCGCTGTCAACGGCGGGTTTGATCGTTTTCGGATGCAGGACCTTGGCACCGAAATACGCAAGCTCGGCTGCCTCTTCGTAAGAAAGGACAGGTATCGTTCGCGCTTCACCGCAGATCCGCGGGTCGCAAGTCATAACGCCTGTGACATCTGTCCAGATCTGAAGCTCGTCCGCCTTCAGTGCGGCAGCGATAAGTGCGGCCGAGAAATCCGAACCACCGCGGCCCAGCGTCGTCGTCTCGCCCGCCCGGTTGGCCGCGATAAACCCGCCCATTACAGGCACTTCACCAGCAGCTATCAGAGGCTCAAGCTCGAGCTTCACAAGTTTTTTAGTCTCTTCCCAGATCGGCTGCGCCGCACCGTATTCGTCATCGGTCACGATCAGACGCCGCGAATCGACGTGCCTCGCATTGATCCCCTTTGCCCTCAAAACCTCGGTCAGCAGCCGCGACGAAAGCTGTTCGCCGTATGAAACCACAGCATCGCGCAGCATCTGCAAAGGTAACGAGCGTCGCTGGGCCCGCGTTAATAGGTCCTCGAGTTCTTCTCTGGCGTAGTTGTATTCGGTAAGGAATGGGTTTCCTCCACTGGGCGGCAGAAATTGCTCGGTGATCACAAAATGGCGTTCGAAATGAGGTTCCAGCGATCTAAACGCAGTTGCTGCGTCGCCCTTCTTCGCTATGTCGAATGCCGCCAGTAATGCATCAGTCACCTTCGTCATCGCCGAAGTGACGATCACTGGCCTCTTACCGATCTGTGACGAAACAACGTTAAGAACGCGCTCGAACGCGGCGACATCGCCTACCGACGTACCGCCGAATTTCATCACCGTTGGAGCCTGACTGTTCAATTGGTTCAACTCTACACGCCTCTGCCGGAAATTTTCATTTTACGACAGAATGGAAGAATTGGCTTTACTGTGTTGGAAATTGGTCAAAACTGAACTGGCGACTCGGTACCGAGGCGGCAGATAGTCTGATACCCGAAAAGCTCGATATGCGGAGAAAGATATTCCGGCCTGATTGGCTCTTCTTTTACGAGGTCAGTACTAAGATATTTTTTATTATCGTCGGAGAAAACGGTGGCGACAATTGCATCACTCCCGAGCTTTTCCATAGCGATCACCGCTCCGAGAAAATTGGCTCCTGACGAAATTCCGACAGCGAGTCCCAGCTTCGATGCAAGCATCTGGGCCATCAATATTGAATCGCCGTCCGAAACGCTGATCACCTCGTCCAGCTTTGTCAGGTCGCAGATCGCCGGAATAAATTCGTCTGAAATACCTTGGATTCTATGGCTTCCGTCTTTGCAGCCGGTTGAAAGTGTCGGTGATTCGGTGGGCTGGAGCGGATACTGCTTGATATCCGGATTTTTTTCCCGTAGGTACGCGGCCATGCCCATTATGGTCCCGCCCGTGCCGACGCCGGCAACAAACGCATCCGGCTCAAAACCGACCGATTCCAGCTGCGACCATATCTCCGGCCCGGTGGTCAAATAATGGGCCTCGGGATTACACAGATTCGAAAACTGATGCGGTAAAAACACACGCCCATGCTCGTATCTGAACGCATCGGCCATCTCGATACTGCCCACGAAACCGCCATCGTCATGGCTCACGAGCGTCACATCCGCACCATAACTTTTCATTAGAGAGATCCGCTCATGGCTCATCCATTCCGGCATGAAGACGTGAACCGGATTGCCGAATGCATGGCCGATCGCCGCGAATGCGATGCCGGTATTTCCGCTCGTTGCCTCGGCGATAATATCCCCTTTGCGGATCGCTCCGTCCCTATAGGCAGATGTCAGGATGTGCAACGCCATCCGATCCTTAATGCTGCCGGTAAGATTGAGGTGCTCGGCCTTGGCAAATATAGTCCGCCGCTGCCCGTCAAAATGGAAATGTACAGCAAGCAGCGGCGTGTTGCCGATGAGGTTTTCGACATACGAAGAACTCGCCGGGCGGGCAGCAAAATGGCTCTGAAAAGTCGCTAGATCGCCGGTACGCATAAAAGATGTCTGTTCATAGAACGCGTTCTATTCTTATCACAGTTTCTGGGGAAAGGTTGTGGCAGGCGTCACAATCTGTTCGTAACACAATTGTTCGTGAGAATTTTGAAAAAAGTTCGCTGTCAGCTATTAGCTATTATTTAACGTCGACCGTCATTTCGAACTGAACCCTATCCACACAACACCGCGCCGCCATTGATATTCAAGATCTCGCCGGTAATATGCTGTGACCAGTCAGACAATAAAAAGCATATCGACAAAGCAATATCGTCCGTCGTAGCAATTC
>JBGTBC010000014.1:0-5926 GCA_041749555.1 Pyrinomonadaceae bacterium | reverse complement strand
ATCGGCAATGTAAAGAAAATGCTCCCAAAATTTGGTCGCGAGGTCTTCATAGGTATCATCGTGTTTGGCCAACTCAAGGGCAATCGCCAGCAGATTCAGGCAATACATCGCCATCCAGCTCGTTGCATCAGACTGAATGAGCGTTCCACCGCTGGGCAGTTTCTGGTTGCGGTCAAAAACACCAATGTTGTCGAGTCCTAAAAAACCGCCTTCAAAGACGTTCTTGCCCTCGGAATCCTTGCGATTGACCCACCAATTGAAATTCAGCAATAGTTTCTGAAAAATCCTTGCAAGGAATTTTACATCACCTTTCCCCTTTCGCTTTTTCTCGATTTGATAAACCCGTAGTGCCGCCCATGCGTGGACCGGCGGATTGACATCGCCGAACGCCCATTCATACGCCGGAATTTGTCCATTCGGGTGCATGTACCATTCGCGGAGCATCAAAATCAGTTGGTCTTTGGCAAATTCCGCATCAACGAGCGCCAGCGGAATACAGTGAAACGCCAGATCCCACGCCGCATACCACGGATACTCCCATTTATCCGGCATCGAGATAATATCGGCGTTGTTCAAATGCTTCCAACCCCTGTTGCGTCCCTTTTTCCGCGATGCCGGTGGAGGCGGCTGTGCAGAATCGCCTTCGAGCCATTTTTCAACGTCGTAATAGTAAAATTGCTTCGACCACAAAACTCCAGCAAATGCCTGACGCATCACGTTTTTCGCATCGTCGGATAAGTCTTCCGGAATAATATCGTCGTAAAATTCGCCGCATTCCTTTATTCGTTTATCAAGTAACGATTTAAAACTCCTTCCAAACGGCTCATCCAAAGCTTTGTCACTCAAGCGCAGAAAGATCTCTTTCGATTTGCCGGCAGCGATCTCCAATTCATAGTGAGCCGTGGCTTTCGTGCCCTTGTTTTCGCGGTTGATCGCATCTTCCCGATCATTGACGATGTAGTCGTTGATCCCGTCTTTGACAAATTCTGTTTCGTTTTCCGCACCAAAAAGCTTCTGTTTATTGGTGTCGTTTTCCGTAAAAAGCAGTTCGCCTGTGTTTTTGCAGTAGAGGAAATATTTGCCGTTTTTCAGTTCAATAGTTTGCTCATCGAGGGCCTGCATTTGCGGGCGTTTTGACTCTTTTTTCCATGACCACACGTTGCGAAACCAAACGGTCGGCAAGACGTGGAGTTTCGCCTTCTCCGCCGCCCGGTTGTGGATCGTGATCTTGACCAAGATATCTTCCGCGTCAGCTTTTGCATATTCGATGAAGACGTCGAAATACTCATCTGACTCAAAAATTCCCGTGTCGATCAGTTCATATTCAGTTTCGCTTTTGCTCCTCTTGCGGTCTTCGTCGAGCAGTTGTTGGTATGGAAAGGGACTCTGCGGATATTTATAGAGATATTTCAGATACGAATGGGTCGGCGTTGAATCGAGATAGTAGTAATATTCCTTAACGTCCTCACCGTGATTGCCTTGGTTGCCGGTCAAACCGAAGAGTCGCTCCTTTAAGATCGCGTCCTTGCCGTTCCAAAGTGCAATCGAAAAACAGATCTCTTGATTCTCGTCGGATATGCCTGCTAGTCCGTCTTCATTCCAGCGATACGCACGCGAACGAGCATGGTCGTGCGGGAAATACTCCCAGGCAGAACCATCGGCCGAATAGTCCTCGCGGACGGTTCCCCAGGCTCTTTCGCTCACATAGGGACCCCACTTTTTCCAATTCTTAACCTTTTCCTCGGTTTCCCGTAATCGCTCGTTCTCTTTATTCATATTCTTTGAGTTTTTGCGCAGATCGGTACATAAAAGCGGTCGTCAAACGGTGTCTGATACGGAATTTCTAAAATTCGGTAAGTCTCCGCCGGAATTCCGATGTCGGCTAAATAAACGTCGCCCGTAACAGATGGCAGCAATCCGGTTTTCGGTAGCGCCAGGGTCATCGTCCAGTCAGCTTTGATAAAATCTCCGGGCGTCTCCCCGGGGGTCGAATCAATTCCCGACGGGACATCGAGCGACAGTTTCGGCGAACTTTGCCCGTTTGCCCAACCGATCAAGGTTTGAACGTTTCCCGACGGAGCAGACTGTAAGCCGTAACCGATCAAAGCATCGACTATCAGCTCGGGCTCGACCCTTTCTGTTTGTTCAAGACTGATTTCATTTCCACCTGCGTTTTGGTAGATCTTTCTTTGATATGCGGGCACCTCGGCACCCGAATCCGTCGTGAAAGTTTTGATCGCCAGATGAATTTCCATTTTTCTAGTTGCTATCAGCTATAGGTCGAAGTGAGAAATTCTTATTCCACGCTACGCAACTCAACAAATTAGCTATCGGTTCGCAACGGCCCTTGATTTGGTAGTGATGTGTCTTGAAATACAAAAACAAACGCACTGACCCGTCAACAGCTGTTTGAAAGCCCATGTCCCGCCCACATCAAGCCGGCAGGCTGGAATTTTTGCTAAGTCCGTGACGCCGCAATACGTCCAGGAATACATCCGGTTCCGGACGGATGCGATAGTTGTCGGTTTCATGCGTCCAGATTATCTTGGCGGTTTGGTCAGTAATTACGACGGTCGGCAAGACGGTTTCGCTCTCGTAGCCGATCATTTGCATTCCCATCGGAATCCCGTTTTCGCTTTCTATTCCAAGGATGCGGGCGGCGGCATTGCCTTCGTCGGTCAGAAAATCAAACTTTACGTCAAACTTTTTCGCCAGTTCAACCGTGTTAATGTGTGGCTGCGGCGAGATCAGTGCCATGCGAACCCCGAGTGCTTCAAGTTCACGATATCGGCCGGCCAGCTCTTTGATCTGTGCCATGCATAGCGGGCACCAGTTGCCGCGATAGAACATCAGGATGGCCGGTGTTCCGACAAGGCTTGCGGAATCGACGCTGTTGCCGTCAACATCTTTGAGAATAAAACCGGGAAGGATTTTGCCGACGGTTAACTTCCCACTTGGTTTGCGATCTAGACTTGAATACCAATAGGCATATAGCAAAAACCCCGTCCATCCGGCAACTGCGAGGGTAGGTGCAAGAAGGCCGACATCCTGCCGGTACCACGACCAACCGGCGAGCCCAACGCCGACCGCTCCGGCAATATTCAGGATCGGAAAGCGAGGGCTGGTTCGGGTGGCGCTTTTGGTTACCATCAGCCAACTGATCACAATGATAAATGGAGCAGTAGTCAAGATCACCCCGATCCAGCCAAGCGTGCTACCACCTTGGAAGAGATTCCATACCGCGACCACGACTATCGCCATGCACAGCATCATAAAACCGCTGATAAATATAGACTTAAGAATATTCATATCGATTAGTTTCCGCTTATTCGGACCTGAGGCTTTGAGAAGATGTCCCATAGTTCCCGGAAACGACCTAAAGAAAAAGAAGCGCTGATGTTCTACGAAGAGGAGCCACCGACTTTTGTCCGATGGCCCCTTCCGTTTAAACAAATGGCCGGTATTACGCAGCGGCCTTATGCCATTTTGCGGGCTCAAATGCACTGTCGAGCGGGGTCTCCGCAACGTGGTTTGTATAATTTGAAAGCGTTTTCATTCCGATAGCCAAAATAACTTCCAAAATATTCTGCTTTGTATATCCGGCTTCGAGAAAAGCGGCCTTTTCTGCTTCCGAAACATTTCCGCGCTGATCTGTGGCGATTTGTACGAACTTTCTGAAGGCTTCAAGTTTGGCATCGGCGATCGGACGATCTTCTCGTACCGCCTGGATCACATCGCTTGGCAGTTTCTGCATCCCTGAGATCGCCGTATGCGCAGCGACGCAGTAATCACAACTGTTGGTAACACTCGCACCGATCAACGCGACCTGCCGCTCAAGAGGCGTTAAGGTAGTCTGATCGACGAGCTCACCCAGCGCCAAGTACGCTTGAAGTATTTCCGGCGATTCCGCAAAAACACCCATCAAATTTGGAACGAATCCTAATTTTGATTTAACTTGATCCAACACCTCACCCGATTTCGTCGGGGCACTTTCAATTGTATGAACTTTGAATGACATATTTTTCTCCTATTTTGTTTATTTAGACTTAACAAGGCTCGGTTTTCTCTGGGCTCGGTTTTCCCTGGGAATGCCGAATACTGAATCATTTAGAGGGTTTGCCTATACTTTGAAGGTTCTCAATGATCACCTCGGGCTCGGCACGTTTTTTGTAATCGGTGTCCAGAAAGGCATACACAATTTTGCCCGATTGGTCGACGACGTAGGTCGCTCCGAGCGGCAGCTCCGCCTTTTTCATTTCGTTGTTTTTTGCAACATCCAATCCTTTTGATTTATAGGTTTCGTCGGTCTGTTTTTCTAGTTCATAAACGATGCCGAATTTTCGTGCGGTTTCAAGTTGTGGGTCGCTTAATACCGTAAACTCTAGTTCGTTTTTCTGGGCCACGCCCGACGACTTGTCCGGATTCTCAACCGAGATCGCAACTAGATTTCCGCCTGCCTCCTTTATCTTTCCGGCATTCTTCTGGAGTTTGTTTAGGTAAAGATTGCAAAAAGGGCACCAGGCTCCGCGATAGAACACGACCACTAGATTGCCCTTCTTGAGGAGTTCATCGCTTGAAACGGTCTTTCCGTCAATGTCTTTGAGCGCAAATGAAGGCATGGTTGCTCCCACGTTAAGAGCGTTCTTTGCCGCGTCACTTTCGGTAACGTTCTTTTGGGTTGACGAAACTGGCTCGGCGCTTTCCACTGTCCGTTGGATGTTCGTCGTTGAGCCCGAGGCGCATGCCGAAATAAATATCAACAAAGCTGTAATTACTGTAGAAACGGCTGTTAATTTCATAGTTCTCCCTTACTTTTGCTTATCGTCTAATTTTAAAGATGTGAAAATCGTTCTGAATTATTCCCTGTTCGAAATGCTTTTTCGAAGTAAATGTTCTAAGAGGGAATAATTTGGAGAAAACCTGACTTAATTTGTTAAAGGCGCAGCCAATTAGTCGAAAACGAGGCCCGCGAGTTTCCGCAATGGCGAGTATAGGAGATCGCAAACTAGTATATGCATGATATCGAAGCAGCAGTAAAAACTCGTTACGCAGCGGCATCGCGAGAACGCGAAGAAGCACTGTGTTGCCCGGTCAATTACAACCCCGAGTATCTTAAGATCCTCCCTGATGAGATCATCGAACGGGATTATGGCTGCGGCGATCCGTCGAGATTTGTCCGCGCCGGGGATACGGTCCTCGACCTTGGTTCAGGAGGCGGCAAGATCTGTTACATCGCTGCTCAGATCGCGGGTGAATCTGGCCGGGTGATAGGTGTCGACACTAATCAGGAAATGCTCGCACTCGCCCGTAAATACCGGGAAGAAATGGCGTCGAAGATCGGGTTCGCAAATGTCGAATTCCGCTATGGACGAATTCAGGATCTGAAACTTGATCTCGATCTTGTTAACCAGTACCTGGCTGAAAACCCGATCAGTACCGCGGAAGGAGTCGAAGCCTTTGAGGCATTTAAAGCAACGACCAGTTCTAAAAACCCGATGATCTCCGACGGGTCAGTCGATCTGATCCTGTCGAACTGTGTCCTGAATCTTGTAAAGCCTGAAGATAAAGAACAGATGTTTCGCGAGATGTTTAGGGTTCTGAAACGCGGCGGCCGGGTTGCGATCTCGGACATCGTTTCCGATGAAGATGTGCCTACACACCTGCAGCGAGATCCCGAATTGTGGTCTGGCTGTGTTTCTGGCGCATTTCGAGAGGACCTTCTGATCGAAGCGTTTGAAAAAGCAGGTTTTTATGGTATCAAGATCGTTAAGCGCGACGATAAACCGTGGCGTGTCGTTGAAGGTATCGAGTTTCGTTCCGTAACGCTCGTTGCCTTTAAAGGCAAAGAAGGTGACTGCTGGGAGCGAAACCAAGCCGTTATTTACATGGGGCCGTGGAAAAAAGTGATAGATGACGATGGCCATAT
>JBGTBC010000013.1:0-2531 GCA_041749555.1 Pyrinomonadaceae bacterium | reverse complement strand
TCAAACCCCTTATCAGTACAGTAAATAATGCTGTCTCCGGAACGATTTATCTGAAAAGATCTGGCATCAGCTTGAAAAATGCGATGTAGCTTAGCTTTGCCGCCGTCAGCCGGCAATAATGTCAGAACCGGACGCCAGGTCGAGGGCATATCTGATATTGATTCCCCAGATTGAACAAATACAGTGCGATCTCGATCGCAAAAAATGCATAAACTGACCGTATCCATTAACTTAGCTGCTGTGCGGAATTCGATTGAATCGAGATTTTTCCAGATTTTCAATCCATCGGGTCCTAATGTAGCGATCTCAGCCGTAACCGGATTGTATTCCGCGTTGTAGACTCCACCCTGGTGTCCGTTGAGTTTGTTAATTACAGCTCCTGTTTCGATCGACCATTCGCGAACCGTTCCATCGAGGCTAGCGGTAAGTAAGCGCCTATCGTCGCCGCTGAATGCGACGGCTGTTACCATATTCGTGTGTCCGTAAAGCACTCGAATCAATTTTCCGCTTTTCACATCGTGCAAACGGATGGGTCCGTCCCACCCGCCAACGGCCACGCGTTTGTTGTCATAGCTAAAGGCGGTTCTAAAGTCTTTCGAACGGTGCGTGCCCTCCAAAATTGAAATGTCTTTACCGGTCGTATTGTCAATTATGCAAATATTCTCATTGCCTATTTGAGTACTTAGTGTCAGCTGACGGTCGACCGATCGAATATGTTGAGATGGCCGTGCAATAATGATTTTTGATATATCGGCACGTGTACCAGATTTAATATTATAACAATTCAGACCTGTAATGAATCCGTTCAAAATGACGTTTAAACCATCTTGACTGAAGGAAAGATTTGTGGAAAAGGGGAATGCGAAAGAAGTTTCTATGTGCTGGATCTCAGTACCCTTAACTATGTCCCACACTTTCATTGATGAATCGTCGTACTTTAATACGACCTGTTTGCCGTCTGGACTAAATGCTCCACAGTATATGTAAGCATTTTTAGTAGGTAACACGATTATCTGATTACCCGTCTCTGCGTCCCAAATCGTCACATTGCCGGCCCCGCTGGAAGTCATGATTTTCTTTCCATCGAAACTGTACATACCACCGCCGAAACTCAGATTCGCAGTCGGAATGTGAAGGTGTTCAGAATGACAGAGGCGGTGAATATAATGCCATTCCCAGCCTCGAAAATCAGTCCTACATGAATTCAACAACGTGATAGCGTTTCCGAGTTTGCCCGACTGGTATTCCATGTGCGCCAAGTTGATAGCACGGGAATAATCCAACAACGCCAAATTTTCTCGTGAATCTATGACGGCTTCCTTAGCACGACTCTCGGCATCGCGAGAGTTTTCTGCTTCCGTTCGAGCTATTTCGATGGCAGTTTTATCGCGGGTGATTTGATCCCGACTTTTGACTGCATCCCGCCAGAGGAATGTTGTTGCAAGGGCCGAGACGGTCATAACAACGACCAATAACCCCATCACCCAAGCTGCAGCAGCTGCTGGTTTCCGGCGTACCCATAGCATCGCCTTCTCGACCGGCGTTGCCCGCCGCGCCACGATCGGCTTTCCCTCAAGCCACGCCGTCAGGTCCGCTGCCAGCTCCTTCGCCGTCGCGTAGCGACGCTCCGGTTCCTTCTCCAGGCACTTCAAACAGATCGTCTCCAAGTCGTGCGGGATCGCCTTCGACAGCGTCCGCAGCGTCGGCGGCTCCGCATTCTGGATCGTCACGAGCAACTCCGCATCCGTCTCGGCCACGAACGGCTTGCGGCCCGTCAGCGATTCGTACAGCATCACGCCCAGCGACCAGACGTCCGCCGGCGGGCCGACGAACTTCATCGCCCGCGCCTGCTCCGGGGCCATGTACGATGGCGTCCCCGCCGCTTCGTGCGTCAGCGTCAGGTCGAAGTCGGTCCGCTTCGCCAGGCCGAAATCCGTCACTTTCGGATTGCCGTTGGCATCGTGCAGCACGTTGCCCGGCTTGAGGTCGCGGTGGACGATGTTGATGTCGTGGGCCGCACCGACCCCGGCGGCGATCTTCGCGATCATCTCCGCCGCCTCGCGCGGCGATAGGGCCGTGCCGCCCTTCAACTTCTGCGAGAACGAACCGCCGGTCAGGTACTCCATCGCGATGTAGGGGCCGACGCCGCACTCGCCGAAATCGTAGACTTCGACGACGTTCGGGTGCTTCACCGCTGCGATGATCTGGCCTTCCGCGAGGAATCGGGCCTGAAAGAGGCCGTCGTCGCGTTTCATCAGCTTGATAGCGACGAAACGGTCAAGCGAGAGGTGCTTCGCTTCGTAGACGACTCCCATGCCGCCGCGGCCGAGCTCGCGCAGGACGAGGTAGCCGGGGATCGCCGGAAAGCCCTGGAGCAAATCCCGGCTGACGGACGGGATGCCGCGATCATAGCCGATTCCCGGCGTCAAGAGAAGCATCGACCCGATTTGGCAGAATAACTAGACAAATTTCTATTATACCCATCCCGTCAATGTCACATCGCCAACTCCCGTGTGACACCGAGTGGCGAT
>JBGTBC010000012.1:0-2716 GCA_041749555.1 Pyrinomonadaceae bacterium | reverse complement strand
CGGCTGGATCCGCGCCCGCGAGCAAAAGCTGCTCGACCAGGCCAAGCTCCTGCGCGACAAGCTCACGCCCTTGAGCGTCGGCGCCCCGGCTCCAGGTACGCCCTACGGCATCACCGCCGCCCGGGTCGCGACCTACTCCGGCTTCGTCGACAAGTTCGAGGAAGAGATCGGCAAACCGGGATCCCGCCGGGGCGATCGCAAAGGCATGAGCCAGACCATCCCCGACCGTTGCCGCGAGATAAAACTGAAGTTCCGGTCGATGGACAAGCTGGTGAAACAGTACGGCGGCACGCCAGAGGGCGACCTCTTCGTGCAAGGCTTCATCAACAGCGGCAGCATCGACAACCTGCCCGGCAGCCCCCAACCGCCCGCGCCGCCCACACCCTAACGAGAGACTAACGAAACCATAGTAACCACAAGAAAGGCAAAAGGCGGGCCGGTTTCGGCCCGCCTTTTTTGCTATTCGCCCGTTCATGTTCGGTGCTTGAGCGAAATAACAACTCTTTGCTACGTAACCTTTACCAGCCCTGTAGCGCGAGTTGCCTAGACGGCGAGAACGCCTCGTTCGAATTTCGACTATGACTAAGATACTCCTCTAGATCACATCGAAGTCGACCTAGATGAGTACGATCAAAAATAACTCGATGATAATGGCGCAACTGCTCTTCCTCAAGCGCCGATAGCATGTTGGTTTTTAGTGTGTTCAGTAGATATGATGCAAGGGCTCTGGAAACAGGAAGATCATACCGATACATAGCTCTTAGAGCTTTGATCGCTACAAGCGTCGGGAATGGATTTTCATTAAGCGTAATGTCGAGGAGTCGATGGTGGAACGCATACAGGAAGTCTCTTGCGAATACCTTCACTCCTGAGGGACCGTTAGCCGAAATGTCGGCAACGATTCCGTCGATATTCAGAAATGTGGTGCGGGTTAGGTAATAAAATGAATGGGGGACAACGTGATTATTACGAAATGCCCAAGTTTCCTCAAGAGCCCAAACGTCGAGCGGTACGCTACAAATATTCAATTGAAGCCCCCCAAATCGATTTATTCCGTCGATGTGGTCGCCACACTCGCGGACTAGTCGCTTCAAATCTGAGCGGGACACAACTAGGTCTACATCTCTTATGGAACGCGCATGAGGCTCCGGTCGGACAATGTCACGTAAAGCGCCCCCGAAGAGAAAACATTGCGAAGTATTGGCCCTGATCAAATTGATGGCCCGAGCGATTGGCGATCGATCGCGAAGGAAATCACGAAGATGCGAGGCCAGTAGCCTTTCTTCCTGATACACGTTCATCCTAGAGCTTTCCCTGCTTTAAGTCCCGATGAAGGCGAATTGCGAAGTTATCGGTCATCCCACAAATATAATCTGCAAGAAGTAAGGCCTGGCAGTATGCAGTTGGCAGTTTATTGAGTGAGTCTTCGTATACCGAGCGATAGTTTTTCGACATTAGGTCATACATCTTGCGCTGGAACGTATTCGGTTTCGGGTCTTTTTCCGCTTTAGCGAACAGGTCCAAAAGATCGTGCATAACATTGTGTCCCAGTATTTCTAGGCGGACTGTCTGCTTCGAACTGTAGATTCGTTTGATGGAAAAGGTTTTTATGGCTGCAAAGAGTTGCTTGGCATCCGATTCATACAAGAGTTCACGATCCCACTCCCCGGTCATGATCTTCGAGTAATTGTCGAGGAAACATCGCGTCACGGCCTCAGCTCCGAAGCGAATTGCAATCGTCCGAAAATATTGAGCCTTTGCCTCGGACATCTCAGGGCCAACATGAAGCGCAGCACATTTCGCGGCGAACTCTTGAACGCTATCAAAAAGTGAGGGTGCCTGCTCTCGAAGCTCAGCTTCGAATTCGCCCCAAGTAAAAATGCCCTTTCTGACCGCATCCTCTAAATCTACGCTTAAATATGTCAGATCGTCGCTCGCCTCGACTAAGAATGCTATCGGATTTCGTGCATTACCCGTTCCGGTTTCGGCCTTGATGCGCTCGACTTCCGCTCGCTCTGACTGGAAATATCCGAGTTTCTTTCGGCTCTGTGGCGCAGTTTTCGAAGGGTCTATTTCCGTGGAGGCGGCAGTATATTTCAGCAATGCAGACATCGTGCCGGCCGTTAGATTGAGACCACGAAAATCCGACAAGACTTGTAATCGGCTCACAAGACGGATCGTATGAGCATTGCCTTCGTACGATTCCAAATCTTTAGAATATTCTGTGGGCATCTTTCCCAGAAGGTCGGACTTATCCTTGAACCAGGAACGAATTGCCGTCTCACCGAAATGGCCGAATGGTGGATTGCCGCTGTCGTGAAGCAGCCCGCAAGTTGCGGCGATCGTTTCGATGATATATCGCGCATCCTCATCGAGCGCTTTATCCTTTACTAGTCGTATCGTATTGCGAGTAACCGACCGGGCGACAGATGACACTTCCAGCGAATGAGTCAATCGTGTGCGAACAGCATCGATAGGCTCTAATGGAAACACTTGTGCTTTGTGCTGGAGTCTACGCGTCGGCGTGGAAAAAACAGCACGTCCATAATCCTGCTCGAATGGGCTGCGAAAGTCCGTGTAAGGCGGCGCAACGCTCTCCTCATCCATCAGCGATCGCAAACGTTTACCGCTTAGTAATTCCCCCCAGTCCATGCGTGATCTTTGGGCAATTGCTGGGGATGATGCAAGC
Organism: Pyrinomonadaceae bacterium; assembly: GCA_041749555.1. Lineage (GTDB taxonomy): Bacteria > Acidobacteriota > Blastocatellia > Pyrinomonadales > Pyrinomonadaceae > OLB17. The sequence goes on along the minus strand of JBGTBC010000012.1, from coordinate 27 downwards.
CCGTTTACAGCCGTCGTCGAGCCCGCC
>JBGTBC010000011.1:0-10667 GCA_041749555.1 Pyrinomonadaceae bacterium | reverse complement strand
GGAACGAGATCCTTCAGATGGCCGTGCTTCAGCCCAAGCTCGCCGTTCTTGACGAAACCGATTCGGGCCTCGATATCGATGCTCTGCGTATCGTCGCTGAAGGCGTAAATAAGCTTCGAAATGCAGATAACGCGATCATCCTTGTTACCCATTACCAGCGGCTCCTCAATTTCATAGTGCCCGATATGGTCCACGTCCTCGCCGATGGCAAGATCGTCAAGGAAGGCGGCAAGGAGCTGGCTCTCGAACTCGAGGAAAAAGGCTATGACTGGGTAAAGACCGCCGCCAGATAGAATGACTAGACTGAGCCTGGACGAACATATCGAGCTTGAAATAGTCACAGCTGGCGAATTGTCGGCCGCTGGCGACTCTGAAGGTGCGTTTCGTCATCTTGAGCGAGCTCATGTGCTTGGGCAGGCGAGCACTTATCAGCATACGCGGATCCACTGGCTGATGCTTAAACACGGGCTGAGGCAGCGTGATGGAAAGGAGATCGCTGGGCAGATCCTGCGTATTGGCGGCGCTGCTTCTAAAACGCCGCTCGGAATTTATCCGAAGGGCAACACCGGCGGGGCAAACGTCAATCCATTAAGATCCATGCCGATACAACCCGATCTGGCTGAGATACTTGAGTCCGCGGAGCGTAAATAGATTTTGGCGACGACTGAGATCAAATCCACTAACGTCACGCTACCTGCGGTATTGATCGCTGCGTGGGCAGTTGTCTTGCTGATCGCGTTCTTTGCGAATCGCGGCGAGGATGTAGGAAGGTTGGGCCAGCTCGCCGGGAATCTCGGCGTCGGGCCGTTCTTCGGTTCGGGGATCTTTGACAGTTTAATAGGCGTCGTGATCGCGGCGTTGATCGCCATATCGTGGTTTGGGCTCGGCAGCCTTCTGGCGTCATTGATCAAAGTAACGCCGGTGGATGGGCATTCGCACATACTTGAGCTTGTGGTCAACACAGCTGTCGGAGCTGCTGCATGGTCACTGATCTGGTTTCTGTTCGGCGTTTTAGGCCTTTACAGCGGCATCATGGCGGTTGCTGCGCTGATGATCGGAATGGCCGCTTCCGTGTTTGGGCTACTCAGAGTTCGCGATGCAAAGGCCGAGAGCCGTGTACCGGAACGGGCGAACGGTTTTGACAAGGGTTTGGTGTTTTTGATCGCCATGCCCTTATTGCTCGCTCTCTTTGCCTCACTTGCACCGCCTACTGCAAAAGACACGCTGCTTTATCACTTTGCCGTGCCCAAGGCCTTTATCGCTCAGGGCAGCAATGCGTTTATCGAGGGCAATATAGCGAGCTATCTCGCCCTGGGCACTGAAATGCACAGCGTTTGGGCGATGCTGCTTGGCGGTTACGTTGGTCCCAGAGCGGCAGAGGCGGCGGCCGGTTCCATTCACTGGGTATTTTTCCCACTCGTGCTAGCCGTTATTTTTGGATGGGCCAGAGAACTGGATCTCAGCCGCCGTTCGAGTCTGCTAGCGGTTTTGATTGTGGCGGCGGTTCCGACTGTTTACCATGTTGCAGCGAGCGCTTACATCGATCTTGCTTTGACGCTATTTGTGTCGCTTGCGATCTATTCGCTCACGCGTTGGTGGAAAACTCTCGAAGGCGGGTGGTTGGTTTTCATCGCGATTTTCTTGGGTGCCGCACTCTCCGCGAAGCTGACAACCCTGTTTGTGATAGCTGCGTTTGCTTTGATAATTCTGCTGCGAGTGCGCAAGGAGCAGGATATCAGGCCCGACAGGATGGGCAGGATCGCGATCGGCGGTTTTGCGGCCCTGGTGCTGGCTGGCGCTATCGCTTCGCCGTGGTACCTGCGTACCTGGGCAGAAACCGGCAGCCCTGTATTCCCTTTTTACATGCGTATCTGGGAGGGAAAGGCCGAGGGCTGGGATGTCGAGCGGTCGAACCTATTTCAGGCGATGAATTCGCAATACGGCGGAGCCGACAAGAACGCGGTGGATTATCTGGCCTCCCCGTGGAATCTGTCGGTCGCAGCCCAGCCCGAAAAACCGGAATTTTTCGACGGCGTTCTCGGAGTTGCATTTCTGTTGGGCCTGCCGCTTCTGGTCTTGGCCCTTTGGAAATACGACCTACCGGTCGACGTAAAGATCGTAACGGGCGTCGCCGCGATAGTTTTTCTGTTCTGGTTATTCTCGAGCCAGCAGCTTCGATATCTGCTTCCGATATTGCCCGTTCTTGCGATAGCTATCGTCATGTCGGTCGAGAAGATATTTGAGCAAAGCGGCGGGGCGCGATTGTTGGCTGGTGCTACGTTGGCCGTAACGGCCGCTGCGGGCCTGACGGTCTCCGCCGCCTGGTTTTTGCAAAGGGCTCCGCTCCGGGTTGTGATGGGCGGCGAAACGGAGGATGCTTATCTTGCGCGGAATATTGACTACTACCCATATTACCAATGGCTTAATAGTGAGGCTGACCCGCAGGAGGCTACCTGGCTTATCAACATGAGACGAGACACTTACCATCTCGACCGCCCCTTTATTTCGGATTATCTTTTCGAAGACTGGACGTTTCGGCAAATGGTTTGGGAGGCTCGCAGCACAGAAGAACTCCGTGCGAAGGCGGCATCTATGGGTGTCCGGTACGTTCTGACACGGCACGATTTTTTATTCAATTTTGACCGGTCAACGCTGGTCGACGATAAGCGGCCGCGGCCCGAAAATGAGGCGAAGATGAAGATGGCCCGCGAGTTTATCCTGGATCCGAAGCGGACGATCCGCTCGGACCCAAAGTTTAGTTTGGTAAGGGTATTTTAATAATGGTTTTAACAACAGCCGTAATGGAAACACAATTTACGGAACAATTCAAAAAGTTTATCGCGAAGGAAACAGATCCGACGATCCGTGCGCTTCGTGAAAGGGCGTTTGCCGCTTTCACGACGACGGGCTTCCCGACTCCAAAACACGAGGACTGGAAGTACACCAATGTTTCTCCAGTGGTCAGTGACAAGTGGGTAGTCGATAGTAGTGTTGGTAACCTGTTCTCAGATGAAGACGCGGATCTCCTGGGCAAGTTTGGTTTTGATCGAAACGGTTTTGCCGCACTGAATCTGGCTTTTGCCGACATCACGGTCATTCGTATTGCAGGGGACACGAGCATCGCCGAACCGATCGAATTGTCGTTTGCGGCGGACGAAGATGCCGCGATCTTCCCGCACATTCTGGTCATCACCGAGGCGGGCAGTAAGGCGACGATCGTTGAATCTTATGACTCGACCGTTAAGAGTTTTACAAACACCGCCATTCAGATCGTCATTGAAGACAACGCGAGCCTGACACATTATCGTGTGCAGCGGGATTCGCCCGAGGCGTTTCATTATGGCGTTACCGAGGTGAGCTTGGGGCATGGCAGCAGCTATAACTCGACCAATATCAACCTTGGCGGCCGCTTGTCGAGGCACGACATCGACGTGAAGTTTTCGGCCGAGGGCGGCGAGGCTTGGGTCGACGGCCTCTATATGCTGGGTGGTTCACAGCATCACGACACGCATTCGATCATCGACCATCAGGTTCCCAACTGCATTTCGCATCAGAACTATAAAGGCGTTTTGAATGACAAATCGCGAGGCGTTTTTAATGGCAAGGTCTTTGTCCGCGAAAATGCCCATGGCACCGACGCACAGCAATCGAACAAGAATCTTCTAATGTCTAACGACGCTCGGGTCGATACGAAACCGCAGCTTGAGATATTCAACGACGACGTTAAATGCTCCCACGGCGCGACCGTAGGTCAGCTAGAGGAAGAAGAGCTGTTCTATCTGCTGACACGCGGATTGCCTGAGACGCTTGCAAAAAACCTCCTTACCTATGGCTTTGCCGAGGAGATCATAAATAAGATCGCGATCGGATCGATCAAGAAAGAACTCGATGAAGCCGTGCTGAACAGGCTGAATACGAAATTGGACGGATAATTATTATGAGAGTAAGAACATCGTTAATAATCGAAGAAACACTGTTGGCAGAGATCGACGAGATCGCCGGCGAAAAACCGCGCCGTGCCGCCGTTATCGAAACCGCTTTGCGTGAATACATCGACCGCGAGAAAAAGAAAGCTATTGGGAAGCCCAAACCTCCTGAAACCGCAAAATCATTAGCCATCGCGGCCGCCAAGCGATAACGGCGGAACTAAACACTATGACCGCTGTAAAGACAATGAGCAATTGGGATGCCGAAAAAGTAAGAAAGGATTTTCCGGTACTTTCGCAGACCGTAAACGATAAGCCTCTGGTCTATCTCGATAATAGCGCTTCGTCACAGGTGCCCCAGATCGTGATCGACCGCGGGTCGAAATATCTTCGTGAGGAACATTCGAACATCCATCGCGGTGTGCATTACCTTTCACAGCATGCGACGACCGCCTACGAGGCCGCTCGTGAAAAGGTAAAGCGGTTCATTAACGCGCCGGATGTGAAGGAATGCATCTTCGTTCGCGGAACCACTGAGGGAGTAAACCTCGTTGCTTACTCTTACGGACGTAAGTTTATCAACGAGGGCGACGAGATCATCGTCAGCCAGATGGAACATCACTCCAACATCCTGCCTTGGCAGATCGTTGCTGAAGAACGCGGTGCCCGGATCCGGATGATCCCGATGAATGAGCGGGGCGAACTGATCATCGACGAATACGAAAACATGCTCAACGAACGCACTAAGATGGTCGCGGTCTCGCACGTTTCAAATTCTCTCGGCACGATCAATCCAGTTAAAGAGATGATCGCCACGGCCCATAAATTCGGCGTTCCCGTCCTGGTCGACGCCGCCCAGAGCGTACCGCATTTTCCTGTCGATGTGCAGGATCTGGACTGCGATTTTTTTGTGTTCTCGGGCCACAAGATGTTTGGCCCGACCGGTAGCGGCGTTCTGTATGGCAAGCGAAAATGGCTCGACCAGATGCCGCCATATCAGACCGGCGGCGGGATGATCAGGACGGTCAGCTTTAACGGCAGCACATACGCACCGATCCCCGAAAAATTTGAGGCCGGAACCCCCGCCATCGCTGCCGGCATCGGCCTGGGAGCCGCGATCGACTATATCAACTCGATCGATTTCGATGCCGCGGCGGCCTATGAGCGTGAGCTGCTCGATTATGCCACCGAGCGGCTTTCGGATATTCCTGGAGTTAAGATCATCGGCACCGCCGCCGAGAAAGCCTCCGTTCTGTCATTCACCATCGAGGGCATTCATCCGCATGACGTCGGCACGATCCTCGACCAACAGGGGATCGCGATCCGTGCCGGCCACCATTGCGCTCAGCCCGTGATGGAATTTTTCGAGGTGCCCGCCACGGCCCGCGCATCGTTTGCGTTTTATAACACTCGTGAAGAGGTGGACAAACTGGCGGATGCGATCCAGAAAGTGATCGACGTTTTCGCATAGATTGCGGCCATAACTGTCAACAAGGTGATGCGCAGTCCATGTTTTTAAGTCATATGGATTCAAACAACGCAGCTAAGATCTGTACAAATTGAAGGTGTTTAACGAATATGGGACGACGCTACATCGACCTCAGCCACACGATCGAAGACGGGCTGGTCACTTACAAGGGGCTTCCGGCTCCGGTCATCTGCGATTATTTGAGCCGCGAGGATTCGCGTGAGAGGTACGGACCGGGAACCGAGTTTCAGATCGGACGGATCGACATGATCGCGAACACCGGGACGTACTTGGACACTCCGTTTCACCGATACGCGGATGGCAAGGACTTGTCAGAGATCGAACTAGACAACCTTAACGGCCTGGAAGGCACGATCGTCAGGGTTCCGTACGACGAACGGTTGGCAGTCACAGTTGAGGACTTCGCAGGTTACGATCTTTTTGGAAGAGCGGTATTAGTGCACACCGGCTGGAGCAAATTCTGGAATACCGAGGCATACTTCGAAAGTCACCCGTTTCTGACCGAACAGGCCGCAAAATTTCTGGTTGATGCTGGTGCGAAACTGGTCGGGATCGATTCGCATAATATCGACGACTCACGCACCAAACTACGGCCGGTCCACACAGCCTTGCTCGGCGCGGGCGTTCTGATAGTCGAACATTTACGCGGCCTGGAGAATGTTCCGGACCGGGACTTCACCTTTAGCGCGGTGCCGCCTAAGTTCAAGGGCGTAGGAACATTTCCTGTGCGGGCCTTTGTGGCGTGCGAATGACCCTGGCGGCAGCCGGGAAACCTTGGGTAATGTGAGCGAAGTCACTTTCGTTTCGACTCTGACTCGGCAATAATCTCATTATGTATTCTGACCTTCACATCGCTCAACATGCCAAATTGCGTCCCGTCACCGAGATCGCCGCGCAGCTTGGCCTCGGTCCGGAAGATATCGATCTCTACGGCAGTCCATACATTGGAAAAGTACGGCTCGACGTCCTTGAGAAGTTCAAGGATCGTCCGAACGGAAAGTACATCGACATCTCCGCGATCACGCCAACGCCGCTGGGCGAGGGTAAATCGACCACGCTCATAGGTTTAGGCGAGGCGATGAAGCATCTGGGGAAAAAGTCCGTCGTAACGCTTCGGCAGCCGTCGCAGGGACCGACCTTCGGAATAAAAGGCGGAGCGGCCGGCGGGGGCTATGCCCAGGTCGTGCCGATGGAGACATTTAATCTGAATCTGACCGGCGACATCCACGCCGTCACAGCGGCGAATAACCTGCTCGCGGCGATGATCGACAATAAGCTGCTCCGAGGCAACCCGCTCAATATCAATCCGCACAGCATAACCTGGAAGCGTGTCGTCGATACAAATGACCGCGCGCTGCGTAAGATCATCGTGGGCCTCGGCGGCCGAATGGAAGGCGGCATACCGCGTGAAACGGGTTTTGACATCGCTGTGGCATCGGAGGTTATGGCGATCCTGGCTTTGACAACGTCGCTCCAGGATATGCGAAAGCGTTTTGGGCGGATCGTCGTCGGCATGACGCATGACAAAACGCCGGTCACGGCAGAGGAAATAGGTGCGGCTGGAGCGATGACCGTGCTTATGCGAGATGCGATCCGGCCAACAATAATGCAGACGCTTGAGAATACGCCGGCTCTCGTACATGCCGGGCCTTTTGCCAATGTAGCCCATGGCAACAGTAGCATTCTTGCCGATATGATCGGCATCAAAACGGCGGATTATCTGATGACCGAATCCGGTTTTGGGGCCGACATCGGTGCGGAGAAATTCTTCAACATCAAATGTCGTTACAGCGGCCTGAAACCCGACGCATGTGTGATCGTTGCGACCATTCGGGCGCTGAAATCACACAGCGGAAAATACAGGATCGTTGCCGGTAAGCCGCTTCCGCCGGAAATGCTTGAAAATAACGTCGCAGATGTCGAGGCCGGTGCCTCCAACCTGCGAAAGCAGATCGAGAATGTTAGGCTCCACGGCGTTACGCCTGTCGTGGCAATTAACGCATTCGAGACCGATCATCCGGAAGAGATCGAGGCGGTCAAGCGGATCGCCATAGAATCCGGAGCTCTCGGAGCCGCGGTTTCGACGCATTGGGCCGACGGCGGTAAAGGCGCGATCGAGCTTGCAGAGATGGTCATCGCCGCGGCCGATGAGCCGAACGAATTTAAGTTTCTCTACGATCTCGATCAGCCCATCAAGGCAAAAATAGAGATCATCGCAAAGAAGATCTACGGTGCCGCCGATGTCAGTTACGAACCGTTCGCGGATCAACAGATCGCTACCTACGAAGCAAACGGGTTTGGCAAATTGCCGATCTGCATGGCGAAAACGCATTTGAGCCTGAGCCACGATCCGACGCTGAAGGGTGCCCCCACCGGCTTTACTCTTCCCGTCCGCGAGGTCAGGGCGAGCGTCGGGGCCGGCTTTATTTACCCCGTATGCGGCGATATGCGAACGATGCCCGCCTTGCCGGCGCATCCCGCCGCCGAACGCGTCGATATCGACGAAAACGGTAAGATCGTGGGACTTTTCTGAACCTAAGTTTGGGTCTAGGCTCGTATGGTAAAGTTACCTATAAGAGAATCGCTATGACGAATCAACGAGAAATGACTGTTTGGTATGGAAAGATCGGCGATGCACCAAAGTATCCTGATATTCCGTATTGGCAAGATCAGACGGACGAAGCCAAGTTCGCGGCCGCGTGGGAAATGGTGATCGATGCGTATGCCATGAAAGGAGTGGACGAAAGTGAACTCAGTTTTCAAAGATCTGTTGGAGGCCTTCGAAAACGCAGGCGTTAGATTCCTTGTTGTTGGCGGATACGCGGTCATAAAGCACACCGAACCGCGATTCACAAAGGACCTGGATATTTGGGCCGCTGCAGATAGAGAGAACGCAGAAAAGGTTTACGCGGCACTGAAGGAGTTTGGAGCACCTCTTGGTGATCTCAGCCCGGATGATTTTACCAAAAAAGATTGTTTCTTTACGATGGGGATGCCGCCAAATCGCATTGATGTGCTCTTTGGCCTGAAAGGCGTCGATCCGGATAGCGTTTGGGAGAACCGAGTCACTGGACGACTCGGCAGTGTTGAAGTGAGTTATATCGGTCGAGCTGATTTGATCAAGAATAAAGAGGCGGTCGGACGACTACAGGATCTCGCCGATGCTGAGAAACTGCGCGAAACGGAATGAGACCTTTTCAAGATATGACATTTTCAAGGACTAGGTTTAAGCGAAAGTTCTTGGCTCTTTTTCTTGTCGTGCTATTCAGCTCGTGTGGTTTTCCGAGTGAGACTCAGGTGAAAGAAGACTTTAAGGTGGCAAATCCGACGTTTCAACCGCTTTCCGCCGTTGTGGGTGAAGGCCATGGAGACGCCGCTTACTATCACATTCGATACAAAAAGCCAGACGACGCTCAAACGTATGAGCAGGTTTGGCTGTATTTGCGAGACAAGGACAGTAGAATAAAACTCACTAACAGAGAACGCGAAACCGTTGTGAAATAGAAATGTCAGAACTAAGTGACCTCTATCAGGAAGTAATTTTCGAGCACAACAAGAATCCGCGGAATTTTCGCGCGATCGATGATGCGGATAAGACTGCGTTGGGCAACAATCCGCTGTGCGGTGACGCTCTTGAGGTCTATGTGAAAATGGACGGCGATACCATCGCGGATGTTGCCTTCAAGGGTTCTGGTTGCGCAATTTCCAAAGCCTCGGCAAGCATCATGACCCAGGTCATCAAAGGTAGATCAAAAGATGATGCTGAGTCGTTATTTGACCAGTTTCACAGAATGGTTACGGGTGGGCTCGACGTCGAAACCGAAGAGAATGATCTGGGCAAGCTGAAGATATTTGCTGGTGTTATTGAATTTCCGGCACGCGTGAAATGCGCGTCGCTTAGCTGGCACACTCTCCACGCCGCTTTGCACGGCGAAGAAGCGATCTCGACCGAATGATCACATCATTTCAAAGAATAAGCCCGGGCCGTTTCCCTAAATTGACGCACCTGATCCTCAACCCAGATATTATCTTTGCCCAGTTCGCCCGCCATTATTTCGGCAACCTGCGGGGCAATTTCAATTGCTGCGCTGGCGTTGAGAAATAAAACCCGTGTTCTGCGTGCCAACACATCTTCGACCGTCCGTGCCATTTCCTTCCTGACAGCTCGGACAACGTCAGCGCGGGAACACCGAATTTGAAAATGCAGATCCTCACTGATCTCAAGATCCTCTACCGCTGTGATCGCTAGATCCGCGGTGATGCACTGCGTTGGCGGCAGACCTGCGATCTCAATAACTGTATTCACGGCGTCCTCGGCCATTCTCCGGTAGGTCGTCCATTTTCCGCCTGTGATCGTGATCAAACCCGATTTATCAACGAAAAGGTCATGGCCACGCGATATCGACGAAGTCTTCGCCGCGACCCCTGTTCTAACCAACGGGCGGATGCCGGCGAAAACGCTGAGAATATCCGAATGTGTCGGCTTGGACGTCAGATATTCGCCCGCCGTTTGGAAAACAAAGTCTATCTCTGCGGCGAGAGCTTCAGGCTCAAGCGAGGGCCTGTCTATCGGCGTGTCCGTCGTACCGACAAGCAGGTGATCGTGCCACGGAATGCAGAATAGCACGCGTCCGTCGGATGTCTGCGGGATCATCAGGGCCGTCTCGCCCGGAAGGAACTTCTTGTCAAAGACCAAATGGATACCCTGGCTGTAGGTGATCACCGGCGGGGCTTCTGCGTCCGAAAGTTTGCGTATCGAATCGCAGAACGCCCCGCTTGCGTTGATCACCGATTTCGCTCCGGCAAAAAACAGTTCGCCTTTCTCGACATCTTCAAATTCAACGCCAGTGAGCCGCCCATCATTATTCGATCTCAGGCCCGTGACCCGGGCATAGTTCATAATCGACGCGCCATATTTCTGTGCCGTTACGGCAAGGTCGATCAGCAATCTTGTATCGTCGAATTGCCCGTCATAATAAAGCACGCCGCCTCTAAGGCCATCGGTTTCGATATTTTGGAGCCGCTCGGTAACATCTTCGCGGCTGAGCATCCGCGATCTTCCTATACCGTATTTTCCCGCCAGAAGGTCGTAGATCTTTAACCCTGCGTCATAAAATATCTTTTGCCAAACGCTATAGCACGGGATAACAAAAGCCCGTTTGTACACCCCGTGGGGGGCATTTTTGCGCAGCCGGCCGCGTTCGCGCAGGGCTTCGCGGACCAGCGAAATATTACCCTGCCGAAGATACCTG
>JBGTBC010000010.1:0-2804 GCA_041749555.1 Pyrinomonadaceae bacterium | reverse complement strand
GGCACGGACGACCACGAGAACGACAAGATCCTCGTAAGGTCAAACGGCACTGTGACCTACACGGGCAAGGATATTGCCTATCAAATGTGGAAGCTCGGCATCCTGGGCCTTGATTTCCATTACCGTTTGTTCCATACGTATAAAGACGGCCAACAGGTGTGGATCACTACAGGAGAGGAAGCGAAAAGCGAGCCCGGAGCTCCGAAATTCGGCGGCGGCGAAACGATCTATAACGTTATCGATTCCAGGCAATCATATCCGCAGGACATCGTCCGCAAAGGCGTCGCGGCCATATCGCCCGAACGCGGCGAAAAGGCGAGCATCCACCTATCGTATGAAATGGTCGCCCTTTCGCCAGCCGCGGCCGAAGAACTCGGCTTTGAGCTGTCTGAAGATGACCGGAAAAGGCCTTTTATTGAGATGAGCGGGCGCAAAGGGCTGGGCGTAAAGGCGGATGACCTGATCGACCGGCTTGAAACGAATGCCCTCGCCGAAGTCGAAGCCCGCCATTCCGATTCCAGCGAGGAAGAAAAGAAGTTCATTGCTCACCAAATTGCTGTCGGGGCATTGCGATATTTCCTGCTTAAATTTACGAGAAATACTGTGATCGTCTTCGATTTTAAAGAGGCTCTATCGTTTGAAGGAGAGACTGGCTGTTTTTGCCAGTATTCGGCGGTGCGGGCAAATTCCATCTTTCGAAAATTGTCTGAAGCGGACAGCCTTGAGGCGTGCAGGAGTCGGATCAGTGACATCGAGGCCGGTAAGGGAATCCTCTCAGGCGAGACCGGGGACGATATATGGTCAACCGTAGTTCTCGCCTCACGGCTAGAGGAAACGGTCGAGCAAGCCGCAGCTGCAAATGAGCCCGCGATCCTCGCGAAATACACTTTTGCTCTCGCTAAGGCTTTCAACCTTTTCTACCACAACCACAAGATCATAGCTGAGACGGACGATACGAAACGTGCCCTACTCGTAGTGGTGGCCGATAAGGCCCGACGATCGCTTACCGCGGCACTTGATACGCTCGGCATCGAGGTGCCCGTAAAGATGTAAAATCTTAAGCGACGAGCGACAGATTTTGATACGGACATTGACTTCGCCTATCATTCTCAGGTTAAATGAGGCTGATGAAGCTCAAAGACGACACGAAAATCAAGTTTGCTGCTGGCTGGTGGTGGTATTCTGGGCGTTCGCTTGTCTGTATCTGACTTCATCAGAATATAGTTTTTTGCGACGCCGCCTGAGAATTGAATCGGGCGGCGTTTTTGATTTGAGGAATGACACGAATAAACGTAAAACCTGTTCTCGATACGATGCCAGCCGATTTGCTGACGCCGCTTGCGGTGTATTTGAAGTTGTCGGCGAATTCGACGCATTCGTTCCTGCTTGAGTCGGTGGAGGGTGGGAAGAGTCTGGCGAGGTATTCGTTTATAGGGGCCGATCCAATCGAGGTTTTGAGTGGCGGGCAGGAGGTCTACGGACGGATCAGGGAGCATTTTGCGACGTACTTTGCCGAATGCGATCAGGAACTTCCGGCATTTATCGGTGGAGCGATCGGGTATCTTGGCTTTGACGCGTGTGAGTGGTTCGAGCCGTCGCTGGCCGGAAAAAACGAGGCGGGCGAATGTGCGTTTATGTTCTACCGCTCGATCGTCGCGTTTGACCATGCCAGACAGGTTATTAAGATCGTTTCGCTAGATATCGATGGCGAGCCAGGCGAGGCTGAGGACCGAAACAATGAGATACGTTCGATTCTCGAGCAGCCGAACGTACCGCTGCCCCTGAACATGGCGTTCAACCATTCGCTGTCGCAGGTTGTTCCCACAGTGACCTCAAACTGGAAACGCCCTGATTTCGAGGCTGCCGTCACTCAGATCAAAGAACTTATCAATGCGGGAGAATGTTATCAAACCGTTCTTTCTCAATGCTTTACCCGACCAACGAATGCCTCCGCAGTGGCGATCTATCGTGCGATTCGCTCGCTTAATCCGTCGCCATATATGTTCCTTCTCAATTTTGGCGGAAAGCAGGTGATCGGAGCTTCGCCGGAGATGTTGGTGCGTTGCGAAGGTGGCCGGATTGAATATCGGCCGATCGCGGGTACACGCCCCAGGGGTAAAACGGCAGCTGAAGACGCGGCACTTGCCGAGGAGATGCGGCTCGATAAGAAAGAGGTCGCCGAACACCTGATGCTTGTTGACCTTGGCCGGAATGATCTGGGCCGGGTAGCGGAATACGGCAGTGTTTCGGTAGATACGCTGATGATCGTCGAGAAATATTCGCATGTTCAGCACCTCGTCAGCTCGCTCTCGGCAAAACTGCGAGACGGTCTTGACCGATTCGACGCTCTCGCGGCCTGCTTCCCTGCCGGCACGGTTTCGGGTGCTCCGAAAGTGAGGGCGATAGAGATAATTCGCGAACTGGAGCCTGACGAACGGGGTGTGTATGCGGGTGCCGTTGGTTATTTCGATTACTCAGGCAATATGGATACGTGTATCGCGATCCGCACGCTTGTGCTTGAGAACGGAGTCGCTCATATTCAAGCCGGGGCCGGGATCGTGGCTGATTCGGTTCCTGCATCGGAATTCGACGAGACGGTCAACAAGGCGAGAGTGCTGCTCAAAGCGATCGAGATCGCTGAAAACGGTCAAGTTTGAATCAATGGAAAATAGGATCCTCGAACATTATCTCGATGAGTTTCAGACCCGCTGCGATCTCGACCCAGCGGAGGCTGAGTCGCTCTTTGACGCCCTGATCGGGAGCGAGGATGCACAACTGATCGCCCAGGTGCTGTCGGCATGGAA
>JBGTBC010000009.1:0-13703 GCA_041749555.1 Pyrinomonadaceae bacterium | reverse complement strand
CTTCCATTCCATTATCGTGGCGTGGGCGGACTCGACAGAGCGCCGGTCGCGGTAGACGAGTCCGGTGCCGTCGGGCCGCCACTTCAGGATAAAGTACGGTGAAAGATCGAGGATCATATCGGGCTTATCCGAATCAAGCCGCCTGATGGCGACCTGCGAAATGTTTTCCCGGTCATTCCAAACAGTGTAGGCGACCCTCGATCCGTCGGGCGAGACCGTCCAATGAGAATCGCCAAATAACTGCATCTCTTCGACATTTCCGCCCTCGATCGGCACTTTGCCAAGCGTGCGGCGGCCGTCCCTATCCCAAACAAAGGTCACGTAAGCGCCGTCATGCGAGATCCGCGGGTCCGAGGTGACGCCTTCGACCTGGGCCAGCCATGTTTGGTTGCGGCCGTCGATATTCATTCGCCAAACTTGCTTATGGCCGTTCCGTGACGAGGTAAAGACGATATAACGGCCGTCCTTTGAAACGGCCGGGTCCTCGTCGTCCGACCCATTTGGCGTTAGCTGCAGCAGCCCGGAACCGTCCTCGGCGGCGATCCATATATGCGGCCGATTATTCTCAACCGCATCAAACACCACGCGTCCATCGGGTGTCCAGTCTACGTTGAGGTAGGCATTTAGATCAGCGGCGATCGGCTGCATCTTCACTGTATCACCTGCGTCACCCGTCCATAATCTCTTTTCGAAATACCTCTGGGCAGACACGATCTGCGTGCCGGCACGGTCGACGCTGACGCCGAAGTACGAATTCAGGTCGTTGGTGACCCGTGTGAGCTTACCATCGGGCAACGAGACGTAGAATAGCTGCGTTGCGTTAGTGATCGGGTCGGCGGCGTTCATGATCAGGGCATTCGATGTGCCGACGAAAGCGATCTCGGCGATGCGTTCGCGTTGGTCCGGGATCACCACGGCTTGAGCGCCGCTGCGAACGTCAACGTGATTGAGCGACCAGTATTCGACGCCGTCCTTCCGCTCCATCTTGATGAAATAGACGAAGTTGCCGTCGGGCGAGAATTGCGGGTCACGCAGAATGATGCCCTCAGGAAAACTGACAATCGGGCGCTCATCCCCGCCATCCTCCGAATTCGCGGTCAGGACCGAGGTTGGCTCGCCGTAACGAACGTACAGTATCCTCTTACCGTCGGCCGAGAGCGAGCCGAGGTCGTTCACCGTATCAACCAATTTTCGGACCGGACCGCCAAGGGATGATACGCGGTAGAGCGTGCCGTATCTCGACGTAGCACCGGCAGTAACAAAAAACACTTGGCTCGAATCATCCGATATTGTCAGGCCGCCCCAGTATTGATGTGGCTGCGGCGGGACGAGGAGAAGCGCGTTGCGGTCATCGATAAGTCGGATCCAGAGGCTCCGATCCTGGTTGGTCTCGATCAGGTTATATGCGACCGAACGGCCATCGGGTGAGATCTGGGCAAATACGACGTTGTGCGACTGTGACAGGCTGCGGATCGAAATATTCTCAAAATAGATCGGGGGCTGAACGTCTCGAGGAAAGAAGTACCACGCTACAAATGACGCCAGGACAATTGCAGATACTACGGCCACGCGCCAGAGCGGATTGGCCGATCTTGCCTCGCCGTACAATCGTCTGCCAAGGCTTAGAGTGGAGGTGCCTGCTTTAAGGACCGCCCGGGCCTCGGCGAGGATCGTTCGAGCTTCCTGCATTTGCTGCAGACGATCGCGTCGACGTTTTATCAGGCATCGATCGACCAGCCGCACGATCAAGGACGGGACCTCGGGCCTTATTTCACGGATCGGCACGGGCTCTGTCTTCAGCAGATTACTTACCATTTCGGCGTGGCTGTCGCCGGTGAAAGGCCGCAGGCCGGTAAGGGACTCGTACATCACGACCCCGAAGCTGAAAATGTCGCTTCGATGATCTACATCCTTGCCCTCGGCCTGCTCCGGCGACATATATGACGGCGTGCCGATCACCTGGCCGGGTGCGGTAATGCTCGCGGAGTATTGGGTATTTGACAGGGCGGCCCCGGAGGATTGGGCGAGCCCGAAATCGAGGATCTTCGGCACACCGCCCGAGGTTATCATGATGTTCCCCGGCTTTAGATCGCGGTGGGTTATACCCTTTTCATGGGCATGCTGCAGGGCCCCGGCAAGCTGTATGAAATATTCGAGGAATTTACGGATGTCGAGCCCGGAGGCCGGAGTAGCCGCATCGAGCGTCTTTCCATCGACATACTCCATCGTGATAAAGGGCTTTTCCTCAAAGGTCTCGACGGAGTAGATGGTCGCCACATTGGGGTGATTCAGCGTGGCAGCGGCCTGTGCCTCATTGCGAAAACGGCGCAAGAACGCCGGGTCCGACGCATAAAGATCGGGAAGCTTCTTAAGGGCGACCTGCCGGTTCAGACGGGTATCGAGCGCAAGATATACCTCGCCCATCCCGCCTCGGCCGATGCTCTTTTCTATGCGGTAATGAGCGATCATCGAACCGGCGGGAACGGGCGTTCCGCCGTCTGCGAGTGCGGCCACCTGGGCAGCTGGCTCTTCGATAAAATCGCCGGCATAGGTATTGGCGGCGAGAAGTGATTCCACCTCTTGCCGGAGTTCAGTGTCACCCCCGCATTCCCGCTCGATGAAAGCAGACCGGTCGCTCGCATCCAGATCCAATGCCGAATGAAACAGCTCAGTAACTTTTTCCCACTTTTCCGGGGTCATGAAGAAGACTGGCTTAACTCTCTGAACAGCCACGTCCTGGCGATCGTCCAGTCACGTCTAACTGTACGCGAAGAAAGATCGAGTGTTTCAGCTATCTGCTCCTCTGTAAGCCCGCCGAAATATTTTAACTCGACGATCCGGCTGTGGCGGGGATTCAGCTGCGCGAGCCTTTCGAGGGCCTCATCGAGGGCGACGAGGTCGGTGCTCTCGGCTTCGGCGGCATTGATATCGTCGCCAAAGGTCACCCTCAGATGTTCGCCGCCCCGCTTTTTGCTATTTCTCCGCCGTGCCGCATCGACCAAGATCCGCCTCATCAACTGGGCCGATATAGCGAAGAAATGAGTGCGGCTCTGCCAGTTTACGCGGCTCGAGTCGACAAGGTTTAGAAATGCCTCATTCACAAGGGCGGTAGTCTGGAGAGTATTGCCGGGATTTTGCCGCCTCATGAAATTGCGGGCGATCCTTCGCAGTTCGTGATAGACGACGGGCATCAGCCGGTCCAATGCCGACTCCTCGCCGCGGCCCCAATCCCGCAGCAACTGTGTGATGTCATGCTCCGCGCGAACGGGCTGTATTTCAGCCATTTTTTTGGTGAGAGTTTTCGAAGCCATTTTAGCAGAAACGAAAAAACAGGGGAAATTTTTCCAATTGGATGTCCGGTTTCGGCCACGGTTTCCGTCTTCAAAGTCGAGGCCGCTTATTGATCTCGTTTTTATATTTGGCCCGACTTATCACACATAGGAAAACAGGAGAACAACAATGTTAGGAGCAGCAATACTAAACAATGGAACAAACCGTGACCGGCAGCCGGCCTACGGTTACAAGGAAACGATAGTCGCCTCGCAAAAGGTGAACTGGCAGATCGAAGATATCATCGGCGGTGACAAACGCCTTAATTTTTCCAAGAGGTTTCTGCCGGAGCCGCTTGCAAGGGTAGAGAAACTGACGTTTCTCAGCGACGATGAGAAGCGATCGCTTAACCATATCCGGGCCCATGCTTATCTGAGCATCTTCGGATTGGTAGAGGAGTTCATCTTGCCATTCGTCCTGGATCATGTCAGGCCTTCGCTCGATCAGGACGATTATCGGGTGAGAGCGTTTCTTCAATTTGCCGGCGAAGAAGCTAAGCACATCCAGCTATTCAAGCTATTCAGCGAAGATTTCCGAAACGCTTTCGGCACTGAATGCGAGGTCATAGGGCCGGCGTCGGACGTGGCGCGTGAGGTGTTACGGCACGATCCGCTTGCAGTGGCCCTGGTGATCCTCCACATAGAGTGGATGACACAACGCCATTATATCGAAAGCGTCCGTGACGATCAGTGTCTCGACGGCCAGTTCAAGAGCCTGCTGAAGAACCACTGGCTCGAGGAAGCCCAGCACGCCAAGCTCGACACTACGATGGTCCTGACCCTTGCAGAAACGATGGACAAACGCGCGATCGAATCGGCTGTTGACGAATACCTCGAGATCGGCGGATTCCTCGACAACGGCGTAAGACAGCAGACGCTGTTTGATCTGGACGCGTTTCAGAGAGCCACACTCCGGATCCTGACGGACGAGGAAAGAGAGGAATTCATCGAAGTGCAGCATCAAGCGAACCGTTGGACCTATATCGGTTCCGGGATGACGCACCCTAAATTTCTTGATGCACTGGGCCAGCTTGACCCGGAGCAGAAGGACCGCATCGAGGCGGTCGCCCCGATGTTTTGTTAATCGATGGCTGCCGTCTGCCAGGCGGGCGGCAGCATTTATCGCAATCCATAAACACTAACTTAAAAAGGAGAAACTAAAATGCAGCAAATTCAACAACAGGAAAAAGTAGTTAATGGCGTCAACGTAACGCAATTGTTCGAGACCATCGACGCTATCAAGGGACAGTCCGAGATCGCAAAATTCAACTTTCGGGCCGTCAACAATTGGGAGAACGGGGCAGCTAACCGTACCACGGTCAACGATTACGACGGTGCATGCCAGAGTTTTGAACGGAGCACGCCCTTCGTATTTCAAAAGGACGAGCCGCCGGTGCTTCTCGGAAATGACGCGGGGGCAAACCCGGTCGAGTATGTTCTCGCCGGACTGGCCGGGTGTCTTACGACCAGCCTCGTGTATCACGCGGCGGCACAGGGGATCCAGATCGATGAGGTCGAATCGACCTATCGCGGCGACCTTGACCTGCACGGCTTTCTCGGGCTCGATGACAGCGTCCGCAACGGTTACGAGAACATCGAGGTGACCTTTAAGGTCAAAGGCGATGCCCCTGAAGAAAAGCTAAGGGAACTCGTCGAACTCGCACAGAAACGCTCGCCTGTTTTCGACATCGTCACAAACAAGGTGCCGGTTACGGTAAATATGGCCGCTTAGGGTAATGGTCGGCAGTCAGTGGTTGATTTTTCAGATCCAGATCTGAAGAACATATCGATCCACTGATCGCCGACACTCTCGTACTTAGCCTTGGGGCTTGTTTCGCCCTTACTGAAGTGCGTGCTTGAGCGTTGGTCAAGGAAAGCCGGTCCGTTACTTGTCAAAGTCGAAGGTCAGGACACCGGCGACTTTGACGGGATTGCCGTCCTTTAGCGGCGGGTCGAATTTGGCCTGACGGGCCGCGGTGCCGGCGGCGGACCAGAGCGGAAAAGGACCGCTAACCACGCTTGAGGCCACGACAACACCTTTTTCATTGACCACAACTTCGACAGTGACGGTGCCGCTCAGCTTTTCGGCTTTAGCGGCGTCGGGATATTCGGGTTTCGGGAGGTCGACGGCAATATCATTCAAAATGCCGCCATAGATGGCACCCTCCGGCGGGGTGATCGACTTCAACGCCGGACCCTCAGCCGTTCTTATTTCCTTTCCGACGGGTTTGGAGTCGCCTTGCTTCGTTTCAGTCTGTGTGGGCTTGACCTCGATCGAGACGTTAGCCGGCTTCGCTTTGGTTTCAGTAGAAGCTACGTCCGCCTGGCTGCATGCCATGCCGGTAAGAATGCAAAAAACACAAAGCAGATAATATCCCGCTACAGTTCGAGATGTCTTCGCGCATGAGTTTCCGATCAATGTCATTTTCTATTTATTTCCACAAAGGGTGTAAAGCACTGCAAAAATAACATTCAAATCACGGCGGGTGCAAACTCGCGGAATGGAACTAAAAGGACTTTCTTTATTTTTTCAGGATCATTTAGAGTCCGCATTCAGCCGCGCGTTCAAAGCTAACTAACCTCCGAATCAGAGCATTGTATCTGGAATGGGCCGAGTCGGAGTCTTCGGCTGCGAGCGTCAGATAAAGACGGTGTTCCGGCGATGTAGGCAGATCGTCAGGCAGTGCGATCCCAATACGGCGCAGCCGAGGGGCCCCGATCGCAACCAGCAATGCCGGAATGGTCTCCAAGCCGGCAGCAATATCGCGGACGCCCTGTTCGACAATGTCTTCACCAGGTTTCATCGCTTCAGGGATTATAGTATAAATGCAAAAAAGGCGGGTGTCCGGCCCGCCTCTTTTCCGTTTTCAGCCGAAGCCGGCTTAGCCTTTTCTTAATTCCGTAAGTACCTGTTTCGCGACCGCCTTCAGCGTGTCAAAGACACCGGTGCCGTTTGTGGCAACGGCCTCGAAGACAGGTTCATTCTTGCGAAGCAGCTCACCAGAGAGGTCGTGGGTCGGGATCACATTCGGCAGGTCGCGTTTGTTGAGCTGCAGTACGTATGGGATCTGGTTTAGGTCGTAGCCCTGTGTTTGCAGGTTTTCCTCGAGATTATAAAGCGACTCGATATTTGCGTCCATCCGCTCTTCCTGGCTATCCGCGACGAAGACCACGCCGTCCACACCCTTTAGGATCAGCTTTCGCGACGCGTCGTAATAGACCTGGCCAGGGACGGTATAAAGATGAAAGCGCGTTTTGAATCCGCGAACGGTGCCGAGTTCGAGGGGCATGAAATCGAAAAACAGAGTGCGGTCTGTTTCGGTTGCGAGGCTGATGAGCTTACCCTTTGCCTGCGGTGCCGTCGAATCGTAGATGTACTGCAGATTTGTCGTTTTACCGCACAGTCCCGGTCCGTAATAGACGATCTTGCAATTGATCTCTCGTGATGCGTAGTTGATGAAAGTCATAGGGCAGTAAATAGAAAACAGTAAATAGTGACGGGATGAGTAAGCAAAAGTTGAACTACTTTGTTTTATTCCTCAGATGCTTTGATAGTCCCACTAACATTTTGCCATTTGTGTCCGAAGCCGACCGAAGTTCCAGATGATCCTTTTCGTCGATAAAGCCAAGTTTCAGAGCTATGAGAAGTTCAGTTTCAACCTCACTACATGATCCCTGCGCAATAGCCAGGAAGTGGATAAACTCTTTATCCGACTGGCGTGCCGCGCCCTCGGCGATATTGGCCGGGATTGAGACGCTGGCTCGACGTATTTGGGAGGTCAGGCCAAATCTTTCGTCAGGCGGAAAGTTCTTAGTTCGGTCGTAGATCATGACGACAAATTCCACGGCTTGTTTCCAAACCTCCAATTTCTCATGAGGTCGCATCTTTCATTGCTCGTAACCAGCTGTCGGATTCTCTCTTGTCACTTGTCACTGTTTACTCGTCACTAGCTAAAGAGGCTGTCAATATCTTCGTCCGTGATCTCAGAGAAAAATGAATTTTGGTTGATACGATAGTTGGCCGAATCGACCGTTGCCTCATCAAGGATCGCTGCAACTTCATAACTGCCGCGTTTGGTGCGGATCTTTACCAGGCTCAGGGTCGATCGTTCGTCAAACACGACGACTAAAAGGCTGCGGCCGATGATGCTGATAAATATGCTCTCGCGTTCACCCTCGTGAAAAACCGATGGAAAAGCGTCTTCGCCGATGAGCTTTGCCATGCTGCTGGTGGCGGCAACGTTGCCGGCGGCAAGCGACGAAAAGCTCGTCGTATCCATATCGCCGATCTCGCCGTGAAATGCTATCGGCTGGCCGTCGCGGTCGATAAGAAAAACCACACGGGCGGCGCATTCAACGCATACCCTAGCCAGAACGGTTTTTAGGCGTTGAAATTGATGTTCTTGTAATATGAAAGGCGTATCTGCCATTTAGAAGTGTGATCGTGCGAATCGCCGATGCGGAAAGTATATATTCGGTGAATTGTCTTGGCAAAGCGGCTGGGTGGTCAGTGACTAGCCGCAAACCTAAACTTACCACAATAAACCCAATAAATACAAGTGGTTTTTTGAAAGTCCCGGTCAAACTACCGGCTGTAATTTGATTCGAAACGCGGTCGATAAATTGTTGTCAAATAAACACCTAAGATGTTATCATTAAGACGATTCGGAAGCGCTCTCCGGATCAAAAAATGCCATTAGCCAACCATTGATCTGTTTATCATTCGTCTCAGATCCGTCCCGCCTGTCCAAATGAAACACCATCTATTCTCAGATATTTCACCTGGGTTGAATTTCGTTGCCATTGGCGGTGGCAACGGCCTTTCGACGCTGCTATCCGGTTTGAAACGCTATGTGGATGAAGGTGGTTCGGGGTCCGTGTGGATCGAGAATCTGTCGGCGATCGTCGCGGTGACCGATGATGGCGGCAGCTCAGGCAGACTGCGTGATGAGCTGCAAATGCTGCCGCCTGGTGATATCAGGAATTGCATGGTCGCGCTGTCTGAGGATTCGCAACTGCTGTCCAGATTATTTCAACACCGCTTTCGCGGTAACGGCGATCTCGGCGGACACAGTTTTGGAAATCTGTTCCTCGCCGCGTTGAGCGAAGTTACCGGCGATTTTGCCGAAGCAGTGAAATTGTCATCTGAGATCCTGGCGAGCAAAGGCCATATTTACCCGGCGACCGTGGCGGACGTTAGATTAGTAGCCAAACTCTCGGACGGTTCGACAATACACGGCGAGACGAACATTTCGCGAGTTGGCAACGATATAATTAAGCTGTATTTAGAACCCGCAGGCTCCAAACCGCTGCCCGAGACTCTAGCAGCGATCGCCGCAGCCAATGTGATCACAATTGGTCCGGGATCGCTTTTTACCAGTCTTTTACCACCGATCCTTGTTGATGGAGTTGCGGATGCGATCGCTGCATCGAGAGCGGTTAAGGTCTTTGTTTGCAACCTGATGACGCAGCCCGGTGAGACGGATGGCTTCTCGGCACGACGCCATCTCGAGCTTGTACGGCAATTTGCTCCCCAGATCAACTTCGATTATGTGGTTGTCAATAACCGGCCGGTTAGCGATGTGCAGCTGAAAAAATATCATCTCGAAGGGGCGGAACAGATCGGTGTACACGGCTCGATCTCACCCGAGACCATTGAGGGGGCTGAGATCGTCTATGGTAACCTGTTGGACGACGGCGAAAAGGTGAGACACCATCCCGAAAAGCTGGCCCAAGTGGTGTTGCTTTGTGCTTTGCAGCCTAACGCAAAGGCCTTTGCTTTTCCTTCGATATGAAAGACCAATTAGATCGACAGCCAGATCTGAACGTGCTGATAATGGCCGCGGGCCTCGGTACGCGAATGAAGTCTGACCGGGCAAAAGTGCTGCATGATCTCGACGGCCGGCCCCTTATTAATCACGTTTGTGAAACGGCTTTGCAGTTGTCTCCACACAAGATCTTTGTGATCGTCGGTCATCAGGCTGAGAGAGTAAAAGCAGCAGTTTTGCAGGAGTTCGACGCTGGCGTATTTGAGTTTCCGCTGCAGGAACGACAGCTTGGCACCGGCGACGCTGTTAATTCCGCTCGTCAGGCACTCGAAAGTGAAGATTCGACAACTCTGGTGCTTTCGGGCGACGTTCCGATGATAACGGCCGATACGCTCGCGGAATTGATCAAGGTCCATTCCGAATATCAAGGACGCGGGGCGGCGTGCACCGTTTTATCTGTAAAGTTAGTGGAGCCAAAGGGTTACGGACGGGTCATTCGGGATGGAAACGGCTTGTTCGACAGGATCGTTGAGCATAAAGATGCTTCGGACGTTGAAAAGCAGATCGATGAGATAAATTCAGGGATCTACTGCTTCAACACGAAGAAGCTTTTTGCCGCACTCGACTGTGTAAGCAATCAGAATTCTCAAGGTGAATATTATCTGACGGACGTGCCCCGGATACTGATCGAGGACGGCGATGAGGTCGCGATCGTTAAATGCGAAGACCCATATCAGGTGGAGGGCATCAACGATCGGCGACAACTTGCTGAGATGGAAAGGGTCATTCGCACCCGCACAATTTCCAGACTGATGCTTGATAGCGGTGTTACTTTTGTCGATCCGGGATCAGCATATATCAGCGCCCGGGCTGAGATCGGAAATGATACGGTCATCGGGCAGAACGTAGCGATCGAAGGCAAAACAGTGGTCGGGGGCAGATGCATCATCCGGCCGGGGAGCCGCATCGTCAACTCCTTCATCGGCGATGATGTAGAGATACGGGATAATTGCTTTATTACTGATTCGACAGTTGGGGATAGCTGTACAGTCGGCCCCATGGCCCACCTTCGGGGCCACGCTGTTATGGAAGAAGGCTCAAAGGTCGGAAACTTTGTCGAGTTGAAGAAAACTAAGCTCGGCCGCGGCTCAAAGGCTAGCCATCTGACTTACCTTGGCGACGCGACCATTGGCGAGAAAACAAACATCGGTGCAGGTACGATAACTTGCAACTACGACGGGAAGAACAAACACGAGACCCACATCGGCGATAATGTGAAGATCGGTTCGGATACAATGCTGGTTGCGCCCGTGAAAGTGGGTGATGGAGCTTCGACAGGGGCCGGTAGCGTAGTGACGAAGGATGTTGAGGCGGGCGACCTTGTGGTGGGGATCCCAGCCCGATCGCAATACAAGTCTAAGAAGTAATGGAGTTTAGCAATGAATAAGTCTCTTATATTTCTTCGATTTGCGGTTCTGCTCACTTCGCTAGTGATCCCCGCTTGCGGAGCGACACCAGAAAACAGAGTTGAAACGGTTGAACGAGTTGTTCCGACAACCGACGATTGGTCGAACGAACCACTCGCAGGTTGTGAAGAGTTTCAACGCCTCATTGACAAGACCTACACATTTAAACCATCAAAGCTGACTCCCGCGGAACGGACTACTAAATCTGGCGAAATGGACGCGGTTTGGGAGAAAGTCAAGGCCGACAAAAAATTAATTCCGTGCCTTAAAGCGGCTCTGCTCCAACCAACGGCGAACAGCTTCTTCCGATTCGATGGCAGCAACCTGTTAGTAAGTCTGGATAGAACGGAAGAGTCCAAGAGACTCCTGCTATCTTCGTATGCGTACACCGATCTAGCTGACGTAAATGTTAGTAATTGGATCGCATATCTCCTTGTCTTTGGTTTGGAAGGCATGGACACATCGGCCCCCGCCGAAGTTTGGCTGAAAGCGACGGACCCGTTTTACTATCTGCCCCAGCATGGAACTCTGAAAGTCAGCAAGACTATAGGAGCCTTGGCTATCTACGGATCGATGGACGAGCGATATGCGACTCCGGCCTTATCTTCGATAGCTGGTCAAATGGAGCACCCCGGCCGCGAGATCGCGACCGATCTTCTTATTAAGCAACTAACGCCTGAGGCCGCAATGGCCTTGTCTAAGCTTGACCGAACAGGCCTATCGGCTTCGGTTAATTTACGGATCAAGACTTTTTTAGAAACACCCACGTTCATATTGCCGCGCTCTGGACCAGCAAAAGCGAGCCGCGAACGTTATGTCGCTGCACTTGATAGTCTTGGAAAGGGTAAGGCCGAAGCGTTTATGGAACTGGTTTCGGAGATACCTGATGGTGAAAAGGATGCTGTCGTTGTACTCCGGTCTGAGGATGTTCCGTTGATTCGAAAGGCGAGACGGTTCTTTGCCTCAACCGGCACACCACATGCCCCGGAGTGGTATCAGAGCTTCACGGACATATTGATGTATTTGATTCGAAAACCGGAAGTTGAACGGAGCAAGAAGGAAACAAACTGATTTATGTGCGGAATCGTAGGATACGTCGGAAATAAACAAGTTGTGCCGCTAATTATTGACGGCCTTAGGAAGCTCGAGTATCGCGGGTATGACTCGGCGGGTATTGCTGTGGTTGATGACGAACATCATCTGTCGCTGCGGCGGGCTGAGGGCAAGCTGCGAAATCTTGAAGAAGCGATCAGGCTAAATCCGCTTGATGGGAATTACGGGATCGGGCATACGCGTTGGGCGACACACGGGCGTCCGACCGAGGAGAATGCTCATCCGCACCGAGACCAATCCGGCAAGGTGGTTGTGGTCCATAACGGCATTATCGAGAATTACCTGACGCTTAAGGAACGTCTTGCGGACGAGGGGCATGAATTTCACACGGAAACCGATACCGAGGTTGTCGCTCACCTCATCGGGCACTATGTCGAGAAGGAGTCGCTCTCGCTTGAGCTAGCAGTTCGTAAAGCGGTAAAAGAGCTCAAGGGTATTTTCGCACTCTCGATCATCTCGGTTGACGAGCCTGACACGATAATCTCGGTCCGCGAGGGACCGCCGGTAGTCATCGGACTAGGTGACGGGGAGTTCTTTGTAGCCTCTGACATTCCGCCGATCCTGCAACACACACGAGACGTTTTCTTTTTAGGCGACAGGGAGATCGCGGTGCTGACCAAGGATTCCGTCCGCGTAACCGATTTTGACGGGAACGTCGTGGAACCCGTGCAGCAGCGGATCACCTGGGACCCGATCATGGCGGAAAAGGGCGGGTTCAAGCATTTTATGCTCAAGGAGATCTACGAGCAGCCGCGGGCCGTAAGGGATACGTCGCAAGGCCGCGTATCATTGGATACTGGAAAGGTTTACCTTGAGCCGATGGACATTTCCGAAGATGACCTTCGGTCCGTCACCTCTATTAAGATCGCCGCTTGCGGGACATCATGGCACGCCGGGCTGGCAGGCAAATATATGCTTGAGCAGATCGCACGTGTTTCCGTTGAGGTCGATTACGCTTCGGAATTCCGTTATCGCGACCCGGTGCTCTCAGAGACTGATCTGATAATTGTAATTTCTCAATCAGGGGAGACGGCCGACACTATAGCCGCAATGCGCGAGGCTCGCGAGTCTGGCTGCAAGATCCTCGCGATCTGCAATGTGCAGGGTTCGATGATCCATCGGGAGGCCGATGGGACCATTCTCACACACGCCGGACCAGAGATCGGCGTGGCCTCGACCAAGGCATTTACTTCGCAGATGGTCGCTTTATATCTATTTGCCACTCATCTGGGAAATATACGCGAAACGATCGACCAGGAGCAGGCGAAGAAACTCGCTCAGGATCTGGCCGAGCTTCCGCTGAAGATCGAGCAGCTGCTGAATGACGCGGATTCGATAGAAGAGCTGTCGAAAGAATTTTTCCGGGTGCAGGATTTTCTGTATTTGGGCCGGGGGATAAATTTCCCGGTTGCTCTGGAAGGGGCGTTAAAACTAAAAGAGATAAGTTACATCCACGCTGAGGGTTATCCTGCCGGCGAGATGAAACACGGTCCTAATGCACTGATCGACGAGAAGCTGCCGGTCGTTGTGATCAATACCCGTGAAAAAGGAAACTCCGCAAGCGAACTTCGGTACGAAAAAACGCACTCCAACATCGTCGAGGTCAAATCGCGTGACGGGATCATCGTTTCGATCTTGACCGAGGGCGACACGATGAGCTCAAAGGTGTCGAACCACGTTATCGAGATCCCGGAAACATCCGACCTGCTCGGACCGATCTTGTCTATCGTTCCGCTGCAGCTCTTGTCGTATCACATCGCTGTACGCCGTGGCTGCGACGTCGATCAACCGCGAAATCTGGCTAAGTCGGTGACGGTGGAGTAATATGTCCAGTATGAAGTGGCGTGTTGTATTGGAACAGGATGAATCAACTGGCCAGTGGGCAGTGTGGTGTCCGGAACTTCCCGGTTGTACGAGTGCAGGCGACTCGCAAGAAGCAGCAATGGCTAACATACGTGAAGCGATCGAGCTCTATCTCGAACCTGACGCGCTTTCTCTTAGCTCCACTGCCGTCATAAGCGAGGTCT
>JBGTBC010000008.1:0-7032 GCA_041749555.1 Pyrinomonadaceae bacterium | reverse complement strand
AGCGTTTCTCATGTGTTCAGACAGGGGGCTATCAACTGTATTACCCTGAGCCCCTTGAAATATACGACAGGACTTTATCACATTCCGTGCGTTAGCGCACTAAGTGCGCAAACGCACCGACATCAATGTGCACTTTCGAGTAATTTAATCCAAGTATTAAGTGTTGAGAAATTTGCCTGGACCGATCAACGTCCCCAAAGTCCCAAAGGTTTTCAGGCAAAAAACGGGCACCAGCCGGCGCGAGCTTGACGAAGCTTGAGTCCGGGGTAACAAACTCGATCAAGGCACGGGATAGCAAGGGGCTTAGGACAGGAACTAGACTTTAGACTTTCCCAACACACCTTTTGACTAAAATCACCAATTTATGAACAAAAAGCGTACACATTCTTTCGGGATAGTTCATTAGGCCCAGAGCTTGGAAGTAGACGATTCGAAACTGTATGTCAGGATCGAAATTTCGATGATGTTGCCTGATTTATGAAACACGAGATAAAAGTCCTTCTTATAGAAGAGATCGAGGATGATCAGGTGATCATCAGTGAACTTCTTAAAAGTAATCGAAACCAAAAATACAGGGTTGAGGTTGTAAGGAATTACGATGACGGCCTGGCGGCGCTCCTCGAGTGCCGGCATGACGTTTGCCTGCTGGACTATTATCTAGGACCACACACCGGGCTGGAGCTTATTCGCCGGGTCACAGCCACAAACTGTCGAACGCCGATGATCCTTCTAACAGGGGACGGCAGCCGCGATATTGATCTTAAAGCGTCGAAAGCCGGCGCGACGGACTACCTGATCAAGAGTGAGATCACCACGTCGATCCTCGAGCGTTCGATCAGATACGCCATCGAACGCCGGCAGATACAGGCGTCGCGCGACTCAGCCGTTGAAGCCGCACGGCTGAAATCAGAATTTCTGGCCAATATGAGCCATGAGATCCGGACGCCAATGAACGGGATCGTGGGCATGACCCATCTGCTTTTGGACTCCAACCTCGACGACGAACAAAAGGAACTGGCGAAAACAGTTTCGGCATGTGCCGATTCCTTGCTTACCATAATCAGTGACATTTTAGATCTATCGAAGATGGAGGCAGGGAAGCTCCATTTCGAGAGCCTTGATTTCGAGCCCCGCTATGCTATT
This sequence comes from Pyrinomonadaceae bacterium, assembly GCA_041749555.1. Classification (GTDB taxonomy): domain Bacteria; phylum Acidobacteriota; class Blastocatellia; order Pyrinomonadales; family Pyrinomonadaceae; genus OLB17. The sequence goes on along the minus strand of JBGTBC010000008.1, from coordinate 5,889 downwards.
GAATCGGCGGTGCATCAATTCGAAAGCGAAGCACATGCGAAAGGGATAAATCTAGCCGTGAATGTCGACGATAGCGTCCCGCGCATCGTCCGGGGCGATGCCGTCCGATTGAGACAGGTCCTCACAAATCTGATCGGAAATGCTGTCAAATTTACCGAGAAAGGCGAGGTGGTTATCGGTGTAACCCACGCGGAGACAGATAAACACCACATTCTGAATTTTACGATCAAGGACACCGGCATCGGTATCCCGAAGGAGGCCCAGGGCAAGTTGTTTCAGGCGTTCATGCAGGCGGACGGATCAACTACACGGAAATACGGCGGTACCGGGTTGGGCCTGGCCATCTCGAAGCAGCTTGTCGGATTGATGAAAGGCGAGATCTCCTTCGAAAGTAAGGAGGGAGTGGGGACGCGATTTTCCTTCACCGCGCAGATGGAAAAACAATCGGTGGAGGCAAAAAAAACAGTCCTGGAAAACTCTGCTCTGAAGGGCCTTCGCGTTCTGATAGTCCACGGTAATGCATTTCATCGAAGCCTTCTGGCCCATCAGACTCGGGGCTGGCAAATGATCACACAGGAGTGTGGAGACCTGAACAGGGCAGTTGAAATGATCGGGGCCGCCGCAAATGAAAACAAACCCTATAACCTCGCGCTTATCGAACTGCAAAATGTAGGAAGCAGCAGTACGTTCGAGCGTTTGTTAAAAGAACAGAAGGACCTTCGCAAGGTCCTGATCTCCGTGTCCGGGCAGCCTGGGGAAGATCAGACAGCCCGCCGTCTGGGAGCAGGTGCGTGCCTGAGATTGCCTGTCCGGGAAGAGCAGCTATTCGATAGTCTCGCGAGGCTAATGTCAAAAAAGTCCGCAAGATCGGCGGCGATCAAATCGGTCCATAACGGAAATGGCCATTCGCGGGACAAGGCTAAGGCGAAAAAGCATCTCAGTATCCTCGTGGCCGAGGACCATCCGATCAATCAGTCGGTAGCAGTGCGTCAACTGCGTAAGTTGGGACACACCACCTATGTTGTGGATGACGGCCTCGAGGCCCTGACGGCCATGGAGGAACGCGACTACGACATCGTGCTTATGGACTGTCAAATGCCCAACCTCGACGGTTACCAGGCGACGAGGGCTATTCGCCGGAATGAAGGCGTTAGCAAACACACGGTGGTCATCGCGATGACGGCAAACGCTATGGCCGGAGACCGTGAGAAATGCATCGCCGCAGGAATGGACGACTACATCACAAAACCGATCATAGCCGGTGAACTCGATCTAATGCTAGGTAAATGGTCGTGGCCATCGACCGTGAACGAGGGAAAGGGTCTGGCAGGACGCCTGCGGCCGCATGCGGCCGAGCCTGCTGAGGATACTATTCCGATCGATCTCGATCGGCTGATCGACGCGACCGGCGAAAACGGGCGTGTGCCAACCGAATTTATAGATCTCTACCAAACACAGATGGCCGAGGAACTCGAAAAACTGCAAAACGCAATTCGAACCGACTCGGCGGACGAAGTTAAGAGTATCGCTCACGGCTCAGCAGGAATGAACGCCAACTGCGGGATGACCGCCGTTGTCGCTCCGCTGCTGGAACTTGAGCGGATGGGAATGTCAGGGCAGCTTACTAACGCCGAGCAGGTAGCGGATCAGGTCAAGCTCGGGTTCGATGACATTTGTTCATACCTGGCGAGAATGCCCGAGAGGGTTTAGCTGATCGAGGGGAAACATATGACAAAGATAGTAATAATCGAAGATCATCAGGTACTCAGAGATATTTATCACAAAAAATTTGCCTCCGCAGGCTACCAGGTGGTAACCGCCGCCAACAAACACGATGGCCTTGAGGCTATTGGCCGCACGAAGCCGGACCTTATCCTCCTGGACCTCCAGCTGCCTGACGGCAACGGGATCGAAGTGCTGAAAACTCTCAGGGCCGATCAGAAGTTCAAAGATCTGCCGGTCTTCATATCTTCAAATATAGAGTGGTGGGCCGACGAAGCAGCCGAAGCCGGAGCAACGGCAGTGGTCTCAAAAACTACGCACGGCCCTGGTGAACTGCTCCGTATGGCGGATAAGCTGATCACGCCCTCTCCGCGGACAAAAGACGACGATCTGACCATTATCGATCTAAAGCCGGGTTCATCGATCGACCGCAAGAAGCCGTCCAATTCGCACAGATTCGCCATCTATGCTGAAAAGTTTGATGCGCACAACCTGGAGGATTCAGACTGGCGATTCATCGAATCTACCTTTCAGACCCAGGTGGACCGCTACAAGCAATACAAGATCGAGCGTGACGATGCCTTAGCCATGGATAAGATGGAAAATCACGGAATACAAAAGAAAAACGGAAAACCGACACCCGTGCCGGCGCTCCGTTCGGGGCATAGATGACGCAAACACACGGCGAAAAATTGGCTCGTGCCGGCTAATGCCTGGCGCGGAACACATCGTTTCCAGGCGATACCGTTTCGAACCGCGTGCTGTGTCAGCGAGCGACAGTATATCGAACTTCGACTTCTTGGCAGTAGAGTAACGTTCTTTCCAGATCGATCTAATCATGGCGGTCAAGTGACCGCCTATTTTTTTGACTGGAATGCTACACAAGAAAAGGAGCAGCCAAAACGGTTGCTCCCTTTCTTTCCCCTCCCCCCTTGTTAACCTCCCGGTTCGTTTCAACTCAAGTGTTGATCGAAGAGTTAAGGGAGGGTCTGTCCTCTCCCTTAACCTGCTAGGAGGTAGGTGGCCCGTGCTTTCTTCGATTAGCGGAGTAGAAATTTTCAGATACTCAACTAAATAAAGCACCCGCTTAGCGCTAAGTTGCCTTTACCTGAAACCACTATAGAACGAAAAAACCATTCGTGTATGTACTATAGCGCACAAACAGTTTAAAAAAGTTTTAAACTTAAACCGGCTATTCCATCAGGGGCGAATCTTTGGGCCGATAGCCGTTCGGACGGAGGCTTGGGTTCCAGCGGGTTACCTGGGAACGGTCCGGGCAGGCGTCGAGGAGGACGGAAATCGAGCGATCAAGAGTCGGGTGAACCAGGTAGGGGGCGATCTCGGCCAGCGGGATGAGGACGAACTTACGCAAATGAAGACGAGGATGGGGGACCGAAAGCAGTTGGGTTCCGATCTGCATGTCGCCGAAAAAGAGAATGTCCAGGTCAGCCGTGCGTGCAGTCTGTCTTGATTCCTCACCTCGGCCGAGCAGGTATTCGATCCTGAGCAGGCGGGCCATCATCTGGCTTGGGCTTATCTGGTGGGAGACCCGCAGCTCGGCCACCATATTAAGAAACCAGGTATCGCAATCGATCTGCCAGGGCTCGGTCTCGTATATCGCCGAGAGCTTACAGACGTCAAAGCTAGCCTCCATAAGACCCCTGACGGCGAGGAGCAGATTTCCGGCCCTGTCGCCGAGATTGGATCCCAGACCGATATAAGCAGTAGTGAATTCAGTGTCCATGATGATCGTACGTTAGTAAATAGTGAAAAGGGCTCGGTTGTCAAAGGCTTGATGCTGACTTACGTGTCTGTTGGTCCGTAATTTTGCGCCCTTGCTGACGCGTGGGCTTGGGCTGTGTGGGCGATGGAAACATTCGGGCAAAAACATTCGTTTACATTAAAGCCCTTCAGTGCTTCAATAGAAGGGTAGATCTAGATTCCAGCAATGTCAGGTTCTACTGACATTCGGGCGGATTTAAGAAGCGTCTCCGTCTTGACAAAAAGCCGACGCCAACACTGATGCCGCGAAAAAAATTTCGTCACACACAGCGTTTTGAATCGCCCAACGAACAATCCTTCCAGGCATATATAGCCGACCAGTCAGCCCCGCTGACGACGCGGACCGAGCTTCTGCGCCTGATCCGCGGCGGTGAAGACACGTACCTCGAACTGAAGGTCAAGCTCTCGAACAGCGAGAGGATAGCACAGGGCATTGTGGCCCTGGCAAATACAGACGGCGGGACGATCATTTTCGGCGTTAACGACCATCTGCGGATCGAAGGCGTGAGCAATCCTGAATGGGTCCAGGCCGAGTTGATCAGGATCTGCCGCGAAGAAATAGTGCCGCCGCTGACGCCCTTGATCGATACGATCGCCTTTGACAGCGGCAAGCGGATAGTGGCCCTTGATGTCTACGGTAAACGGCGGCCGTATCGGACTAGGGACGGAAGATTTTACCTGCGCTTTGGCGCGGAAAAAAGAGAGGTTTCGCGGCAGGAATTATCGGACTGGCTCGATGAGGTCCGTCCGCTCGGGTTTGAGAATATACCGCTGCAGAATGTAACCGAACAGGATTTTGACGACGCCCTGCTTTGGTCGTTCGCGAACGGTTTTGACGACAATGCACCCAACATCAATCTCTACCAAACGAGCGATTTTCTTCGCAAAGACCTCCTGCTCGCCGTGGGTACGGCTGACGAGTTTTTCCCGACGATCGCGGCCCTGCTGCTATTCGGCAAAAATGAAAGGGTCGCGGAGCTGCTGCCGCGGTCAAATGTAACGGTCGCCCGGTTTTCCGGGAGCAATGGCGATGCACAGTTGATCGAAGCAGTCGAGATTAAGGGTAATTTGCTGACCCAGTACGAATCGATCACACAATTTATTAAGCGATACGCGGACATCGAGAAAGAGCAGCGAAAACGGAAACTTGCCCTTGTCACAGACAAAGTCGTGCAGGAAAGAGGCTACTACCATTCCTACTCCATTTCGGAAGCGATCATAAATATGCTTACTCACCGCGATCTCGCCCTGCGTGAGATACGTACGAGGGTAAATATTTACGACAACGCCATCGAGTTTATCAATCCGCGGAGAACAAATGGCTTTGCGACGGCCGCGAGGGCCATCCGATACGGAATATCGCAGCGGCTTAATCCGCAGATCTCATCGATCTTCACACGGCGCGAATACGGCATCCACGCCCCGCACGGAGGGCTGCCGATGATCCTTCGACAGTCGAATCGCTACGCATCACGAAAACCTGAGATATATACAGCAAACGACGAATTCAAACTGAAAATCTACGCTGCATAGGCTGAATGTGGTGCTGAATATAGTACAATATAGGGCATGAAAATAAGCCGGGATATTCAAACAGTAAGTGATCTCAAACAGAACGCCTCGAAATTGATCAAGCAGGTAAACGAGACCGGACAGCCGATAATATTAACCCTAAACGGCAAACCGGCCGCTGTAATTCAGGATGTCGAAAGCTATGAAAGGATGGCGGAGGCCGCGGATTATCGATTGACCGTCCGTGCTTTGCGAGAGGCTCAAGATCATGTCGACAAAGGTGGAGAACTAATTCCCGCTGAAGATATCTATAATAAGCTTTCGAAGAAGCTGCGAATCGACTTGGAACAACCGCTAGCTGAGCGACGAGATCATACGGCATCCTGAGGCCGAATTCTAAATTATGGCGATACTGAAATAACGACAGATCTAGAATCTCGAACAGTTAAGCGGCGAGGAACTCGAGGCTTTTTTCGACTCATTGCCAGCGGGCCAGGCGACGATCAGCGAGCTGATCGATCATGTGGAGGACGAACTGCACGAGTCCGAGAGCAATCACAGCTTGCAGTATGCGATGCGGTTTATGATGGAAAACCGGTTGGAGTTTGGAAAGATCACCGGTTGGCTGACCAACAATGGCGGCTACTGCGACTGCAAGATCATGGAACAGATAGCGCCGAAATGGCGGGCGAAATTTGGGGACGATTAAGAAATTCTTTAGTTGAGTTATCTGGGCAAGTTAAGTGATAATGCCTGTATGATCGTCGCAGCCGAACATGCTTATGTAACAACGAATGAATCGATACTTGGCGGGGAGCCCATTATTAGAGGCACACGGACACCAGTGCGGGCGATAGTTGAATTGTACAGACT
>JBGTBC010000007.1:0-16663 GCA_041749555.1 Pyrinomonadaceae bacterium | reverse complement strand
CGTCGCAATCGTGATACCGCGTGCCCTTTCCTCAGGTGCGTTATCGATCGAATCGAAAGATCGAAATGCCATCTTCGGATTATGCTTTGACATAACCTTCGTGATCGCTGCCGTCAATGTCGTCTTCCCGTGATCCACGTGTCCGATCGTACCTATGTTCACGTGCGGCTTACTCCGGTCGAATTTCTCTTTGCTCATGCGTTTCTATTCCTCTCAAAAAAATCAAACAGATCAATAATAACTGGAGCCCAAGGCGGGATTTGAACCCGCGACCTCATCCTTACCAAGGATGCGCTCTACCCCTGAGCTACTTGGGCCGGTTTCAAATACTGCCTTGCAAACAACGAATGGAGCGGGAGACGAGACTCGAACTCGCGACATTCAGCTTGGAAGGCTGACGCTCTACCAACTGAGCTACTCCCGCTCATTTGAAATTTCAGGTTGTGAAATTTCAAAGTGGTGCATGGGGTAGGATTTGAACCTACGTAGGGAATTAACCCGACGGGTTTACAGCCCGTTGCCTTTGACCGCTCGACCACCCATGCTTGATCACAATATGTTTGCTAAATAACCGGCTTCTTGAGCCATTTAGCAAATTCTTAATAATACCCAAGAGATTTTCAAGTTGCAAGCGCTGTAAGGCGGGTTTTTACTTTGACGATCTGGCTCGCGGATGAAAACGATCGTAATTCGTATTCAACTGCTTATTCGTAATATGAGTATACACCTGCGTTGTCGAGATGTCCGCATGGCCTAGCATCTTTTGAACCGAGCGTATGTCTGCATTATTCTGGACGAGATGGGTCGCAAAGGAATGCCGCAGAGTATGCGGCGAAACACCATCGAGCCCGCATTTATCGGCATAGCCTGTGATCGCAAGATATATCGTCTGCCGATCGACCGGCGATCCTGCCGCGGTGACAAAGAGGTTGTCGATCTCGATATTCTCCTTTTTTCGACGCAGCAATAGGTAGCTCTTGAGCCACTCTACCGCGCTCGATCCTACAGGAACTCGACGGGTCTTGCTTCCTTTTCCGGTCGTCGTAAGTATTCCGGCATCGAGATCAATATCGCCGATGCGTACGTTCGCGGCCTCAGAAACTCTTAATCCGGAAGCGTACAATAATTCCAGGATCGCCCGGTCTCGGAGCCCGATCTCGGTAGAGGTGTCAGGAGTGGCGAGGAGAGTTTCCACCTCAGTCGGATTCAGAAACCTGGGCAAATATGTACCTTTTTGCGGGGCCACAAGGTCCTCGGCGGGGTTTTGCGCAATGTGGCCGTCGAACATCAGAAACTTGTAAAATCCGCGTACAGCACTGATCAGCCGGCGTTTTGAATTTTCCGATAGTTTTTCCCCACCGAGATCAATAAGCCACTCGCGAAGATCGGTTCGAGTCAACGCAAGAAGGGCAAGCTGGTTTTTCACCGCCCACTTTGATAGTCGCTGCAAGTCGTGAGTGTAACTCTCGATCGAGTTGCCCGCCAAGCCTTTCTCGACCCGGCAATACGAGAGATATTCCCGAATTAAATCGCGTTGAGGTTGATGAATTTCTGACATTCTTAAGCTGTTTCGAGATGACGTTTCGAGAATACGGTCTTATGCAATGTCTCGGCCGCGATATCCGCACCATTAGGCCAGACGACAGTCCATCCATCGAGTGTGAATTCCCTGAAGTAGTCTACGTCTTTCAACGGCTCAAAGTAAGGGTATTTTTCAATCCAAGCGGTGAAGTCGACATCCCCGGTCAACCCGTCGCTGAAGGACAGCGATAGAATGTATCCCTCCACATAACGTGCATTAGTAACTACAATGATCTCTTTCATTTTCACCTAATCACCGAAATCGCGCGTAACCGCAGTAGTGTAATGTTAAATCAAGCTCAGTTTGGCTCGGCTCGAGGCTAGTGAAATCCATGCCTTACGGCATCGCAGTCGCCAACCTCCAACACCAACTCTCGATTCGACTCGAGCGATGCCCTTGCCGTCGATCGCGAAAAGTTCCAGCTTCGCAGGTCGATCTCTTCTGTCATTTCACAGTATCGTTCAGCTATCCTACTTATCACCGAGATCTGATCATTTTCATTGAAGCTTTCGAACGAGGACATTAATGCCGGTAAAGCATCATCGCTCAAGCGCGAATTGTAATGGGCGTCAAATTCCCGGCCCTGTTCGGCCAATGCGATGTTGGTTCGAACGATGAAAGCATCAGGATTCAAGACGTGGGTGGCACCTAGTACAAGGAACGCCGACCAAAGCGCGGCCCATGCGAAATGCTGACGGGCCCCGCGAAGAACTGTGGCGCCGAATAGGACAAAGATAATCGCAAGCCAGATCATGAAGATGAGCGGGTAAAGCCTAACTGTGGTCATTCCGTACCCGAGACTGCCCGTGAGAAGCACCAAACGCTGTACTGCCGATGCCATAATGACAAACAGCAGCACGATCTGGATGCCCGCGAAGGCCTTAAAGAGCTTTCCAGCAAATCGATCATCTTCTTTGATCAACCAATGCGAGGCGAGAAGCAGCGGCAGCACAAGAGCTGAAACGGCTACAAGCTCGCCAAAACCGCGGCGTGCGTATTCGGACAGTTTGAAATCGGGCGTGTTCTGAACGATATCCATCCCTCCGAAAAGATATGGCACTTGAAAGATCACAAAGCTTAGGAACAAAAGATTCACCAGGCCAAGAATAATGCCGACCTCTACCCTGCCTAATGTGAAGCCCGGAACGATCGAATTATTGATGTTGGCCCAGGACCAAGACGTTGTCTTCTTCTCGTTTGAAACATTTTCCGCATGCGGCGGTACACTCCCAGCGGCCGGCGTTTCTGCTTCGGTGTTGATGTGTTCAACTACGGTTTTATTGTCGGGCAGAACGACAGGATACTCGCCCGATTCGGCACGCATTTGGGCAACAGGACTTTCTTCAGACTTTTCGCCATCCGGCCCGATGATCGATAGTGACGATTCGGCTGCTGAAACTACACCCCCGAAAATAATCCCGCGAAAATATCCCGCCGTCAGCCACGCGAATAACGCGAAAAGCGCCCCGTGCGAAAAGATCATTTCGAAATCAACATTTAGCAGCCTTCGCACCCATCCGTCGTAGACTGCATCCGCGGCCATGAACAGAGCACCGAAAATGAGCAATAGCGGAGTCGCGACAAGCAAACCACGAAACACCGCAAAAGCATGTTTTCGCCAGCCAGTCATGGGGAGTTCGGTCCAGCCGATGTCACTTGCTAACAGCGCAAAGGGGGCGAACAGGGCGTTTATGCCCGCCCAAACTAGGCTGATGGCATATTGAAAAACCCCGCCAACTTTCGCAGATATTCTGAGCGTCGGCAGAAAAAGCACGCCGAGAATCACGATGATGGCGAATGTATCGGCAATACGCAGCTCGATAGAATCTCGCCATACGAACATCGATGCAAAGAAGACCAAGGCCCCGAGCAGCCCATATGTCTGAGTCGTCAGGCGTTCCGGCGAATGCCGCCAAAGCAGCATCAGTGTGCTCCCGGCAAACGCAAGGTTGAAAAGCAGGACGTTTAGGCCCCAGGGCATTGCACGCAAAAGGATGTCGCCCGCAACGCCGAGGACGAGAGCGACCTGTAAGATCTTCAAACCGGTTTTTGTTCGTTCGTTCATGTCCATTTTTTCCTTTGCATCCCCGGTTTATCGGGGGTTTTATTGACCGAATTCAATGTCCCCATCAACTTCAGAGATGTATCTCCATCGTTTTGAACTGTCGAAATCTAAATGGCCGACACGAATTCCTGACAAATCGCACTCCGGATTAAGCTTTCGTTCGTCAATATTCAAACAAACCGTCCTGCCGTGATCGCGGAACGCATATTGCGACTTCGAGATCCGCATAACATCGATCCTGCTGAGCCCGCCCGAATCTCCAGTCATGTCTTTAGAATCGATCTCTTTAGATCCGGTTTTGAGGATAAGTTTGAAATCGTACTCTGCCAGGAATTGGTGGGCGTGCGTTTTATGAACTTCCAGAACCATTCCGGTTCTTCCGATGGAAAATTGCTCAATTTGAACCCCAGCGTTCGGATCAAATAGCGAGGCGGCATAGTCGCCCACGAGAAAGAACGAGAAGAAAATCGCCAGCTTTAGTAACATAGATTTACCTTATGAACCCTAACCTAACGCCAAAGGACTCCATTTTTACCGACCCTTCATCGCTTTGATCAAAGCTTCCATGTGATCGAGATAACGCGTCAGTGCATTTCGGCCGTCCTTTGTGATTGAGTACTCGGTCAGGGGCATGCGGCCTTTGAATGATTTTTCGCTGGTTATATAACCGGCTTCTTCGAGTTTGCGGGCGTGGACGCTGATGTTGCCGTCCGTCGTATTGAGCATGTTCTTGACCTCGGTAAAACTGAGCTTTTCGTTCGCCGCGAGGGCACTGATCAGCCCGAGGCGCGTACGGTCATGGATGATCTTGTCCAAATCATTCGAAACCTTCTCGGCCGCCTTTTCGACACGAAGCCCTTGCGGCTTTGCGTGATCATTAAATTTGATTGCTGAGTTTTTCATTTTTCTTTAGCCACGTACATAGGACACATAGTTCGGCATAAAACTTATGTGTGGTTCGATCCTTAACTTCCCGCAAACCGTGTTCCGAACAGGCCGACCGCAAGTTGCGCCCAAACGAGGAACAGCACCAACAAAACAAATCCACACAGTGCGACCCTCTGGCCGAGGTTCTTTACATGTCGCATCACAAACTCACAGATGAGCCCCGTGCCGAGCAGCAGGACCCCAGCGGTAACAAAGTCGATGGCGGTCCACTCCACTTCGGTTGTGAATTTCATCGCAATAAATGGAATGAGCAATAGAATTCCAACCAGGAGTACAATTCCGGCAAGTCTTATATTTTCAAAAGTCATAATTTTCTCCTTCTCCGCAAAAATTGCCTAACCGCCAAATCGCTTCGCTATGATCGCACCAAAAATGATGTGAAGCCCGCCGAAACTGAGGCCCATCATCAAATTGCCGTAAGTCGTCGGCAAAGCAAATGTGATCGCGCCCAGGACAATAAAGCACCAGCCCATGAAGGGCACCACCTTGACCGAGAACGCTCCGCCGCAAACGACAGCGGCTCCGTAGCACAGCATGCAGATGGCCGGCAGAGCCTGATACCCACCGTAACTCCATACACCAAGCACGATCGCTACGCCTGCGATCATCGGCGGGGCAAAGCTCATCGCAAACTTCTTCGACGGAACAGATAGCAGCGATGTCCCCGCGATCTTCGATTTTTGCCACATCGCTAAAAGCCCTATGGCGAAAGCGAGGGCGGCCTCGATCAGCCACGTCACCAACGAATCGACCAGAAGGATCTGACGGCTTGCGATATACGCCGCCGCCACCGCCGTCACGCCCATCAGCATTCCGCCATAGCCCGGCACAGCCGTGAAATGCGTCGAGCGCTCCATCGTCTCGCGGATGAACTGCAGATTATCGATTGCCCGGTCGCTTATTTTTACAGCCTTTGAACCTTGTTGCTCGTCCATTGTCTTTACGATCCGCTTTGCCATACAAATGCAAGATATGCCAAGTAATTCGATATGTCAAGTACTTTATAGTACAAAGTAAGAAAATAAATAACGACGTTTCCCGTTCCCAAAATCCTTTAAGTACTGCTAGTGCTGATCTTCTACGGCCACCTTCCCGCTGAAAGTGCGGAATAAGAACGTGAAATATCCGAGAGCTATCACAATCGCGATCGACCACCAAACGAGGCCGACACCGAGGCCGTAATCGCCGGCCTTGGCATTGTAGATCGTCAGGCTGTAGGCCGGGTCAAGCGCCGGGAGGACGTTCGGGTAAAGTCCGAAGACGGCACCGCCCAGCATCATTGCGAGATACACCGATGTGGCCAGAAAGGTGTTTCTCTCGCTGCCGCGAGCGTTGAATAGCTTTATCGCAACCAGCGATCCGATGACCGCGAGAGGTATGAGCCATCCGATCGGTAGAACGTAGTAATTTTCCAACAGCTGGGGCCTGACCTGAAGTACGGCGACGAGGCTCAGTATGGTTACAGCTACAAGGGCGTACCATCCGAAACTCACTATACGACGGGCGCGAAGATTGATCTCGCCCTCAGTCTTCAGCGCGAGCCATGAGGCTCCGTGGACTCCAAGGGCGATCAAGGCAACCACGCCTGAAAGCACTGTGAACCAATCAAGTATTCCCGTCGCACCGGTCACTCCCCAATCGGTAAACAATGGTTCGAAGAAATAGCCGGTCGCATCCAGAGGCACGCCGCGGATCACATTTCCGAGTGCCGCACCGAAGAATATGGCGAGCAGTATGCTGGACAAGGCGAAAATAAAATCCCAAAAGCTCGTCCACATGTGGTTATCCATCTGGTGACGCAGCTCGATGCCGGCCGCGCGCATTATTAGAAGCCAGAGCACCATGATAAGCGGTAGGTAAAACCCGCTGAACGCCGAGGCATAGAGAACTGGAAAAGCAAAATAGAGCGTGCCGCCCGTTGCGAGCAGCCACACCTCGTTGCCATCCCACACAGGGCCGATCGACCTGATAATCGCCGCTCTTTCACTTTCGCTGCGGCCGACAAAGAAATGGATGATGCCCGCACCAATATCAAATCCATCCAGAATGACATAGCAGACCAGCATAAACGCGACGATCATGAACCACGCTGTTTCCATATCTTCCTCCTAAGCCGCCGAACCCAAATCAACTTCTTGTCCCGGGATCTCAGCTGCAATGGCCAATTCATCCGCTCCATACTCGATTCGTCGAAGCATAAGAAAGATGTAGAGCAGCGACAGCACGGTATACATCCCGAGAAATCCGAGCAGTGTAAAAAGAACATTCCCCGAGGAGACCATCGGCGATGCTCCGTGCTCGGTTCGGAAGAGCCCATAAACCAGCCAAGGCTGTCTGCCAAGTTCTGTTGTCATCCAGCCCACGGTATTAGCAATGAAAGGCAGCGGAAAGCTGAGCATAATGATCCACATCAGCCAATTCGATCCGAATAGCCAGCCTCGCCACAACCAGAAAGCCGCTATTGTCATCAACGCGATGAACATTGTGCCGAGGCCGACCATTATATGAAAGCTGTAATACAGAAGCGGGATATTGTCGGGATGTTGATCCTTTGGAAACTCATTCAGCCCCCGGACCTCGGCATCCCACCGTTGATAGGTGAGAAAGCTAAGCATTTTGGGGATATGTATTGCGTTATCCAGCCGCTGTTTTTCCATATCAGGCTGACCTATCAGCACGAGCGGAGCACCCGCCGTCGTGTCAAATAGTCCTTCCATTGCGGCCAGCGTAACTGGCTGATGTTTTGCAACCATCTTTCCCCGCAGATCACCCGAGGGGAAAAGCATCCATATGCTCGAGATGCATCCGGCGATCACACCGGCCTTTAGGAACATCTTTCCATACTCGACCTGTTTCCGGCTGAGGACGTAAAACGCCCCCATTGCTGCAACAGCGAACGAACCGGTAACGACAGCACCGCCCATATTATGCATGTACTGATAAACGGCCCATTCGTTGAGCAACAGCGACCAAAAGCTAGTGAGTTGTACAGAGCCGTCTGCTGCCGTTTCGTAACCAACCGGGTGCTGCATCCAGGCATTTGTGGCTATTATGAACCAGCCCGACAGCCAGGTCCCGACAAAAAGCAAAAAAGCCGAAAGCCAGTGGAGGGTTTGACCTAACCGCTTTTCGCCAAAGAGAAAGAGGCCTATAAAAGAAGACTCGAGAAAGAAGGCGAACATGCCCTCCATCGCAAGAGTTTGGCCGATGACACCGCCGGCATAACGCGAGAAGGCTGCCCAATTGGTACCGAATTGAAACTCCATCGGTATCCCTGTGACGACACCGAACAAAAACGTGATACCGAATATCTTCGCCCAGAAGCGCGCCGTCTGGTTCCATCGCTCGTCCTTTTTCCAGATCGCCAGAGTTTTAAAGATAACGATCAAAGGGGCGAGACCCATCGTTAGTTGCGGGAATAGGTAGTGGTACGTGATCGTGAACGCAAACTGGATACGATCAAGGGTAAGTGCTTCCATCTGTTCTCCTGACAGAACTTGAGAATTCTATCTTCTGGCGATGCCGGCTTTAAGACGAACGAAGAGGAACACCGCCATTTTGTTGTTAATGTACCGCCCACGGCAAAAGCCTTCGGTGACGCATATCACATATAGCGGCCGGGATGACCTTACTTTATATGAACATTCTTTGTGGCTGAACTTTTTTTCTTTCAGCAGCATCGGTTTAAGGGTAATATAAGTTAACTATAAGTTAACTCACGAAATTCTATGTTTAAGCGAACTGGTGCATTTCTGCTTTTGGCTCTCTCGGTAATGGCGAATGCAGGGTTTTCTCAGATCGCCGATCACAAGGAGCCGATCAGGATCGAGACTCGGCTTGTAAGCGTGCCCGTGGTGGTCGGCGATCGAAACGGGCGGTACGTGCCCGATCTGACGGCGGCTGATTTTGCCGTTTTCCAGGACGGAGTTCAGCAGAAAATAGAGTTTTTTGCCGCGGTCGAAGAACCGCTTACGATCGCGCTCCTCATCGACACGAGCCAGAGCACCCAACCCGTCCTTCGCGATATCAAGGATTCCGCCAGATCGCTGATCAAACTGCTGTCGCCGCAGGACCGAGCCATGATCGTGGCATTTGATTACGACACCCACGTTCTGAGCGAACTCACATCCGACCAAGAGCAGCTGCGAAGGGCGATCAATGCGGCGAGAATTCCTGAATTCGTCGGCACGCGGCTTCGTGATGCGGCGTGGCGCGCGATCAACCATTCTTTTGCGGGTATCAGTGGACGCAAAGCGGTGATCGTGTTGACCGACGGTAAGGACGTTGACAGCCGCATTTCGCGTGATGAGTTGATCTATTCGCTGCAGGAATCGGACACGCTGGCTTATACCGTGATGTTCAAGACCGGATTTGGAAGACACCTCACAATGCGCGAACGGCATTTCGAGAGGTACTGGCGGATCCGCGACGGTCGTAATGTCCGCTTTCCCGGCCGGGATGACCCGCGTCGCGAACGTGCGGCCAGGATGAACGAACGGGCGATCCGATTTCTACAGGAAATGTCGGAAACTACTGGCGGACGGTTTTATGCCACCGATAACGGAAGGATGAAAAATGCCTTGGCATCAATCATCGAGGAGCTACGAATGCAATATCGCTTCGGATTTTATCCGCCCGACGAGGTTGTACCGGAACTGCTTTACCAGATAAAAGTAAAGGTCAACCGACCCGGAACCGTGGTGCGCTCCCGTGCCAATTACCGAATCCCGTCAAAATAGCCTTTATGATCCTCGATCGGTCAATAACTGGTGAAATATGACACAAATTGTCACTTTGACCTGTCAAAGGTAGTCAATTGACCAGACAACGGTCATCGCGGGCAAAGCTATTCTTCATTTACAGCCTTTCTAAACGTTGCAAATATTGCCATTGAGGCCAAACCTCTCGCTTTTCGCGGTTTCGGAACGCTGATTGATTGCTGAATGTATGACATCGGTGGATCTTTTCCACCACAAACGAGAGAGGAAACCATGAAGAATCATAAAAATGGAGGATTTTCACTGGTCGAATTGTTGATCGTGTTTGGGATAATAATGGTCATCGCGTCCATCGCGGTTCCCAATCTGCTTGCTTCGAGGCGGTCTGCAAATGAAGCGTCCGCTCTGCAATCATTGAGGACCATGAGCAGCTCGCAGGTCGTGTATTTCACGACGTATGGGAACAACAATTACGGTACGGCCGCCCAATTATATAATCGAAGATTGATCGACATTACCGTTGCGGCTGCATCCAGTGTCAATGTCGGAGGAAACCCGGCAACCGGAACTCCTAAGGGCGGATATGTATTCAGGATCCAAAGGGTCCTGGAAAACCCCGCGACCGGCACCCGAGCTACATTTGTAATTTCCGCGAACCCGTCTATTGTCAGCGGCACGATCCAGACGGGCACGAAACGCATGTGCCTGACCGAAGTCGGCCCGTTGAAGGCCTCATACCAGAATCTTTCGACTAAATACACTTACAATCAGTGTGGGTCGGCTCCGACTTATGTACCTTGAGAGGTCGATTAACCGATTCACCGGATCAGGTCATTTCCTCGGCTTGGCCTTCGCATTCACCTCATCGCCCAAATTTTCTAATGGTGGGGCGTTGGGGTCGGAAAGGGAATATGTAAGGCGCTTGCCTTTTAATAACATAGCGTTGCCGTTCCATTTGTAAGTCGACCGGGTAAAGTGCGTCGGGCAACAAAGCTGCACCACATCGCTCGAGATCCTGCCAGTTTCGGCTTGACCAAAGATAAATCTGTCCTGGCCATACAGTTCTACCACTGCCAAACCGTCCTCAACCCGTATGTCCTTTAGGCCTCCGTCAGCTCGGTCGCCGGTTCGAATGTGCCAGATCAAATGGGGCGTGTCGTCCTTCCAGTCAAAAACGTAGACGATCTGCGGGATCGCATTCCCCCCTGTTTCGATCTTTACGATAACCACGGCCTCGTCCTGGCCGTCACCGGTCATGTCGAGATATTTGGTCGTGACGTATGACATCCCGATACGTCGGCTCTGACGAGCATCGGCCTTTTCCTGATCGCTCATATCATCGCTGAAAGTGCCCTCGACTGCAGCGATCTTCCCGCCTGTCAAAGTAAAGTCCGTCGTTCCGTCAGGATTCTGCCAGCCGCGAGGCAGCGGATAGGTGAAGTTATTGAAATCGAACGAACCGATCGGCGATGTAGTCGTCTTATCGCGGTCGTCGAGAAGCTCGGCCTGGAGATCCGGGATCGTCGGAGATGGTGACGGCGTGGGCGACACCGGCGGGGGCATCGACGCAACGGGAGTTTCCGAAGGTGCTTCGGTTCGTGACGCACAGCCCGATAAAACCAATAAAAATGTCAGAAATAAAGCTTGATATTTCACTATGTAAACTGTTGTTTGCCGCCGTGAACGGCGTGGCCGGCAAGATGCCGGCGTTCCATTAGGCCCGGGTCAAGCTCCGGTACTTGATCCGATGCGGCTGGTCGGCGTCGTGACCGAGGCGGCGTTTGCGGTCGGCCTCGTATTCGCTGTAATTGCCGTCGAAATACTCGACGTGGCTGTCGCCCTCGAACGCCAGGATATGCGTGGCGATGCGGTCGAGAAACCAGCGGTCATGGCTAATTACGACGGCGCAGCCGGCAAAGTTTTCGAGGGCTTCTTCGAGGGCCCGCATCGTGTTGACGTCGATGTCATTTGTCGGCTCGTCGAGCAGAAGGACGTTAGCTCCGGTTTTTAGCATTTTCGCCAGATGGACACGGTTGCGTTCGCCGCCTGATAACTGGCCGACGAATTTCTGTTGGTCGGCACCAGAGAAGTTGAATTTCGAGACGTACGTCCGGGCGTTCATCGTTCGCGTGCCGAGGGTGACGTTGTCGAGCCCGTCGGCGATCTCGTCGAAGACCGTTTTCTCCGCCGCCAGCGAATCTCTCGACTGATCAACGTATCCAAGCTTTACTGTCTCGCCGACCTTAAAGGTACCGGCATCAGGCTTATCCTGACCGGTGATCAGGCGGAACAGGGTGGTTTTACCGGCGCCGTTCGGACCGATGACCCCGACGATACCGCCCTTTGGCAGCGAAAATTCCAGGTCCTCGAAAAGCACCTTATCGCCGTAGCCCTTACTGACGCCGTGGGCCTCAATGACAATATCGCCAAGCCGCGGGCCGGGCGGAATGTAGATCTCGAGGTCGTCAGCGTGCTTCTCGGATTCGGTCTCGACCATGGCCTCATATTCATTGATGCGGGCTTTCGATTTGGCATGGCGGCCCTTGGGCGACATGCGGATCCATTCGAGTTCGCGTTCGAGCGTCTTTTGGCGTTTGTCCTCGCTGCGGGCTTCCTGGGCGAGCCGCTGAGATTTTTGCTCAAGCCAACTCGAATAATTTCCCTTGTACGGAATGCCCTCGCCGCGGTCGAGTTCGAGTATCCAGCCGGCGATGTTGTCGAGGAAATAGCGATCGTGGGTGACGGCGATGATCGTGCCTTCGTATTTTTGAAGGTGCTGTTCGAGCCAGCCGACCGACTCGGCGTCAAGGTGGTTTGTCGGCTCATCGAGCAGCAGAATGTCGGGTTTTTGCAGCAACAAACGGCAAAGAGCCACGCGGCGTTTTTCACCGCCGCTGAGCGTGCTCACGAGCGTGTCGGGCGGTGGGCAGCGGAGCGCATCCATCGCCATCTCTAGCCGCGAATCGAGGTCCCAAGCATCGGCGTGATCGAGCTTTTCCTGCACCTCGCCCTGGCGTTCGATCAGCGCGTTCATCGCGTCATCGTCCATCGGCTCGGCGAATTTCGCGTTGATCTCTTCGAATTCCTTCAGCAGATCGACGGTGGACTGGACCGCTTCCTCAACAACCTGCTGTACGGTCTTGGACTCATCGAGCTTCGGCTCCTGTTCGAGGTAGCCGACGGAATAGCCCTTCGAGAAGACAACTTCGCCGTTGAAATCCTTGTCCGTGCCCGCGATGATCCGCAAAAGACTCGACTTACCCGACCCGTTCAGGCCGAGCACGCCGATCTTGGCACCGTAAAAGAACGAAAGATAAATGTCCTTGAGGACCGGCTTCTTATCGTAAAACTTTGACACTTTGACCATCGAAAAGATGATCTTAATTGGTTCTGGAGTACTCATAAAAAACTAGATTCTACCAGAAAATCGGCGGCGGGGCAGGAATGCGAACTTTTGACCCTGGAACTTTGAACCTGTCGTCGACTGTTACCCGATCACGATTATCCACAAGAGGCCGAGGGCGCCGCCGGCGAGGATGACCCATAGGACGTCGATCTTGAAATAGAAGAGTGCGATGAAGGCTCCGATGCTGACGGCGGCGGGGAACCACTCGATGCCAAGCGGACCGCCGCTGCCGGGTAGGATCACGGCGGCGCCGAAGACTAGAGCGAGGTTGAGTATCACACCCACAACGGCTGCGGTGACTCCGGTCAGGGCGCCGCTCAAGGATCTGTAGCCGCGAAGGCTCTCGATGTACGGGGCGCCGAGGAAGATAAACAAAAACGACGGCAGAAAAGTCGTGTATGTGGTGACCAGGGCGCCGAAGGCACCGCTCGCGAATGGGCTCATCCCGAAGACCGGGTTGTTCCACCCGGCCATAAAGCCAACGAACTGAAGCACCATGATGAGTGGGCCGGGCGTTGTTTCTGCAAGGGCAAGGCCGTCGACGGCGTTTGCGGGTGTGATCCGATTGTACGGGGCGGTGGTCACGGCCTGCGTCACGTATGCCAGCACGGCGTATGCCCCGCCGAATGTGACCAGTGCCGAGACCGTAAAGAACCTGTATTCCTGCACAAAAAGATTTCCCGTGCCGAAGACCAGCAGCAGAGCGATGAACGGCAGCAGCCAGAGCAGCAGCCCGAATGCCAGGGTTTTGATCACACGCGCCCGGTTGGGCCGCGTATGTGCGAGCTGGGCCGCATGGTCTTCGATAACCAGCGAAAGCTCTGCGTCCTTATTCTTATCAGCAGCCTTCTCCGCAGAGATAAACGAGGTCGGTGCGAGTTTCACGCCGATCAGGCCGATAAGCGCGGCGGCGAGCACGATAGCCGGAAACGGCACGTGGACGAAATAGATCGCTACAAAGGCGGCAGCACCAATGCCATAGTGGACCCAGCGTTTGAGCGCCCGGCGGCCTATCTTGAAAAGTGCTTCGACGACGATCGCGACCACTACCGGCTTAAAGCCATCGAGCACCCCGACTACGGCCGGCACGTGTCCGTACGCGGCATAAACATACGAGAGTCCGAGCAGAATAAACACGGAGGGCAGCACAAATAATGCTCCCGCCACAATGCCGCCGCGGACACCGTGCATCAGCCAGCCGATATACGTTGCGAGCTGCTGCGCCTCGGGGCCGGGCAGCAGCATGCAGTAATTCAGGGCGTGGAGGAATCTTTCTTCGCCGAGCCAACGCCGACGGTCTACCAGTTCGCGGTGCATTATCGCGATCTGCCCCGCCGGCCCGCCAAAGGAAATAAAACCGAGCTTTAACCAGAAGCGGAACGCTTCGCCAAATGGGATCAGCCGTTTCGTTTCGGGCAAGTCATCCCTAACATCTGTCATCACGGAAATTATAGAACAATACCGGGACCGCCACCCCGGCATGGCGCACTTGAACAAGGAACGAGCTGTCTGCCCTCGAAGGTATTATGGCGGATGGCAGGTCAGCTAAGGTACGACTACTCATTTGCTGTGACCAGTCGATCGCTTCTTGGGCGCACTGTGGATCGCGGCACCGCAACGCGAGAGGATCTTGAGGGTTTCGGCGAAGGTGTAGGAGATCGGGGCGCCTTTGGGGGGTGTTTTTGAATGCTGTTTCCTCGTGGGAAATTTCGCCGATCTCGCCTGCTGACAGACCGCCTAATTTGCCGACCACCATCAGTCGAGGACGCGTTTTTCTTGACCATATATGCAATTCTGTGCTATCCTTGCAACGCTTCCGGCTGTGTCCGGAATGATCTTTGATAAATAATTTGATCGTTGATCGTCTGGTCGTGGATGGTTGATCGTCGTTCGTTGATGGTGGGGGGGGGGACCTGCACCTTCCGGATCGCTGTAATACAACGTAATACAAATTCAGTAAAAATAGGTGGTACAACCTACAGGTCTGTAACTATATGTTGTTGCAAGACTTACAGTGATTTCCGTGTCCCGGGGTGGTACAAAAATAGGGGGTCCGGGAATGGAAAGTGGAAAATGGAGAGTGGAAAGTGGACGAGTGATGAGTTGAACGGCAAGGTGCCTGAGAACTTCCCGTTACTCATCACCTGTCGCTCGTCACCTGCCACTGACCACTGACCACCGTCCACTGTTTGGATCGCTGTAATACACAAAACAGAAAATAGGTGGTACAAGGTACAGATCCGTAAATATAAGCCGCTGCCCGACTTACGGCGATTCTCTTGTCCCGGCGTGGGACAAAAACAGGGGGTCACGGGGACTGCAGCAGTTCAAAGTTGAAGGGTCAAGGTTCAAAGTTGGGCTGCCTACCGGCTTCCGGGTACTTCCAGAATACTCCGCGGCGGGAGGATCTTGAGGGTTTCGGCGAAGGTGTAGGAGACGGGGCGCCTTTGGGGGTGTTTTTGAAGGCTGTTTCCTCGTGGAAAATTTCGCTGATCTCGTTGGCTGACAGATCGCCCAATTTGCCGACTACCCAGTCGAGGACGCGTTTTTCGTTATCGGTGAGGATGCTCCGAGTGGGGTCGTAGGTCTTTTTGGATTTGAGCAGCCGGGCCTCGACGCCTTTTGTGTTGATGCGGATCGTGCTTAGCTTATTCTCGCCCTCCCTCGAATCGCTCAGGCATAGACCAGTCGCTCCCACCACCCCGTCAGCCGAAGCGGCTGCCACCCCTCCTCAGACAGGAGGGGAACCTGAAATGGCAGGGCACCCTTACTGACGTGCGGGCTTGGGACTCTTAGAGCTATTGCGTCGCTCCCACCACCCCGTCAGCCGAAGCGGCTGCCACCCCTCCTCAGACAGGAGGGGAGCCTGAATGAACAATTTCCCGCAAAGATGCCAAGCTCGCAAAGAAGAACAGGACGGTTGAAGGCGGCCGCCACTAAAGCCTGGGGACGTTTTCGGTCGAACGTAGGACATTTGCTACGATAGTGAGATCACTTGGAGGGAGAGACAGATGCCTAAATTACAGATCATAATTGCAAGTACGCGGCCGGGGCGGGTTGGGCCTAAGGTTGCGGGGTGGTTTTGCGGGGCTGCGGAGCGGCACGGGGGATTTGAGGTGGAGCTGGTCGACCTGGCCGAGGCCGATCTTCCGTTATTGGACGAGGCGGCGCACCCGCGGATGAAGCAGTACAGCGAAGAGCACACTAAGGCGTGGAGCAGGAAAGTGGATGCGGCAGATGCGTTTGTTATCGTCACGCCGGAATACAACTTCGGCTCGCCGCCGGCTTTGGTAAACGCCCTAAACTACCTTTACGACGAGTGGAATTACAAGCCGGTTGGCTTTGTGAGCTACGGCGGGATTTCGGGTGGCTTGCGTTCGGTGCAGATGACGAAGGGGATCGTGACCACCCTGAAGATGATGCCGATGGTCGAGGCTGTGTCCATATCCTTTGTCGCGAAGCATATCGATGAAGCTGGGATCTTCGTTGCGGAGGAGTTTCACGAAAAATCGGCCGTGGGGATGCTCGATGAATTGCTGAAGTGGACGGGGGCTTTGGGGACGCTGCGGTGAATGTGGATTGCGGAGTGCGGAGTGCGGATTAGCTCCCCTCGTCGCTCGCACCACCCCGTCAGCCGAAGCGGCTGCCACCCCTCCTCAGACAGGAGGGGAGCCTGAATAGCACGGCGACGCCCTTACGGGCTTGCAGCTACGGACACACAATTCCATCCAGTCGCTCCCACCACCCCGTCAGCCGAAGCGGCTGCCACCCCTCCTCAGGCAGGAGGGGAGCCTGAATAGCGCGGCACCCTTTCTGGCCTGCGGGCTTGGGTTTTGTAGTGGTAGCCCCCGTTACGCCGGAGGAACCGGCGTTGCAGGCAGGGATGCCTGCGGTCCAGTGAATTTGTCGAAGGCGGGGGCGGGCTACTACACTGTAGCCAGCGC
>JBGTBC010000006.1:0-11492 GCA_041749555.1 Pyrinomonadaceae bacterium | reverse complement strand
GGTGGGGTGTAGCTGACAGATCGTCCTCACTGACGTGCGGGCTTGTGCGAAAAATCGTTGAATTGATTGTGTTTTCGTCGTATTCTTCAGCTGAGGATTTATGATAACGGTCAGAGGAAAAATTGAGAATGGGAAGGTGCTGGCCTTAGAGCTGATCGATGAGGAATTTGAGGGGCGGGAGGTGACCATTGTGCTGGAAGAGCGAGCGGGCGAACTACGTTGAGAAGACGCCAATGGCAATAGGTATGGGCATTGGCAGGAGATGATGGACGCCATTTGGGAAAGTATCAATGAAGAAACTACCGATCTGGCCCATCAGCATGATTATTATTTATACGGCACACCTAAACGTGAAGATTGGTGGCCGAAACATGTCAGGTTGTAACGCCAACAATGTCCGATCTCAATAACTGCTAATAATGAGCTTTGATCTCTATTTCTATACTGCGGGAGATCGGATCTTATCTGAGAAAGAGATTGCCGATTACCTCATCGCCCATAAATGTGTCCAGGAGGACGAGTTTCCGCAATGGATCTATACGAACGATTCGACAGGGGTCTATTTTCTTTTCGAACGTCAGGATGAAAGCGAAGACCCTGAAGATATTGAGCTTTTCGAAAGCTTCGACGGCTTTAGCAATACCCGTTTTACTTTCAATCTAAACTTCGTCCGCCCGAATTTTTTCGGGCTCGAAGCCTTCGGTTTCGTTGCACGATTTATGTCTGAGCTCGATCTGTATGCGCTCAACCCACAAACGAAGAATAAATCCGAGTTCCCGCGTAAAGAGACGACCGAAGAATATTATGCCGATTGGTCGACGCCGAACCTTAACTTTTCCTCGGAATATTTCGACGATTTGGGACTCGTCTATTTTCCCCTTGAGAGATTGAACCAGTTCTGGAGACACAATTTTCACAAGGATGAAATGCAGGAACGACTTGGCGACGATTATTTCGTTCCGAGTCTTATCCTCGTTCGACGTGCCTCAACGGGAGAACCGGTAACGATCACCACATGGACTCAGCACATTCCCACCGTGATTCCCCCGGCAGATTTCTTCATGATAATGAGGAAACGGAAGAAACTCTTTAGAACGATTGAGGAGAAAGGCTTGATATCACGTGATACATTTCTGCAGACATTTGCTGAATACATGGAGCCGTTCGAGGTTGAGGGCACCTTTATTATCCACCCTGACCGCGCCGCTGCCGCTGGTGATCAATTCAACACGATCGATTTCGACCACGAGTTTGAGGGATTCTTTTCAGAAGCTTTTGAACTCGAAAAACTGACGAACGCTGAGCGGTCGCCTGAGCAAAAATCGCTGGACGAAAACTGATGCGAGCCGGCAGACTTCTTCTGGGCTTTTTTTATTATCACAACACCCCCGGTCGCTACCGTTCCCGGTTCTGACAGGAGGCGGATGCAGTGGTGTTGTGGCATCCGTGGGATGGATCCACCCTGGCCAGCTTCCTCCTCTCTAAGAATGGAGCTTCTTCGTCATTTGATTATCTTCTGATAGAATTTAGGCCGTATTGGTGTATTTTGCGAACGAATAAATTATGTTCAGCGATAATTTCAGACGAGGCGAAGGGAAAGGGAAGGGCCGGAAGGGGTCGAAGGCTGTTTCGAAGATGGCTGATCTTGGCTGGAAGGCGTTTCAGGTGGTGAATACTGCTTTGCCCGAGAGCGAGGCGATCAAGCCTTCGTGGGCGGCTGAGCCGCTGCTTAAATCTTACGAGCGCACGGCGCCGCCGCTTGGGTTTCCGCGTGAGACCGACTCGTTGTGTCCGACTTGCGTAAAGCAGGTTCGCGAGGGCGTGATCAATAAAACGATCCCGCTTGAGATCCTGATGAATTCGCATCCCGGCGAGATCAAGGCTCAGATCGTCGAGGAAAACGGCCAGGTCGTGATGAAAAAGACCTGCCCGACGCACGGCGAGTTCTCGGACGTGATGGCGACCGATCCCAAGTTTCTCGCACGCATCGAATCGCTGGTTTACGGCCGCGATTTTAAATCGGCTGAGGACAAACACGTCCATCATCACGGGACTTCGGACATCAAATTCGGCCGCGGAGCAGTGCTCACCGTCGATCTGACGAACCGCTGCAACATGATGTGCAATCCGTGCTTTATGGATGCAAATCAGGTCGGTTATGTGCACGAACCGACGTTCGAAGACACGAAAGAGATCCTCGACAGGGCGGTTTCGTTCAAGCCTCGCCGGCAGATCATTATCCTTTTCTCCGGCGGCGAACCGACTATCGCACCGCACTTTCTCGAGTCGGTCGCGTACGCAAAGAAGATCGGTTTTTACCGCATCCTTGCCGCGACAAACGGCATTCGATACGCCGAGGACATCGAATTTTGCAAGGCCGCGAAGGCCGCGGGGCAGCACGGCGTTTATCTGCAGTTCGACGGCACCAACGACGAGGACAACAAACATCGCGGTGTCGGCAATCTGTTTGACGTAAAGCTCAAGGCCATCGAGAATCTCGCTTCGGTCGGCATCAAGGTGACGCTGGTCACGACGATCGTTAATTCGTGGAACAACGAAGGCATCGGTTCGATCGTCAAATTCGCCGCCGAGAACATCGACAAGGTCCAGACCATCGCTTTTCAGCCTGTTTCGTTCACCGGCCGTGACGAGGATGTGTCGGACAAAGACCGCATCGCCCAGCGTTACACGCTTTCGGGAATGACGCATGATCTTAAAGATCAGCTTGGCGGCGTGCTTGAGCCGCTACGTGATTGGTTCCCGCTAAGTTCGTATTCGGCGTTTACGAGCGTAATGGATATGCTGCAGGGGGCGGATGCTCCGTGGGGCTGGTCTTCTTGCAATTGCCACCCGAACTGCGGAATTTTTACGCTGATCGTCGTCAACAAAAACACAAATCAGATGACGTCGCTCTTCGATTTCTTTAACTACGAGCAGTTCATGAAGGACGTCTCCGTGATCACCGATACCGCTCGCGGCAAGAAACTCACGATGGCCCAGCTCGGCATGGCGATCATGCGAAACTTCGACGCCGGAAAGGCGCCCGAAGGCTTTCCGATCTCGCAGATCTTGAACCTGTTCCGTCCATCTTCGGCTAATTCAAACTCTGACCGCAACGACCGCATGGTGACCCGCGAAGATGACGATCCGTGGCGTGTCCTGTGCGTCGAAGGAATGTGGTTTCAGGATCTCTTTAATTACGATTTCCGCCGCACCGAGATGTGCGTCATTCCCTACGGCACGCAGGAGGGCGAAGTCAGTTTCTGTGCCTACAACACCGGCGTCGGCTGGCGTCAGATCATCGAGGAAATGCACAAAACCGCTTCATTGAGCGAGTGGTACAAGGATCACGGCCGCCACGATGTTTATGCGAAAGGCAAAGAGGTGCCGGGGATCGGAAAGACGCGCAGCTTGAGCCTTCCGGTAATCGCGAAGATCGTTTCCGAGGATCTCGATGCCCCCGCTGTGTCGCCTTACCTTGTTGAAGAGGAAGAAACGGTCGGGGTTTGATTCAATTTTCTACAGTGGGTAGTGGTTAGAGGATAGTGGATAGTTTTCATGACTATCCACTTTTCACTATCCATTATCCACTGAAATATATGAACAGTCTTGTTTTTTCAAATATGCTCCACCGTCCGGCTCGGACAATAGTGAGCATTATCGGTATCGGTGTCGGCATTTTGCTGATCGTATTTACCGTCGGCCTGGCAAACGGCACGATGCGCGAGCGTGCCCAGCGCGAGCAGAACGTCGGGGCCGAGCTGATGTTTCGGGCTCCGGGCAGCCTGGGCCTTACCGGATCGGACGCTATTCTCCTGCCTGTCGAAATGGCTGCCGACGTAGCGCGGGTCATGGGTGTTGCGGCCGTCGTGCCGATAGCCCAGAACAGCGTTGCTACGACCGACGGTTTGACGGGAGGGCGGCTGATCGACGGTATTCCCTATGACGAGTACGCGGCGATGGCCGGACTCATCATCATGCAGGGCAGGAAATTCGAAGAGGGCAAGGATGAGATGATGACCGACGTCGCCTGGCTCCAAAGACGTAAGCTTACGATCGGCGATAAATTTGAGATCTACGAGCGCGAATTCACGATCGTCGGCACATACGAGCCGAGCGCGGGAGCCCGTATAAAGATCCCGCTTTCTACGATGCAGGCCCAACTTGGGGCGGAAGGCAAGGCCTCGGCATTTCTCGTAAAGGTGGCCGAAGGCCACAAGGCCAACGCGGTGGGAGAGAATCTGCAGCAGGCTTTCCCCGAAAATCAGATCATTCTCACGAGCGAACTGGAGGAGCTTTACATGCAGGGGATTCCCGCTCTTAATGTTTTCCTTGACGTTGTCATAGGCGTCGCGGCCACCATCAGCGGCCTGATCATCCTATTGACGATGTACACGACCGTCACCGAAAGGACGCGTCAGATCGGAGTGTTAAAGTCGCTTGGGATGTCGAATTTCAGGGTTGCCCTTATCATCGTGCAGGAGGCGCTGCTGCTAAGCGCAGGCGGAGTGATATTTGGCGTTTTGGCAACTTATTTGTTGAAGATCGCTTTGGCG
Organism: Pyrinomonadaceae bacterium; assembly: GCA_041749555.1. Classification (GTDB taxonomy): domain Bacteria; phylum Acidobacteriota; class Blastocatellia; order Pyrinomonadales; family Pyrinomonadaceae; genus OLB17. Next base: position 6,936 of record JBGTBC010000006.1, on the reverse strand, counting down.
AGATGGAGCACTTTGACGGTCGTCATCGAACCTCAAACCGTGATCACCATTGTCATAGTGGGATTGATCAGCGGGGCCGTTGGGGCTCTTTATCCCGGAATGAGGGCGGCGAGGCTGGATCCGGTCGATGCTCTTAATTACGATTGAGATTGGCCATTGCTCGCAGTTCGGCTGCGGTTGCCTCGTCGAGCAGGTAAATTGTCCCGGCCGGAATCTCGCCGAGGTTGACGCTCGCGGCAGACTGTTTCATTGACAATTTTTCCAGATAGGGCGTGTTGCTGAAATAGCGCCGCCCACGGGCGACGACGATCAGATCGCCGGCGGTCAGACCGGACACTGCTTTCGCGTCAGATAAGGAAACGGATCTCAGATGACCGTGTCCTGCTTGTTTGAAGTAGTGTTCAAACAGGCCGGGCGTTTCGCTCGCCACAACGGCGCCCGGCCGGGAAAGATGAATTATCTCATTCACAGCTTTTTGCGTAGCGGCATCGTAAAACTCGTCGTGAGGGAAATAGCTGCCGGCAGCCGAGGTTCCGCCGCCGAGTGTGTTTGTAAAAAGCCGAAAATGCGGTGAAGCTCCAATGCTGTTTATCAGCGGGATGGCAAGCAATGCGGTGAGCATAGCAAATTCGAGCAAAGGCCGCCCCTTGCCCTGAACCCGAAGTTTCGCCACAATCCACTTCACCGAAAAGCAAAAGCCGATCGCCGCCAATATGCATAGCAGAGGTGTGACGAAAGCAAAATAGCGTGTGAATTTTCCACCCAAAAACGTAAACGGCAAAAACCACATGAACGCCCAAAAGAATATCAGGAAGCGGCCGTCTCCCATCCTGCGACGAAATAACACCGGGATGCCGATCAGAAAGAAAACAAGCGTCGGAAGCGATGTCTTGACCGCAAGAAAGATGTAGTAAAAGGTCCACGGGACGCCCGCGAGCCACGCGCTCATTTGATTGCGATAAAGGCTGCCCATGTATTCATAGCTGTCGTGCCCGATACGATTTTCACTCGAAAACTTCAGCATTTCGCGCCATGTTTCGGGTAGGAGGATCGTGGGGTTCAGGACCAGGAATGTGAATCCCATTACGAGGAAAAAAATGATCCATCGCTTTGCTCGCATATTCCAGCGACTGGAGGGAACGTATTTGAAGACGTTGTAATAGGCCCCGGTAATGGCCAGGAGATGCGGATAATATTTCGAGGCCATGAGGCCCGCGAATGCCGAGGCCGATCCCCACGCATACCAGACCCAGTTATTATCTCCGCGCTGTGCGGCCGCCTGACTTCGCACCCACAAAAGCTGAGTCAGGAGGAAAAAGAAAACCACTAGGCTGTCTTCCTTTGCGATCCTGTCGAAACCAATCGCCATCGGCTCCAGAGCCCAAAGTCCGGCAGCCACAAGCCCAATTGAACGCCCAAACAGCGCAGACGCGAGCAGAAAGATCAGAAGCGCCGAGAAGGTCCCGAATAAGGCGATGGGAAAACGAAGTGCCGCTTCGGTAGAGACCTTAAGGTTCTCCGAAGATACAGAATTCCATTTTTCAAAGGTTATAACGCTAACCGTTTGGAGTCCTTTCATCAGGAACGGGTGCTCGCCGTTCTTACCGGACAATCCGTTGGCCCGGTACTCCTCAACGGTCTGCAGCTTGTTCAGCTCGTCCTCGCTCAGACTTTCCGTTCCCAGGCCTCCGATCCTTAGCAAAAACCCAGTGATCAAAAATAGCGTAATTAATAAAACAGCAGCCTTTCGCTTGCGGGCGAACGCAAGGTCATCTGAAAACGCTTCAGGGTTTATTATCGCGGTCTGGGGCGAAAGGGTCGATGTTGACAAGAGATTATGGTGCTAATTCAGATTGTAATTCACTTCAGATCAATCTTGGTTGAAACCTGCCGTATGAAATGGCAGATTATCTGATTACTTATTGACGTGTCAAAACGAAGCTCAAGAACAATGTTTGGAAATGTTATCATCTTAAATTTAGTACCTCGGCGTGTCGGAAATGTATATGCTTAGAATAATCACGGGCATCCTACTTCTTACCTGGCTTGTATTGGTCATCATGGGAAAAGGCGGTTTCGTACATCTTTTGCTTCTCAGTGCGCTGGGTGTTGCCTCTGTAGAGGTAATGACTGTCTATAGAGCCCGGATGATCAATTAGTCAAACCCATAGCACAGTTTGAGCATCCAAGCCCTGAATATTCGGGTTTCAACGTTTCGGCACTTATTTCCTTATTCGTTGTTTGGCCCGAATAAAACTTTTAAACGAAGTCGCCTATGTTCCGAAATGAGATAATCAACAGTCCCCGCTTTTCCGCATTTCTTTGCTTCATTAGCGTGTTGATCTCTTCGATCGGGGCCAGCGCTCAGGTTCTTTCAACGCCCAATGTTGAAGCATCGTCTACTATTTCGACGGCACCGTCGAATACGCTGCCATCGCTTTTTCGCGTGGAAAAGGTCCCCATCGATGCCGGGGCTGAATTGATAACGATACTTGCCCGCCGTGCAAACGGCGAAAACGAACTTCAGGGCCCGGGTCTGGAGACGCCGCTGATCAGCGTGCTCAAAGACACTCTTGGAGATTCAAATCCTGACAATGACATACTTCGTTATGTGTGGATGCATTCGTTTACCCGACCGTCGATCCGACAAAGGGCCGAGGCATTTGTGCCATTCCTTTATTCAGGTGCTTCCAATCGAAAGGTGGGGAGCGATCCGCCCCCGGCGTTAGTAGATCTTCAGAAGTCAGATAAAGTGATCTGGAACAAGCTTTTTTGGTTTCTATTCAAAAGGATGGTCGTCAACGGGTTCAGCATGGGGCCCAAGGTATCGTCAATGCAGTATAGACAAAACCGGGTCGATCATCATCGGTCGGCGGTTGCCGATTCAATGGCGGCTCTATCGTTGTTCCAGGAATTGGGCGGCGAAAAAGTTCTTTCAGATTCCGAGCTTAATGATATTCAGGCCCGGCTCTCCCTTACCGACAGATCTTTCGGTTGGGCAATGCAAAGCGAAAATCTTCAGCGTGTCCATGAAGAGGACCGGAAGTTGACCCGCGACTATAGAGGCCATAATTGGGAGCTTTTACGTCAGTACACTGAAGCCCAAGGACTTTATTTCGACCCGATGTTGACGGAGGATGGATCGGCCCGTCACGCGCTCGTATGGACGAGCGAATCAGACGTTAAAGCCAATCAAGGCAGGCAGTTCGCATCGCGGTTCCTGAATATTAAAAATCCCTGGACGGACAAGAGGCTCCTGGATTGGAACGGGTATAAGCAGATTCGATGGTTCGATTCAGAGGACCGTCAGGTAGATCCCGAAACGCCGGGAGCAACGGCCAAAACCATGATCCCGTTAGCCCTTTACGGGCTGGACCACCCCAAGGTCCCGATGATCCTCGTGGACTTTCGTGATGCGAGAAACCCTAAATTTCGTGAATTGTCTCGCCGGGTCCTGATGGATGTGACCGATAATCTGCTCTCGCTCTCACAGTTTCATAGTATTCCCTATTTTTTTGGCCGAATGATCTATGACTTTGTAACCGGCCGTCGAGGTATGGACCTGAATCAGGCATCAAGATTCCGTTCATATGCGCAGTTGAGGCTTTTGCTGGCTATAGATGATTCTCTCGATCCGGAATTCAGTCGAGAGGTGGCACGGCGTGTCAATACAAGCTCAATTAATCCTTTAGGCAACGATGTCGAGGCGGAACTGCGGATAGCATCGAAGCAATACGATAATCTTTTGGCATATGCCCGGCGGCCTGATGGCCTGTCAAAAAAGATACGAGACGACCGTCGTGAAGAAATGGTGCGGTTAAAGCATTCCCGGACGGCGCGCGCTCTTTTCGCGGCCGCTAACGCGATCACGTTTGGGCTTTACACGCACCGTGAAAAGGAAACCCCGCAATTGACCGCTCAGATGGACCACCGTCGGCAACTCGACCGCCATCAGCGTTTTATCCGTGAAGTTGCGTACAATTCCGCAGGGCCTGAGATCGACACGAATATGGATCGGCTCAGGGAATCGTTGAGCTACATTGCTCGAAACGGGGCTGAGGCCGAGGTCAAGACAACCCGCGCTCTGGCTAAGATATATTCAATTAGCAACACCGAAGAAACCCGGTTGCTTTGTCTTGCGGGCCTGTACAAGATCAACAATTCATCAGCCAAAAAGGAGCTTCTGGCCATCTATAGATCGGCGCAACCGACAGAAATATCTCGTAACGTGAGTGCCAGTTACCTCAAACGGGCCGTGGAAGAGGGCCAACGTATTTCGTCAAGCGATCTGTCGTCTATAATCGCGATAGGCGTGTCGGCTCCTAAATAATTTCACATCTTATTTGAATAATGTTCTTACCTCATCCGGTATCAAGGATCTTTTGTTTATGTGCGATCTTAGCGGCGGCATGTGCCGTTGCCGGCGCACAAGGTGTAAAGCGTGTCGTGATCATTAAGATGGATGGATTGCCGGGATACTATGTAGACCGCTTTGTGAAAGAGCGTGACCCATCGACCGGGAACTCGAAACTGCCGTGGTTTGAAGAGGTCTTTTACAAGAACGGTACGCGTTTGCCCAATTTTTATACGCGCGGAATGAGCCTTTCCGGGCCGGCGTGGGGGCAGTTGGATACGGGGCGACGACTCCAGATCAAGGGCAATGTTGAATACGATCGATATACGCTCTATCCCTATGACTATCTTAATTTTTTCCCATATTACATAGGATATGGAATGGGCAAGAAAGTCGATATGCCGGCTGTTGAGGTAATGGACCAGCTCGAGATACCAATACTGGCGGATGCATTTCCCTGGGAAAACAGATATACGGCACATCAGCTTTATCAGCGGGGAAATGATTGGGCTCTACTTGCCGGTGGTTTTGTTAATCTTTATCCCGGCGACTTCACGGACTTTTTAAATGAGTGGACCATCGGCCTCAAATTCCGCGCCGTGACGATCCGCCAGGCGGAACGGGACATCCTCGGCAAGCTGGAAAAGCGTCCGGACATCGATTATTTCGATTATTTTGATACCGATTTTGACCACGTTTCACATCATAACAATGACAAGGATTCTCGGTTGACCAGTCTAAAACAGATAGATCGACTTATCGGGCGCATTTGGTCGGCGATAAAGTCCTCTTCACGAGCTGATGAAACGGCGATGATCCTGATCTCCGATCATGGATTCAACTCCTCGGAAAGTGCTTATAGTCAGGGATTTAACATCGTAAGAATGCTCGGCAGCCCGGCGGGTGGAGGGCATCATGTAGTGACGAAACGCCGATTGATGCTCGAATATACGGTCAAGGGCCTGTATCCGCTAACTCCGATCATACGAACCAACTCATCGGACTCTTATTATCTCAAGGGAAAGAGCAATCCGTATCCGACTGCACTTGTTGATTTTGACGGGAACGAACGGACGTCAATTCATCTGCGTAACAGCGACCTCAATTTGCTGCATCTGCTTCACCAGCAATTACAGAGAAGCAAATTGGATCCGGATGTCAGGGCGGCCGTCACTCAAGAGTTTTTTAAGGTCCTTTCGAGGAATGTCGCCGTATGGCGTCAGACAGCCGGTGAAGTTAACGAAGAGCTCGAGGCACTTCGACGCTGGATCGAGACTCAACGCTCCCTGTTTCCCAACGGGAAGAAAAAATCGGGAGAGGTCCTGAACCGGAGCGAAACCGAGAGTATCACGCGGGCTGCACAACAAGTACGGATAGCGGAGGAAACTCATCGACAATTCAGCGGGTATCTTCGCACGCTGAATAATTTGCTGGCTCTCAAGCAGGGGAGCAGTGATCCAAGACGTATCAAGATCGAGGATATCATCGCTCCGGGATCGATGGGTGAACCCAATTCCTTATTCCAACTTCAAAACTATATTGTCGGGTTATCACGATTTGGGCTAACCCTTAATTCTGAAAAAGATCTCGATCTGGACAAGAGCTTTGTTCGGGTCGATTATTTGGAGCTGCTTCATTCCCAGCGAGTAAGAAACAATGTTCAATCAGATGTGAGCAATCGACCCGTAGATATGGTCGCCGTACGGTTGCCGCTCGCCGGGTTTAATGAGCTGGGGGCGCGCGACGGTCTTGCCGATCCGGTATGGTTATATGGCGGGCCTGACCGCCAGGCATTGCTGCTTTCGCGGACAGACGCGAACGGGGAAACCAGCTATCGCTATTTACCGGTCTCAGGTCTTAAGGCAGAGCCTAACGGCTCATTCTCGTTTGAGCGACGGGAAATTGCAGATGGTTTTCCTCTCCAGTACTACGAAGATCCGGATATGATGATCCCCAAAGATGAAAGGCGCTCGTGGCTAAAATCCTGGCACACGGAGACCGAATGGATGCGGGCCACACATAAAGCGAAGTACGCGACTGCCATCGTGGGCATAAATGAGCACGTGCAAAGCCATCCTTTATTTGACGAGGATGAGGAGAGTTCGCTATCGGCCGATCAGAAGCTTATTCGTCGATTTCGTCAGCGGCAGCGACAACTTACCGAGGCCGATATGCTTGTATTGGCACAAAATCACTGGAACTTTGATGTCCGCGGTTTTAATCCGGGCGGTAACCATGGGTCATTTTTCAGGGTTTCGACGAATTCTACCTTTATGATCGCCGGTGGGAATAGGACGGGGATTCCGAAGGGACGGGTGGTCGACGAGCCTTATGACAGCCTGAGCTTTGTTCCAACGGTTTTGCGATTGATGGGCAAGGTTGATGAGAACAACGAGCCTTCGCAGGAACTTCGACAGCTCAGATTCCGCCGGTTTCCCGGCCGGGTAATTCGTGAACTTGTCGAACGTTCAAAATAGGGAGCAGGTGCAATAAGGCTATTGTTCTTTCGATTCTGCCAGGCGTCTTGTACCTCGGGCGACTGTTCGCCATATCAGGATCGTCAGGCCGATCGAAGTGGATAA
>JBGTBC010000005.1:0-6187 GCA_041749555.1 Pyrinomonadaceae bacterium | reverse complement strand
TTAGCGATTTTTGAAACAAACTGCCAACGTCGTCGTAATTATTTTGTGGAGGCACTTTGGAATTATGCGTGAACCTTTATTAGCTGGCATATTAAGCCTATTGGTCCCGGGCGTCGGTCAGATATACAACGGCAGGATTATCGTGGGGATAATCTGGCTCGTTTTGACAGGATTCTCGTGGATCGGATCGGCAGGTACGTTGGGATGGATAGTCCATCTGGTTGCCGCATGGTGTGCATACAGTTATGCAAAGGACAACCCCGTTAGAACCTGAAGTTTCTTCATTCAATCCTCCTCTTCGCCCGGTGTTTGCCGACACCGGGCTTTTTTTGTGTTTCGGTTATCCGCTTGCATTGTGTACTATGGACACTTGTTTAATATGGTAAAAGAGGGGTTTCCGTTCGTTCTGGTGCCGCTTGGCATCGCAGCCGTGCTGGCGTTTTTCGGCTTATGGATCGCTGCGATACCCCTGATTCTGATCGCGGTCTTCATGGTGTATTTTTTTCGCGATCCGTACCGTGTCGTGCCGACTGGTGACGGGCTCATCGTTTCTGCAGCCGACGGGCGGGTCACCCGCATCGAGTCAAATGATGAGAGCAAACTAGTCAGTGTTTTTCTTTCGCCGCTTGACGTTCACATAAATCGGTCACCAATCGCCGGTAAGATCTCCAAAATTACATATACACGCGGACGTAAATCGCCCGCGACAAGCAATAACGCAAGTCTCGTCAACGAGCGAAATTCTCTCGAGATCGCCGGTGAAAACCTGACCGTCACATGCACCCAGATCGCCGGTATACTTGCCAGGCGAATTGTTTGCTGGCCAAAGGAAGGCGATGATCTGGAACGCGGCCAAAAGTTCGGGCTGATCAAATTCAGCTCACGGACCGATGTTCTTATGCCGCCGAATGTTGAGATCACAGTCCAGATCGGAGATAAGGTAAAAGGCGGCGAGACCATCATCGGCCGGCTGCAATAGACAAATGAGAGCAGACGATACAAGGCCTCCGCATCGAGGATTAAAGAAGGGGCTATACCTGATCCCCACCCTGTTCACCGCAGCGAACGTTGCGATGGGATACCTCGCCGTATTGTGGTCTATTCGGGGTTTTCATCTCTCCGAGACGGACCCGTTAGCAGCCGCCGGTTATTTTAACAGCGCTGGCCTTGCCATTGGCCTGGCGATACTGTTCGACACTATCGACGGACGCGTTGCTCGTGCGACGCGAACCGCAACAGAGATCGGTGTTCAATTCGATTCGCTTGCCGACGTCCTGACATTTGGGATCGCCCCGACCGCGTTGATCTATGGGTGGGCTATTGCCCCAACTTTTTCGGAAAATAGCCCGGGTCATAACCTTGGGGTGTTTCTGCTTTTCGCCTTCCTGATGTGCGGTGCTTTCCGCCTCGCTCGATTTAATTTACAAGCCACACGTCCACGCGTTCTTATCGAAGGCTCCCCAAAGGTCGACAAGAAGGCATTTGTCGGATTGCCGATCCCGCCGGCCGGCGGACTACTTGCAGCGTTGGTGCATTTTGCACCCGCGCCTTTAAGCGTGTATGGAGAAGCGGCACCGCAGCTTTACGCCTATTTACTGATGGGCCTTATCGCCTTATTGGCGGTCCTTATGGTCAGTACTATCCGATACTCCAGCATGAAAAGCGTCGGAAAGGGCCGGAAGGCTTTTTTGTTGATCGTCGTGTTAGCCGGTATGGGAATGGCTGTCTGGTTTTATTCCAGGTATGCTTTATTGGCTATTGCGGCGATCTACGTTTCACATGGCGTCATTTGGTGGGTATTTCGATTGTTGGGACGATTCAGGCCTCCGGCTCCGGGAAACGAGACCGCCTAGATCGCACCTCCGAGGATTTTCGGCTAAGATCGGTTATCGTTGCGGCTTTCTTGCTGCGGCTCCTATCTTCAACTTCTATCGCATCATCGTCAAAACGCCGTCCGCTGGCAGCTAATAGGGCAAGAAGTGTCAAAAACATCACCGAAACCGCAGTTATGTGAAGTACAAAATCGAACAGACTGTGCACCAGGATCGTAAAACATCCGGTGAAAGCTCCGACGGCTACGCCTCTTCGAAACTTATTTTGGCTTTTTACATTTCGAAACCCTTCTTGAAACAACAAGAATATAAAGACGGCCCCGAGGACCACACCAACCACTCCGGCATCCGCCAATACCTGTAAGTAGTCATTATGCGCCTGGTCAACTCGATGGGCTCCTCCAGAGGTGTCAAAGCGGGTATATGCCTGTGGAAATGCCCCGAGGCCTGCGCCTAGAGGAAAATGTTCAGAGATGACCTTTAGAGATGTTCCCCAGATATGGTTTCGACTTGACGAGATGTCGTTCCCGGCCGCCGCATCCGAAAAACGTGTGAGCGAAGTGTCACCTCCGACAAATACCGCTCCGGCCAACGCAATAAAGACTAATGCCGCAGCAAGCGTCACAGAGAGGAAGGCGTGCGAACGCCCGATCTGCCTGATGGTAAGGATAGCCAGAAAAACCAGCCCCGCCAGCAGCGCCACAAGGCCGCCACGCGATCCGCTGAGCAGGAGGGCCGTTGCCATTAGCGCAACCGCGACCCAGTAAAGCAGCCGCTTGTCTTTGTCCACCGCGCCCGTAAAGATCAGGGCCAGCGGAAGGGCGATCGTCATTTCAATGATGGCCGCAAAATTGTGTCGATTGACGAATGAACCAAAGGGCACAGCGAAAACCGGCTCGTAGATACCAAAGATCTTATTAGGGCTCAAAACAGACTGGATAATGGCGTAAAACGCATAAAGGAAACCGAAAACGGTTATCAAAGTTACCAACCGGCGGACCCGGGACGCGCGATCGGTATATATAAGTACCGCAGCCATAAATGCACACAGGGCCAGAATATGGACCGCGGTTGAAAGTGTTGCAAAGGGCTCGATCGAGATCGTCCTCGCAATAACCAGGCCGCTGTCCGGGTCTGCCGTATAACCGAACGGAATGACCTGTATCAAGCCATAAATGCCAAGTAAAAGCAGCGGAAGCTGCAGTGGAGATCTGCTAAACCGGAGAGTACCTGTGAAGAGTGAATCCGCCGACCATAGAATGGCGAGGATCGTGACAACCAAATAAAACAGGGCGATGATCGGCTGATGCACCGCTCCGTATGCCAGCGTCGTGAAAATGATCGTCCCGCAGAGAAGAACAAATGAGATCGTGCTGATCCTGGTTGTGGGGTTTTCTGTTTTCATTGATCCTGCCAGTCGATCAAAACGGACATCACTGCCCCTGCACCAATTCAAAATTGTCGTACCATAGAATGCCGGTAACCGTACATTGCTCACCGCAGGACGGCCTCGACGTGCGGATACTTATTGCATTGGTAGCGGTACCGGAACGAAACGAAATACTCACTTGGCTCCACTCCGGCGAATCCGGCGGGAACATCTCCGATGAGCCCAAGACCGCGTTGTCGTTCGCACTTACGATCTGCAGCAGCGGACGCACAGGACTCCTAAGCCCCTCGGTCCGGATCCAGAAACGAAGTGTGTAATTCTTATCGGGCTTCACAATTACAGTCTGAAAAATGTTCACAAGGTCAGATCTCCCGACACCGCGGAAAGACACTTTCAAACTGCGATTTCCCTGCTGTCGCACCTGATTATCGACGGTTATCTCAACGCGTGGTTCGCCTCTAAAGATCTCCCAGCTAAATCGAGCTTGTGGCCCATCAACAACCGGATCTTCGAATGATGGATTCGAGATCGATTCAGGTACGGCGTTCGTGTCCCCGAGCTGCCGGGCGATCTCGAGGGCCTCGGGAAAGTTGCCCTTTCCATAAAGATCCTGAATGGCCCACCGGCCGACAATGCTAAATCTGGTCTTGTCGGCATCATCGAGTTGGTTCCAAACCCGCAGCGCGTTTTCTCCTTGTCCTCGCAGCGAAAGAAAACGTGAGAGATAAGCCCGCGTTTCCGCATTTTCGGCTGCCACCCTCTCAACCTGGGCCGGATCGCCATTAGAAAAATCCCATGCGAGCGAAAATATTTGTTCGCGAAACGAAAAGTGATTTGTGGTCGCCTTTTTCAGCTCCTCGATCGCCTCACCTTCCCGCCCCTGTCTGAGATAGAAATTCCCCAGATGCCATCGAGGAAATGCATAGGTCGGAGCGAGATCAGCGGCGGCTTTGAGCTGAGCCTCCGCCTTTTCGATTTGATCGATCTGCTCGTAAGCACGGCCAAGTGCCACTCGCCAGCGATAGTCATTCGGCGCCGATCGGACCGCCGTCTCAAAATGTTCAACCGATGCAAAAGGATCATCCGCCGTCATGCCGGCAAGATTATGAGTTTGTGGATTGCCGGGAGCCAAACTTACCGAAAGTGCGGCGATATCACTTGCATTAGGATCGCCCGGGGATGTGTTCTCGGCAAGCAGGCCGCCAAACTGCATCGATATCGCGATCCAAGCGAAGATCAACGCTAGCAACACCACGAGACCAATAACCGCCCGCGTTTTTATGCCCGTCGCATTAATTTCTACGAGATCCTGCATTAGAAAATTCAGGGCCGGCGAGCATAAAACTCCGAGATCGAACTCGCTATGTAAGCGATCTGGTCCGTTGTCAATTCGGGATATATCGGAAGTGCCAGGGTTTCGCGAGCCGCCTTTTCCGCCTCGGGCAAAGCGAAAAGCGCCCGGGCGGCGGCTTCGGCACGGGCGATGACGGCAGCATCAATGCCATGGTTGGCAACGATGGCGAAGCCGGTGCGGGCAAAGGCATCGCCAAAGGCCGCGGCCGCCGCCTGCGGATCATCGTCGACCATGACAAGCGGGATCGGAGCAATCCGGGCGGTGGTGGCAGCGGGCATCCCTGCCCTTTTGCCGCAAGCCGTGCGGGGGTGCCAGTGCCACCGCGACACCAGGGCCACAGCGGGCAAAAAATGCCGCTGATTGCCCAGTTCCGGCTTTTGCCGGGATGGCAGCTTCTGTATCCGATCTGCAAACCTTGCAAATTTTGGAGAGGGGAACAGGATGATTGTCGGATTGCGCGTCACGTTGCTGGCCTGTTCGGCGCTGGTCTTTGCCGGCGCGGCACAGGCGGCACCCTTGCCCGATGCGGTCAGCGCCATGCTGGATGCCGCCGGCGGTGACGAGGCGCAGTTGAAGACCATTGCCGACATCGCCAAGAAGACCAATCCCGACTCGGTCGCCGAGATCGATGCCAAGGTTGCCGCGATCACCGCCGCCAATGCCAAGGCACGCGAGGAAAAGCTGGCCTCGCAAAGCTTCCTGGAAGGCTGGTCCGGATCGGGCGAGTTCGGCGCCTTCTTCACCAGCGGCAACACCGACAACACCGGTGTCGCACTGGGCCTGAAGCTGACCAAGGAATCGCTGCACTGGAAGCACCAGCTCCGTGGCTTCATCGACTATCAGCGACAGAATGACGTGACGACGGCGGAACGCTATTTCGCCGGCTATGAGGGCAACTACAAGATCAATTCCCGGCTCTATGCGCTGTTGACCCTGTCGTACGAGCGTGATCCGTTTGCCGGCTTTGATTATCGCTTCTCGCAGTCGCTGGGCCTTGGTTACAAGCTGGTCGCCACCGACAAGGTGACGCTTGACTTGGAGGCCGGTCCGGCGCTGCGCCAGACGCAGTTTGTCGATGATGTCTATGAAAGCGGCTTTGCCTTCCGCGCCGCCGGCAACCTTGTCTGGAAGATCACCCCGACGCTCGAATTCAGCGAGAACGCGTCCTATTTCTATCAGGACATCAACAGCACCTTCAATTCGCTGACGTCCTTGACCTGGAAGCTGACGGACGCGTTTTCGGGGCGCTTCTCGTTCCTGTACCAGAACCAGTCGAACCCGCCGCCGGGCCTGCGCAACTTTGACACGACGACGCGCCTGACGCTGGTTTACAACTTCTGAGGCCAATGCCGCGGTTTTCCGCTGCCCGCGCCTGTCCCGACATGGACAAGCGGGCCGTGCCGCGTCAGCATGAGCCGGTGTTCGACAACGCCATCTCCGCCCTGAAATGGGACGTCAGGCGGCTGATGGCGCGCAGCCGGAGCCGGCGACGCCGTTCCCGCGCACCAATTCGCGTGAGGATTTCTGGGCGCATCTCGTTTCCGCCATGCCGGCGAAGGATTGAGCGCCGGCTGGCGAGCATAGCTGTTGACCAGCGCCCGTCACCCGCCC
>JBGTBC010000004.1:0-4639 GCA_041749555.1 Pyrinomonadaceae bacterium | reverse complement strand
AAACGTTTGGGCGCAAACATCGTGTCGTTGTTCTAGTCCGGGCCACTGCATAGTGCAATCGAGTTGTCCTAACACCAACAACTGCAATCCGAGTCAGCTATGTGCTCCTTAGACATACGGTCTAGGCGGCTCACGCTTCTTCCTTCTAACCCCTACGGTGAAACGTCATACGTCTGGTAAAATCAGTTCGTGGAATCAGAGGCTTTTTCGGAAATTGCAGTCCGGCGCATTGTCAACGGCCAACCGGAACGTGAATTTGACGATGTCCTTGCAATCGAGGAGCCTCTGGAGATCCGTTTGGGTTTCCCAACCAATAAGACAACCAAGCATCGTGCTATTTCGATCACTATGCGGACGCCCGGTGACGATGCCGAACTCGCAGCCGGCTTTCTTTTTTCTGAAGGGATCATTAATTCGCACGACCAGATACATCAGATCCGCCACTGCGGGCTGAAGATCGGAAGAGGGAAGAGCGTAGTCGACCGAGTTGCTGCGCTTAATTCGAACACCATCCGCATTGACCTGAACGAGGGCGTCGAGATCGACTTCAAAAAGCTCGAACGGCATTTCTACACAACATCCAGCTGCGGCGTTTGCGGTAAGTCATCGATCGAGGCTTTGCATACAGGTGCTATCAGGTTGGAATCAGGCCAGTTCACGGTTAGCAGTGCTCATATCCACAACCTTCCGGAGAAACTTCGACAGGCCCAAGATATTTTTGAGCAGACCGGCGGACTTCATGCATCAGCATTGTTCCATGGCGATGGATCGCTCGATCTGGTTCGAGAGGATGTAGGTCGTCACAATGCTCTCGATAAAGTAATCGGCCGGAAGTTTCTCGATGGTGAAATTCCACTTAACGATCGGGTGCTGCTCGTAAGCGGCCGTGCCAGTTTTGAGCTGGTGCAAAAGGCCCTGATGGCGGGTATTCCGATCCTCGCGGCCGTCGGAGCTCCGTCGAGTCTGGCGGTTGAACTAGCAACCGACTTCGGAATGACACTGATCGGCTTTATCCGCGATGGGCGGTTCAATATCTACTGCGGAAAGCAGCGTGTCGGAGATTGTCAATTGTAAATTGTTGATTGTAAATTGGTAGAAAAGATATCTCGCTTCCAATTAACAATTTTTCAATTTCCAATTAACAATTGAAAACTTATGGGTGAGAAAGACGATGCCTATAAATTAAACGTTTCGGAACCACCGACGGTGTCGGCTGGCTTTCACGCCGTGACGAATGCCCTCAGGCACGTTTTCGGCAAAATGGGTGTGGTTCGAGGTACACGCGGCTTGCTGAACCTTAATCAAAAAGGCGGCATCGATTGCCAATCGTGTGCCTGGCCCGATCCGGAAGATCGCCGCACAATGGCTGAGTTCTGCGAGAACGGGGCCAAGGCACTTTCCGACGAAGCTACAAGACAACACATTGGAGCCGATTTTTTCGCCAAACATTCGGTCAGCGAGCTCGCCACACATCCCGACTATTGGCTGAATAAACAAGGCCGCTTGACCGAACCTCTTATCCTTCACGCTGGTAGCAGCCATTACGAGCCGGTCTCGTGGGATGATGCTATAAAACTGATCGCGGGCAAACTAAATGCACTTGCATCGCCTGACGAAGCCGTTTTTTACACCTCGGGCCGCACATCGAACGAGGCTGCGTTTCTTTATCAGCTTTTTGTGCGTCAATTCGGCACGAACAACCTGCCCGATTGTTCGAATATGTGCCACGAATCGACCAGTGTTGCTCTGGCTGAATCGATCGGGCTGGGCAAGGCGACCATCAGGCTGTCCGATTTTGAAAAGACCGGCCTCGTGATCGTCATCGGCCAGAATCCGGGAACGAACGCACCGCGAATGCTCTCATCGCTCGCCGCCGCGAAAGCCGCGGGTGCCAAGATGATCTCTATAAACCCACTGGCCGAAGTCGGGTTGACGAGCTTTGTCGATCCCAATCCTCAGCACGGCAATCTGCTCTCAGTGCTCGGTTTCCGGCCGTCGAAACTCGCCGATCTTCATCTTCCCGTTCGCATCGGCGGCGATATGGCGGTGCTCAAGGGCCTGATGAAAATACTGCTTGAGCGAGAGCGTGAAGCACCCGGAGCGGTGCTTGACCGCGATTTCATCGATAGTAAAACTGACGGTTATAACGATCTCGTCGACTCGCTGGACGCGGTCGATTGGGCGGATATCGCTGCCGGTTCCGGCTTGACGCGTCAGCAGATCGACGAAGCGGCCGAAATGATCATTGGAGCCGATTCGTTCATTACGTGTTGGGCAATGGGCGTCACGCAGCATACGGCAGCGGTTGCTACGATACAGGACATCGTAAATCTGCATCTTCTGCGTGGTGCGATCGGCCGCGAAGGTGCCGGCCTTTGCCCGGTCCGTGGACACTCGAATGTCCAGGGTGACCGTACCATGGGCATCTGGGAGCAGATGAATCCCGTTTTTCGTGAGAATCTCGAAAGGGAATTCGGCTTTGCAACGCCATTGGCCGATGGCTTTAATACTGTTGAAAGTATTGCGGCGATGAGCGATGGCCGTCTGAAGGT
The DNA here is from genome assembly GCA_041749555.1 of Pyrinomonadaceae bacterium. Lineage (GTDB taxonomy): Bacteria > Acidobacteriota > Blastocatellia > Pyrinomonadales > Pyrinomonadaceae > OLB17. The sequence goes on along the minus strand of JBGTBC010000004.1, from coordinate 2,087 downwards.
GTTCTTTGCCATGGGCGGCAATTTTGCCGCGGCATCGCCTGATACCGAGGCCGTTGCGGCCGCACTTGCCAATTGCGATATGACGGTCCAGGTCATTACGAAACTCAACCGTACCGCCCTCACGCCGGGCAAAACGTCGATAATTCTGCCTTGCCTCGGCCGTTCGGAGATCGACCGGGAAGAAAGCGGCGAGCAGTTTATATCTACCGAAAGCACGATGCTCAACGTGCAAATGTCGCGGGGTGTTTTCGAGCCGGCATCCGAACATCTTAGAAGCGAAACCTGGATCGTCAGCCGTCTTGCCAGGTGCACGCTCGGCGATAGATCCACGGTAGACTGGGATGCAATGGCCGGTAATTACGATCTGATCCGCGATTCGATCTCGCGTGTCGTGCCGGGCTGTGAAAATTACAACAAACGCATCCGCGATGACGGAGGGTTTTATATGCCCAATCCGCCGCGTGAGCGTATTTTCAATACTGCGTCCGGGAAGGCTCTTTTCAAACCGAGCAATCTGAAAGTGATGGATCTGCCGCCGGGCCGCCTTTTCCTTACAACGATCCGCTCGCACGATCAATTTAATACGACGATCTACGGCCTCGATGACCGTTATCGCGGCATAGACGGTGACCGGCACGTGATATTCATGAATAAGGATGACATTGCTGGTCACGATCTGATAGCAGGTCAAAAGGTCAGTATCACTAGCCATTTTCAAGACGTTGAAAGACATATTCACGGTTTCACGGTCGTACCCTACAAGATCCCGCGGGATTGTGCTGCCGCGTATTTTCCTGAAGCAAATCCGCTCATTCCTCTCGACAGTATTGCGAAACGCAGCGGCACGCCGACGTCAAAATGCGTGATCGTGTCGGTTAGGAAAGCAGACATTTAGCCCGCGAATTACACTAATAAGGAGAGGTTTTTCATTCGTGCTATTGGTGTAATTCGTGGCTAAATTCTTTCTGTGGCAAAATAGACATGTATGGATCTCGTTCTCGACAAGTTTCACGAGGAATGCGGCATTTTCGGTATTTACGGGCATTCTGAGGCTTCTACGCTGACGCAGCTTGGCCTTTTTGCATTGCAGCATCGCGGCCAGGAGGCGTGCGGTATCGTTTCGGCCGATGGCGGCGATCTGCATCAGTTTCGTGAGGTCGGGCTGGTCGCCGATGTGTTGAATGAGGAAGTGCTCAAAACGCTCACCGGCACGAGCGCGATCGGCCACACGCGATACTCGACCGCGGGCAAGAACACGATCAAGGAGGTCCAGCCGTTTTCGGTTGCCTGCCAGCACGGTAAGATCGCCGTTTGCCACAACGGAAATCTGCCGTTTGCCGCGTCTAAACGCGTTGAACTCGAGCGGTCAGGAGCCATCTTTTCTTCGACATCGGACACGGAAACTATCCTTCACAGCATCGCCCGCACTCCCGCAAAAACAGTGGCCGAAGCGGTCGAAAAGGTTTTGAAGGATACCGAAGGAGCATTCTCGCTATTGTTCTTAACGCCGCATTCAATGATCGCTGTCCGCGATCCCCGCGGGTTTCGCCCCCTGGTTCTGGGTAAGCTCAATGACGCATGGTGCGTTGCTTCCGAAACCTGTGCGTTTGACCTGATCGACGCCGAATACATCCGCGAGGTCGAGCCGGGTGAAATGATCATCATCGACGAAAGCGGCCTGAGCACATCAAAGCCATTCGAGATGAGGCCGGTCTCGGTATGTACTTTCGAGCACGTTTATTTCTCGCGGCCCGATTCGACCATTTTTGGCCGTTCGGTCAATGAATCGCGGCATAAGATGGGCAAGCAGCTTGCCATTGAGCATCCGTGCGGTGCCGATATCGTCGTACCGGTTCCGGATTCGGGTGTTTCCGCTGCGATCGGGTTTGCCAGCCAATCGGGCATCAATTACCGGCAGGCGATCATCCGCAACCACTACGTCGGGCGAACATTTATCGAGCCAAGTCAGTCGATCCGCTCATTTGGCGTACGTCTGAAGCTGAACCCCATCAAAGACCTGATAAATGGACGGCGGATCGTGCTCGTTGATGATTCTATAGTTCGGGGAACAACATCGAGAAAGATCG
>JBGTBC010000003.1:0-6504 GCA_041749555.1 Pyrinomonadaceae bacterium | reverse complement strand
GGCCTCGGCCAGATAAAAGAGATCCTCGGCGACGACTACACCTACGGCGAGATCCGCGCCGTAGCGGCAGATCTTGAAAGGCAGTCAGGCATGGCAAGTAAGTCCGTCTGATCTCGTCATGCTAATTCAGGCACTTGCTTTTGTGACAAAAGCTACAAAACGGGACATTTTATATTTTGCGACAAATTATAAATTTCACGAACAAGTTGCAATATTGCAGGACTGACCCCAAAATACTACGGCAATAATTCGCGATGATCCAGGCGGTCGGCAGATAATATATTTCCCTCAATACAACCTTTTCCCGCTCTGCAAACTCTTTTACCGTGATCGTTCTAAAATCAGGAGAAAACAGTAATGCAGATCAGACACCCGCTTCTCGCTTTCCTATTCGTCGCCGGTTCGTTTGCCGCTCTTGCTCAGGATGTCGATGACGCCGCTAAAGAAAAGCAGGCCCGAAGGGCCGAGCTGATCGAGCAGATCGTCGCTGAGGTTCCAAACCTGGTACTTGCCGAGAACCGTGCGATCGTCAGCGCCAAGGCCGGAAATCTGCTTTGGAGATCTGACCCGGAACGTGCCCGCGGTCTGTTCCTTAACGCGGCGTCCGAGTTGCTTGAAGCCCAGGCCCATGCCGAGGTGATTCAAAAACGAACGAACGTTCTAAGCGATATTTTGGGCACGGGCTCGACCCGGGGCCAGATCCTGAACATGCTCGCAAACCACGATGCCGAGCTAGCGCTCGAAATATTGGCGAAAACCCGTACACCTCTGGTAGCAAGGGCACTGGCTACGCCGAAGGGAGCAGCGAAGATAGACACCTACGGGAATCTAAACTACCTGCTCCAACACGAGAACGATCTTGAGCAAAGGCTTATGCAGCGGGCCGCCGACCAAAACCCGGCACGGATGGTTACACTTCTCAAGGACGCGCTTGCCAGGAATGTCGGCCACCAGACCCTGGGTTTGCTGAAGAAACTCCACGAAAAAGAGCCCCAGGCTGCCGGTCCGATCGCTGCCCAGCTTGTGGATAAGCTCATCGCAGCAGATCTTACTAAAAATGATCACACGATAAACCAGACGATACAAAATTCGATGAACTTTTTGAACGATTTCATCCAGCCTCGCGAGCAGACAGACAGATCATTCCGGTTCGACGAGCTGCAGATGCGTGCGTTGAGCGAAAAGCTCTTTTCATATTATCTTGGCTCGAATAACCGCGTTTATTTCAATAACTCGATCGTACCCATTGCCGAGAAATTGGCACCCACAAAGGTTGACCGTTTGAAGGCTGTGATGCAGGCGCGAAATGGCCGTTCCGAATTATTCGGCCATCACACCCCGGAACTGCAAAAGTTGCTTAACAGTGCAAACTCCGACGAGCTGCTCGCCGCCTCCAGGAAGTTTCCCGTCGAGGTGCGTCCCCAGATATACCAGCATGCCGTCCATAAACTGATCCAACAGGGTGATCTGGACCGCGCCTTCGCTGTTATCAAAGATAATTATTCCCCCGACGCGATCGATGAAGCGATGCGAAATCTTAAGGCACAATATGCCAACCGCCTCATCAGCGAAGGCCGCTTTGCCGAGGCCGAACAGATCATCGACGAACAGCCCGAAAATACGCGGTCCCACGCATTGATCAATCTCGCCAACGCGATCTATCACAAAGACCGCGTCGAAAATAAGGCATACGCGACCGCCGTGATCGGAAAGGTATTGGCAATGCTGCCCGAGCGGCCTGAAAACAACATGGATATGACAAGATTCATGCAGGTGATACAGGCTTACGCAAACATTGATTCACCACAGGCCATCGGAATTTACGAGCAGCTCATTCCAAAGGTCAATGAACTGACCGAAGCCGCTGTCGTACTCGGTCCTTTTCAAGGCAATACAAATGTGCAAAATGGCGAGATCCTATTGACGCATGGTGGTACTTTTGGCAGCTTGGGAGTAGATCATTCGGTCCTCAACACACTGGCCAGGAATGACCTTCAGCAAACCCTGCGGCTCTTAAACACCTTCAGCCGCCGCGAGATGCGTTTAATGCTAAAGCTGCAATTTGCCGAGACTATCCAATAATCCCGGATCATTTCTGCAGTAGATAGTTCGTTGCAGAAGCCCGCACGCTAGTAAGGGCGTAATACATGCCGCAACAAGATTGAAGGTAGAGACTGAGAATCGGAACGCCCCGAACACGATAAGAACAAGAAAATGCCCGCTAGAACGAATGAATTTCAAGAGGTGGTGGCCTCAATCCAGCGACTGTATGCCCCAAGCGGGGCTAAGATTACGTCACCTGCATTGATACAAATGCGTCCAGATGAAGATCCTCGTGAGATCGATATTTTAGTTGAATTTGAGGCAAACCTATCACCTTTTAGATTGGCGGTCGAGGCACGGGGCACTTCTACGAGAAAGATTGGCAGTCAGACGGTCGAGGAATATATCGGCAAATACCTTTCGCGGGGCGGAATTCATGTAGACAAAGTAATGATTGTTGGAAAGAGTTTTTACAAACCGGCACTTCGTAGGGCAAAAGAAGTGGGATTTATCGCATGTACGTTAGAAGAACTCACCGAGTACACTCCGGCGTTTTTTGCCAAAGGTCGAGAAGTTGGTTCCGCCGAGAAACCACTTCGGACGTACGCGTTCAACCTTGAACTCTTTGGAATTGATGGAGAAGTACTCGGGAGGCCATACCACTCCGCTCGGCTTTACCACAATAGCATCGTTGTGGGAACGCCCCTCAGCTGGGCCCAGTATATATCCGGCAGGATGATAGGAGAAGAAGTCGATCGATTGCGGGCCGAGCATGCCGGACAAATGGTTAGAGTCAGTGTTCAAATAGTGTTTGATACAGCGCAAAGCGTCTCGCTCGCGGCCGCGTCCAAACGGCGTCAGCTTTCTAAGATGCAAATCGATTTTCAAAAAGTGGCGGTGCTTCCGGATATGCTCGCGCAGTCGTTTCAGTATCAAACTGTTGACCCAAACAATCGCAGAAGAATTGTACGTGAAACCGGCCGAGGTGCAAGTGCAAGGGTCAGCGTCACTTATGAGGATTCCGGTGAAGGTCCACCATCCGCTATCCATGTTGAAGGCGTTATTGCTGATGAGATTATTGAACAGCTTGAAGTGGCATTCACAAGAGCACTGGAACATGCCCAGGCGTCGGCAAAATCTGAGGGGAGGACCACGCCTTACTGATCCGCCACGACCGACGAACAAGTTCACATGTCTCCCAACCGCTGTTTCCGCTCAAAACCCAACAGGATCAGACCGGGCGGCAAGCCGCCAAATGGGCCGGGTGACCTCCAACCCCTTTCACACGCATCTAGTGTGTGAAAGGGGCGTGTATATTCCGCGCCGGTCATACACTATCCATATTGTTTAACATTTTCGTTATATTTGTGAAAATAGTTGTTGCATTTCTCTGACAGATGGGTTATTGTTTCATTTATGGCACATATTCCTACAGAAGAGGCTGACGTTCAGAAGGTTTACAGGATAGCGAGAGAGCTTGGTATCGGTCTTGAAGATGCCGCGGTTACATGCGCGGGGTTCGAGCGGGCGTTTTCCGATGATAGTTTGCGGCGTGAGATCTTTGGGATCATTGACCAGCTTGATGACGAAGCAGCCAAAAAGGGCGAGCCTTTGGGACTGATCCTCTCATACGCGGTCGAACTGGAGGCCGAAGGCATCCGGGTGGGCCGCTACGCCGACGAGATCCCGGCCGGCGAGATAGTCAACCTGACACCGACGGACAGGGCCATGATCTTCCTGAAGATCAAAGACAACTTCCCTACACAGCAGTTTCTGGGGCCGCTGATAGTGAACCGGACTGTGCGGGAGTTCGAGAGCGAGATTCCCGAGCCGGAGTGGCCCAACGGCTTTTCAACTTCCGAATCGACCGAAGCCTTCATTTGGGACATACCCACTCGTTTCACACTGGACGAACGCTTTCCGTTTCTATCCGCAGCCGCGTCGCGGTCTAAGCGGGGGTTCTTGTTAAGTTCGGCAGCCCGTACAGCTTTCGCCCGCCCGCTACTCGCCGCTGCCTCGTCTCACTCCGCCCAGTCAACCTCGGGCCTCTCCCCGCCTCTCAAAGCGGAGAACCTGGGACACTCCAAAAGCGAAAGATGTCCCTCCGGCCCCCGGCAATAAGATGAGTAGAGACACGCGTCTCACATCTGGCTCTTTGAAATCTAACAGCGGAACTTGAGACGAAGCCGTCAGCAGTGCAGAAGCCCGCACGAAGTAAGGGCGATCCCTTTAACGCTACGGCATATGCCGCATGCTACGCACGCTCGGACCCGACATTCGACCTAACCACACGTTCCGCGAAAAACGCTCCACGTGTGGCTACAAATATGCCGCCCGAAACGGGCTGAAGGCGTTCGGCCGTGGATCTCATGCATTGGAGGATGTCTGAAAGAGCGACTACCGGCGAAGCTGCCGGGAGACAATAGCCAGATGTGAAACGTCTGGTACAGGTCATCCTGATGTCCCCGCCCTGAAGGGGCGGCACTGACGATCAACGAAAAAAGGCCGCCTCGATGTGAGACAGCCATTCTTTCGCGAAATAATACTTGAGACGATCTAGTTTCCGTCGGCTTTCTTGGTACGGACAAGGACCCTCTGGTTCTGGAACTTCTCCGAGATGTTGGCCGGATTCAGTTCGAAACTGGTCACGTCAAATGTTTCGTCGACCACTCCCGCGACCGACTGCGTCCATCGAAATGGAAGTTGAATACCATCGACCGTTCGGTAGTCAGAGAATTTTACCGTAAAGTCTGCGGCCTCAGGGGTCGGAGCTCCTGTTCGCTGAAACACTCTCGCACCTGTCGCTGCTGCCGAGGCTTCTGCCTCCGGCGTTTCTTTGGTGAATCGGACCATCACCGGCCGCCGTGCTCCCTGATAAGCCAGCATCACCGGCAGATCTGTCGACTGGCTGAGATAGATCTTGTAGGAACTGCCCGCGGCTTCAGCGACGACGATGTTGCAGGCGGTGCCGTCAACCATGCTTTCGCCGCCGAACGTATAACTGACATCCATACCCTCGGGCGAGGTCATCAGCAGGCTCAATGTGAGACGAAGCATTTCGTTGTCGCGTGAACCGGAATGTTTGAATGCCATCCCGCCCGGTGCGTTCTCCAGAACAGCGACATGCTCGGCCTTACCGGTACCATTTCCTTCTTTCCACGAGAACGAAGTTCGGTCTGCTTCACGCGTGGCCTTGAGCATTTTTTCTGCCTCGACACCGGTGAGTTGTTCTACGCTCCCGTCAGACTTGCGAATGACGAATACGCGCTCGTTCTCGCCGCCTTCGCCGGCCCCGCGGACCGTCACGACTCGCTTGGCTTCATCGCCTGACAGCTCATGTATCGCACCGTTTTCATTCTTGAAAACGAACTTCTTTACTTCACCCGATCCGGTGCCCTCGACCCACGTGCTATCACCGCCTAGAGCGACGACCTTTTCCCTATGCGGACTAGCGACAACGACGTTTACTTCGCTGTTTACTATTGCATCGTGAGCTCCTGAGCCATCGCCCTTGCCGAACCTGACAGTTCTCATCATCTTGTCAGGCAGCTGAAAGGCGATCTCCGTTTCACCTTGAGCAAGGGAATCGACACCGTTTGTTTTCGAGCTTTGCGACGTCATTCCAACTATCCGCATGCTCTGAACATTCTTTATAGCAGCATCGCCGCCCAGTGCCTGGCGAGCCTTTGCGATCAGCTCGAGGGCCTTCTGATCGGACTTGAATCGGGCGCCAACACTTTCGACCAGGGCCCCAAGCCCCAGAGACAAAACAGCGGCACCAAGAACCGTGACAATGAATTTTTTCATAATTAACCTCCGAATAATCCTGAACACTCTAAATATAAATGGCCGATATAATGCCGATGCCGACATCCTATCGGTATGCGTACAGTGCAGTAGACGTCTCAAAAACTTGAAGAGTTACAAGATTTCGTTGTCCGGTTCGGAATTAAAGTCGCGGACGATCTTCTGGAAACATCCTGCGTCCTGTTTCATCGTTATGTTATTGAAGAAAACATAACTGAGACGATCGTCGGGGAGAAGTGAGACGAGCTCGAGAAGTTCGTCTTCCTCGTAGGTGTATCGCCAGCGCGGAATGCCGTGCAGACGATAATAAACCCGGTCGGGTGTGATTGTGCGACGAGCAAATGGATCGACGCAATGCCAGAGATCAAGCTCATCGCATATTTCACGGACAATATCGTCCTCCCACGCTTTGCCTCGCGGTTCCCAAGCCAGGTTCAGATCGCCGCGGTCGAGGTCGGTGAAGAACCGCTTCATGTTCAGGATGTTCTCAGGCAAGGGCTGGAATTTGGCGGGGCATTGAAACAATATTGTCCGCGCACCGAGGGCCTTTCCACACTCGAGAGTCGTTTTCAGCCCCACGCGGACGACGGCCGTCGGCTTAAAAAATACCGCACCGTCGGCCTCTTCCACAGCGGCGAACGGGCGGGTACAGCG
>JBGTBC010000002.1:0-30702 GCA_041749555.1 Pyrinomonadaceae bacterium | reverse complement strand
CCTCGTCGCCGGCCCATGGAACGAAGAATTCATACAAGAAGCCTGCTCATTCCCCCACGGCCACCACGACGACCAGATCGACGCCGTCTCCATCGCCGTCCGCATGCACGGCGAGAAGAAGGGCAAAAGGTTTTGGACGTTCTAAGTCCAGTGGTCAGTGGTCAGTGGTCGGTGGTCAGCTGTCAGAACCGGGAGCGGTAGCGACTGGGTTCTTCCGCAATTAGATCTTTGAAAACTAAGACTATCGTCTATTAAGACTGTTCGCTTTCGTCGCTTGGTCCAACGGTCGACGTGAATTCGAATGGCGCCTCGGTCGGAGCGGTTTGGGGGCGGCGGCTGAGGCGTTTTTCTTCGAGAAACCGGTTAAATTCCTCGGACCTGTTTCTGGGAACGCTTAGCGTCTGCCATTTTGACGAGCGGAGATGCTTTGCCAGCAGGACGATCTGGCCGATGTGATAGGTGTAATGGGTGAGCTGACGATTGAGGGCCTCGACGACGGTATGCGGTTCGCCGCGGATCGTGACCGTTCTTGCCAGATCGTCCTCGGTCAGGGGTTCGACCGCATTGAAAAGCGTTTGCCAACCGGATTCCCAGAAATTCATCAAGGATTCCCGGGTGTCATCCTGTAATACCTCGAATTCGGTATCCCTGAAACGGTCAGGCTTTTCTCCGTCGCTCGTCAGGAAATCGCGCCATCTTGAATTCAGATTTCCGGCTATGTGTTTGACGATCACTGCCACTGAATTGGACTCGGGGTCGATGACCCGATAAAACTCATTGTCATCAAGCTGCTCGATCGCTCTCTCAGCCATCCGCTTGTAGCTGCGGAAGGAGCGGAGGACGTCAGAATGGTAATTTGTGACAATGCTCTTGTGATCCATATCAGGATCGGATCCTGGACGCGATCTCTTTGGGTTTCAATACCTCTTCGTCGCCGGTCGTCATATTTTTTAGCTTGACCGTCCGCGATCTGGTTTCTTCATCCCCGATAACACAAACGTAAGGAACTTCGATCGAATCGGCGTACTTGAACTGTTTGCCCAGCTTTTCAGGCTCAGGATAGACCAGTACGCTCAGGCCATTTGAGCGTAGTTCGCGAGCCAGTTCGAGCGAGGCGGGAATGGAATCTTCATCCCATATCGTCACCATCACATCGGCGGGGCTGGCCCCGGCGATCTCGGGAGGGAACATTTCCCGTTCGTCCATAACCACGAGGATACGCTCAAGGCCTAGGGAAAATCCGCACGCCGGTATCTGATGCTTGCCAAACATACCGATAAGGCCGTCATAGCGGCCGCCGCCGCCAAGGCTTCCGGCCAGATCGGGAACGTTGATCTCCATGATCGAGCCGGTGTAGTAGGACAATCCGCGGGCAAGGCTCGGATCTACGACTATCGGAGCTTTGTGCGAGAATTTTAGGATCTGGCCGATCTCCGTAAGCACTTCGTTGCTGACGATATTGATCAGATTGCTGACGATCGTCCGGTTAATGTCGCCTTCGCCAAGGAGGATCTCCTGTGTTTTAGCAAAGATATCCATCAGCATCGTCGAGGCCGATTCTCCGATACCGCGTTCGGCAAGCTCGGCGGCAACGCCCTCGACGCCGATCTTGTCCATCTTGTCGATCGCAACCAGTGCATCAGAATGTGCTTCTCTCGGCACGCCGGCCGTATCGAGAATGTCTGTCAGGACCTTTCGGTGGTTCAGCCGTATCGTGAAGTCATTGAAGCCCAGCCGCCGAAGGATCTCGGTTACCGCCGACATCATCTCGCCTTCGATGACCATTGATGTCGAGCCGATCGCATCGACATCACACTGGTAGAATTCGCGAAAACGGCCGCGGGCAGGCCGGTCGGCACGCCAAACCGGCTGTATCTGGTATCGCTTGAAGAATTTGGGAATTTTGTCGCGGCTATTGGCGACCACCCGGGCAAGCGGCACGGTCAGGTCATATCTAAGTGCAAGGTCCGCAAGCTCGTCATTCCCCTCCAGGGTTGAAGATCGAGAGACAAATTCCGGATGTGAAAGTCCGCCCTTAAGCTTTTCGCCGCGTTTGAGGATCCTGAATATTAGCTGGTTACCTTCCTCGCCGTACTTCCCCATAAGGGTTTCGATATTTTCGACGGCGGGCGTTTCGAGCGGCTCGAAGCCGTAAGATTCGTAGACTTCCTTTATCACGCCGATGACGTATTCGCGTTTTCTGACATCTGCCGGCAGAAAGTCGCGCATCCCGCGTGCGGGGTTGGTACTTGCCATAAAAACATTTTAGCCACGAATGACGGGAATAGCACTAACGAGAGCTTCGTATTCGTGACATTCGCGGCTAATTCTTTTCGTAATGTTGTTTTAGCTCGACGTAATTTCGCCAGGATTTGTCGAGGTAGGCAAGTTCATCATTGGTGAGTTCGCGCTTGACCTTTGCCGGCGAGCCTAAAACAAGCGATCGAGGCGGGATCTGTGTTCCGGGGGTGAGGAGAGAACCGGCACCGACCAGCGAATTTGCCCCGACTCTGACACCGTCCATCAAAATAGCTCCAATGCCGATCAGGCAGCCACTCTCGACGTGGCACCCGTGGAGCGTTACCCGATGTCCGACTGTGATCTCGTCCTCCAGAATCGTCGAATGGGTTTTCGAACTTACGTGGATGATCGTTCCGTCCTGGATATTGGTTCTCGCTCCGATTCGGATAAAGTTGACATCACCGCGAATGATCGATCCGAACCATACGCTCGAATCCTCGCCGATCTCGACATCCCCGATAATAATGGTATCGTCCGAAATGTAGGCCGATCGGTGGATCTTGGGTTCGATATGATTGAATGGTTTGATCATCGGTCTTCCTTTGATATTTTGCGCCTGATCATCGAGATAACCTGTTCGACCTCGCCGATCCTAAGCAGTTTAGCCATGCCAAGGAACGTCAATCCGCCGAGCGCGATCGGGACAAATGCCTCGGCCATTCGTATAAGAAAGTTCTTTTCCAGGAAATAACCGTTGAGGTAACGATAGCTGAAATAGCACACTACCGACATTATGGCCGCGGCAAAAACTATCTTGAGAAATGCCGCCCCGATCTCGCGGCCGTTCAATCTCTTGATCCGCCGCCGCATAAACCATGAAAGAGCAAGGAAGTTCAGCGTGGCAACAATTGAAGTGGCCAAGGCTACCCCGGCGTGGCCAAAACCGTTGGGTCGTTCCGGGTTGACCCCTACGTTCGAGAGGAGTTGCATCATTCCGAAACTTGCCGGAACGTGAACCACGATAGACGCGAGACTGATGTACATTGGCGTTTTTGCGTCATCGAGGGCATAGAAGGCGGGGGAGAGGACTTTTATCGCCGCGTAAGCCGCCAACCCAAACGCGTAGGCCGTCAGTGCCCACGCCGTCATGTTTGTGTCAAAGGCGGTAAATTCGCCCCTCTGATAGATCAGGGCAATGATCGGCTCAGCCAGTACGATCAGGCCAAAAGCTGAAGGCACGGCAAGTAGGAAAATTAGCGTTATTGCTCCCGACAATGTGGACCGGAATTTAACCGAATTCCCTTGTGAAGCAAGACGGGCGAGGGTCGGAATGGCCGCCGTTCCAATTGCAACTCCAAATACGCCTATCGGAAACTGCATCAGCCGAAATGCGTAATTCAGCCACGATGCCCCCCCATCGATGCCCGATGCGACTATTGTGTCCACCAGTACCTTAACCTGCACGGCACCGGTTCCAATTATAGCGGGGCCCATCAACCGCATAACGCGGCGAACGCCCTCATCACGAAAGCTGAGCCTAAGTGAGAACCGAAAACCGACCTTGAACAGGGAAGGTATCTGAATAATTAGTTGAGCAGCTCCGCCGATCAGGGTTCCGATGGACATGCCGATAATCGCCCATTGGGCAGCATCGTCTGGAAGGACGAGTTTGTCGGTCGAACGATCCCAACCGCCTCCGCTAAGCCAATATGCGAGTCCGATACCAGCGATGATCGACACGACGTTAAAGGCAGTGGATGCTGACGCGGGGATGCCGAAGCGCCCTTTCGTATTCAAAACTCCCATGGCGAGCGCTGCTAGAGCAACGAGGAGTATGAAAGGGAACATTATCTGCATCAGCGTTGTAGCCAATGCTGCTTTCTCGGGCGGGTAATAGTGGTTGGGATCTCCTAAATAGTTGTACGTGATCATCTGCACGATCAAGGGAGAAAGCAGGATCCCTATTATAGTTATCACACTAAGCACAACCGCCAGACCATTGAAGATCAGGCTCGCGAGCCTCCAGGCCTCTTCCTCGCTGTTCTTTACCTGATAGTCGGTAAATACCTTAACGAAGGCCGCGGATAAAGCTCCCTCAGCGAAAAGGTCTCGCAGCAGATTTGGAACCCGAAATCCCACAACAAAGGCGTCATACAGAAAACCCGCACCAAAATAACGGGCGAAGATTGTCTCCCGCACCAACCCGAGCACCCGCGAAAACATCACGGCGATTGACACGACCCCAGCAGAACGAGCTACGCTACGCTGTTTTGTTCCTGGACCGTCAATGACCTTCTCAACAGGCAGCTCAGTCGCCGGATCGCCGGATGTTTCGGGCATTTGGGGTTCCGGCTTTTGGATGTTGTTCATTGCTAAATCGAAAATTATCTCACGAGCAATGCAAAGAAAAAAGGAAGCCGCGTAAGCTTCCTTTTAATATAGTTAACAATAAACTGATCTTTTAGTCATTTCCGAGAGCGGCATTGTTAGGATAACTTATCCTTGACCGGGCCAATCTCGTATTTATCGACATCGCATCATATTTGACAGGCACTGCTCCGCCAAACTGACCCTGGACGAGGGACACAAAGAAATTCTGGAATGAACGAAATCTCTGGACGTTGCCGCGCTGATTAAAAATAACAAAGAGCAGCTTTCCGTTTCGTGTATTAACCTCACCTGCCAAAGCGCTTACGCCTCCGTCGGTTCTGCCCAGAGTTCCCGTCTTGCCAACGACGCTTCCGCGTGAAAAGTCTGTGTCAAAACGGCCTTCCAGCGTTCCCTTATCGATTCCGGCCACGGGCATAATGTCGGCGAATGTCATCTTGTATTTGGCAAGATCGGAACGCAGGGCCCGCAGCAGACGCATCATTGCATTTGGCGTAACACGGTTATAACCGAGACCGCTCGCGGTCTGTATCGAAAATTCCGCAGGCGGGACATTGGCATTTAAATGCACCAGCCGTGCAACGCCATACGGGCCGCCAAGTAGGTCGCCGAGGCGTTCGGAAAGAAAGTTATTCGAATAGCAAAGAGTTGCTTTCAGTATCTCGCGTACAGGAGCTGATTCGTGTGTGAAAAGGTGATTCAGGCTTGTAGGAAAAGACTGCACATACATTTTCCCGGTGAATGAGACCCCTGGTGTGCCGTTTACGGTACCGAACTTTCCTGCGTATGACAGATGTTCGAGCCAGGCCCTTGTAGCGGCGGCGGACCGGTTTGACGAGTCCATTACTGAAAACAAAGATCGTCCGGAAACCTGAGGCGAACTTGAGTAGTTCATTATGAAACTATCGGTCACGATCAGATCCCCAGTGATGGAGCGTATGCCGAGCCGATTAAGTTCGTTTGCCAATGAAACGGCGTGTTGGTGGCCGAACATCGGGTCCTTACCCGACACATACAAATTGCCGACCAATGTTCCCGTATTTACATCGATCGCACCGTCAGTATAAACAGTTGTGAGAAATCGATACTCTGGTCCGAACGTCTTGAGGATCGCGTAGGCTGTCGCGATCTTCACATTTGATGCTGGATTGAAAGTCAAATTCGAATTGCTCTCAAGCACCACGTTTCCTTCCATCGATTCGATAAGCAAGCCCGAATATCCAGGGATAGCAACATCGGCAAGAACCGGAAAAAGTGTCCGCACCCCGCTTGAACCGACGCCTGACGGGGCAGTGCTCCCTGTTCTCTGTACCAGAGGCGTTGGCGATGGGTTCCCAGAATTATTCTGCTTTTGAACGGTTATTTCCTGCAGCAGTGGAGGACGCGAATCTTGTCCGGCAACCGCGAGGCCATTAACAAGAATGGCAGCGACGGCAAACCAGCGTAATTTAATTACTTTATATCTTCGCATTTATTCTGATGACTTATTTATCGACAGGCAGGCTTTCGCGGGGCATGGAAAGCTTCGCAACTCTTACTATACACGGCTCCTCCTGAAAATTCAATTTTTGCGCAATCAGCGACTCCCATCAAGGATTTGATGCAAGGCGTGAAAAGCAAAGATGCACCATAACTCGACCTTAAGGTCACATAGTCGTTTCGACCGGTTTGCGGACGTATTTGACCATTGTAACGCGGGTTCCATCATCCGTACTCTCTACCCATACTTCGTCCATCAAGCTTTTGATGAGCCTAAGCCCCCAACCTCGCCTTCCGCCATTAGTAACGGGTTCCTCCTTAGGCATCTCGCCGAAACGCAACCCCCTGTTAGCGACTGTGATCGTGATCTTTTCATCTTCAACCGAAAATGTCTGGTAAATACGCTGGTCCGGACTAAGCGAATGTTCTGATGCGTTAATGCAGGCTTCTACCAGCGCAGTTTTGATCTGGTTAATAACCTTAGTTGGAAAATCGTGACGTCGTGCGATCTCTTCAACTGTATGAGCCGCTATCATTTCCGTGTCGTCACCCATCGGAACCACAAATTCATAGGTCTCGGCTGCGGAATCATCTTTTGCAACCGCTTTGTCGATCAGAATCTCAGACAGAAGTTCGGCCTGGGCCCGGCTCGATCCGATCGCATGACGCTCCTCGAGAACCGCCATAGCTTCAGGGTCAAAGCCTTCCTGTGCCACAAGCCAGAGCCTGTAATTGTCAAAATTGCAGTGAATCGCCACCATCTCGAGCCGATCGCACCAAAACTCTGCAGTCTCCCGTGATGCTTCCAATTTTGAATCGATCTCAACGGCGATCCACACTATTTCCGATTGTTCGGTTTCATCCGTCACGCAGATAGCGGTTGCGGATCGTTCGGGTTCGCAGATCTCATCGAGTCTGGGATAGTAGGCCGATGTATGAGCCGAGAACACGCAATTCGGTAAACGCATTCGCGAATTGTCCTCATTTACGGATTTGAGTTTCCTTTCTCGGGAAAGCCCCTTAAGTTCATTCTTGTAACGGGTATAGTCCATTACCGCTGGAGACACCTGCCTCCCGTCGAAAGCGTTCAAGATGCTGAGCAACCCCAATGACGACAGTTTACGGTAATGTTGCGCCATTAGCTGCGGTGCTCGCTTAACGATTCTAGCCGTGGCCTCACCGACAATAAGGGCTCTGGGCCTATCGTCCGATCCGTGTGAAGATCGTGCCTTGATATAATCTTTGATGAGGATCGCAGTCGTATCGAAAGTTACATGTGACCCATCCAGATTGATGATCTCTTGATGGTAGAGGGCATCTATAAGGTTTACGAAGTCAACCTCACTCACAGCCAGCCTCTCTTTCCAGTGGGCGACCGACGTTCGGCGTCGTTCTGCATCAATAGTTTCTTTTACAAGTCCGACGATCAGCGCCTGTGTCTTCTTGTCCGGAGCGATACGATCAAGGAAATGGTCGAGCCGCCGGCTTAAAAGGCCGCCAAACATTTCGTCCGTGTATAACTGCTCGGCTGCCGCGAAACTTGTTAGTTCTGCTCCCGATCCGTGTGCGGATGAAATAAACGACGAGATATATGCGGGACTGCAGCCTAGCTGTACTGCGATCAGGTCCCTGGTTTGACCGCTTATTGCAAAGTCGAGGGAGGCTGCCATCTGTTCGATAAGCCTGCCTGCTTCTGAAAACGACAGTTGCTCGATCCGCAAGGCGGGAAACTTCGTGCGATCAAAGAGAAATCGCCTTTGTCCACAGAAAACAACCGGGATCGAGCTTCTTTCAAATACGTTTGTGATTTCGTCGAGAAACGCCGCGCCGCCTTCGAGGCCCATGGCATTATGGATATCGTCGATCATTACGAAAGCCCTAGCATCGCTAGCTGCCGCTCGCAGCGGTGAACTAAGACAATGTCGAAGGAATGGTCTTTCATTGTCGTGCGTGTCTTCAATTTGACTCACTTCGATCAAACTATCGATCCAGACGGCATCCCCGGCAGCGGCGAGTCCCGAAATTTCTTTCAGCTCCGGTGACGCACCGATCATTCGCGGATCCCTAAGCCTAAATGCGACCGTTTGAGTAAGGAACTCTTGCAGAAACCGTCTTGCGGCGGCACGTGCAGTCACGTCACCCAATCTAACCTTGAAATAGAAGGGAATCACACTTTCCTGGTCGAAAAAGAGTTGATCATATACCTGGGTGAGCAATTCCGATGAACCTGATGCCGGCGGTGCCAGGAGAGCGAGTCCGTTCGATATACCCTCGCCCCTGCTGTGGTCAAATAACTGATGCAGCTCCGCGGCACGGCCAACAAAGTGCGAAAAGTCCGTTCGTGAAAATATCCTTGTCGACATCGAAACAGTTTCCATTATTCTTTTGGTCCAGCTTCCTGGTCGTCCTTGTCTTCAAATGCGAGTACTCGATTGCGGCCACCCCGCTTCGCACGGTAAAGGGCCTTATCGGCTGCGGAAATAAGGTCAGCGTCGCGGCAGAGTTCAGCCGAACAGCTTGCAACACCGATACTGATCGTTACGGTCCGATGAGGAAATTTTGTCTGTTCGATGTTTGCCCGGATGCGTTCCGCGATCATTCGAGCCTCATCACTCGTAGTCTGTGGAAGCAAAATAGCAAACTCTTCACCGCCAAACCGTGCCGCGACATCGGCCCCGCGTAGGGTTTCGCGTAAAACATTCCCGACCAATTTCAAGGCCTCGTCTCCCGCCGGATGCCCAAAATTGTCGTTATACGATTTGAAGTCATCGACGTCTAACATCATGAAACTCATTGGGTATCCATGCCTGTTCGATCGTTTGGTTTCTTCCATCAGGCGTTCTACCATGTAGCGCCGGTTGAGCAAGCCCGTTAGGGCATCAGTTACCGATAGCTGCTCAAACTGTCCCGCTATCTCCTTAAGCTCTGCCCTGTCGATGGCGACCGCAAGTTGTGGTGCTATCGCCTCAAAGAGATCAAGAGCCGCTTTGTCGAAAGACTCACCGCATGCACGATCCGCAAAGTTCATAACCCCGATAACCCGGCCGCCAACCGAGATCGGAGAACTCAAAAATGATGGGGTCTTGTAATGCCGGTCTTGCGTGCCCGGCCAGATCCCGGCCTTTGAAATGTCGGCCACCGCGATCGCCCTTTTGGTCGTGTAAACGTGCCTGGCTATCCGCTCACCGATGGCCTGGTCGCCGGCTAACGGCAGTTCGGCACCCAAAATCGCCTTTACCCTAAATTGCCCGGACTCTTCGTCAAAAACAAGGAGCGACGATCGCTCGGCCTTGAGCATTTCCGCTGCGTTTTGAGTCAGGCTGATCCACAGATCCTCGTTGTCGAGCCGTTTCAGGTTTTCGCTAAAACGTCTGACCGCGGTAGAGACCGAGTCGCCCCGGGCAACTTCGCTTCTTAAACGGAGTATCTCGAACTGTTGAGCCATCGACCGGCAGATGCGCACGATCTGATCCTTATGAGTTTCACTAACGATCGGATCCAGGACCGCTATCGCGGCAGATACCTCGCCCGCGACCCCGATGGGGAAAAGGTTCATTTTTCTTATTTGGTCGGCCCCAGCCCTTTTCGGGCGCTCCGCGAGTTCCAACGGTTTCCCGTCGGCAAGAGCTTTGACCAGACGCTTGTCGCCGGCCGCGATGCCGAGACGGACGTGCCTATCCTTCATTTTCCCAAACTCAGTAGAATTCTCGAGCCGGTTTCCATTCCTTTTGAGCCATATCAATGATTCAAATCCGAATTGCTCTGATATGAACCGAAGTGTGGCCGAGGTTGCTTCGCCATAATCCAACTTAAAAAGAGAGCCGAAAAAAGACCTCCATTCGGTGATATTAGACGCCTTGGCGCTCAAAGGAAGATCTTCGGTCTCGCCCATCGCCGAGTCTTCCTGTTGAACCACGGTAATATCGTCTTCGCCTACCATGGCGGGGGAACTCTCATCTATCGCCGCTGTTTTTATTTCGTCAGTCGTAAAGTCGGTAATAGGGTCGGTATTGTCGTCAATTGCAATTGCAGTCACCTTCCTTACCGCCTGTTCCAAATCGTTTGGAGATCCGCTCATCAGAACATTTTCAAAGAATTCGTTAGGCGAGTATTGTGCCCAATCGCCGGAAATAGCTCGCTCAGTCGCTTTTCGATATTCGTCTGCATTCGTGAAAGTTCGGCCAATTATGGCAACGAGTGGGCTCCTGCCGGTTCGAAATGAGACGGCCCTGCATTCGAGCCCGGCGTGACAACGATATTGAATCATCTGACCCGATGAAATAGCCTTTTCATAGGCCGTTCCGCAGTAAATGTCGCACTCATTCGAGAAAGTGCGGCCAAGATTCAAGGATTTACAAATGGAATTGTTATTGGATGTAGAGATCTCCTCCCCGGAGGCGTCGATGATCGAAACCGCGAGGCCGATTTCGTCTGCCAGGTGGTCTAATTCAATTTTTTCTCGAAGTTCCGAAGAATTACTCATTATCTCACCGGCTGGCTGTTCCTTCACATCGAACGAACCTTCCCGTCCTGATATATACCCACTCATTTAGGTCGCAAATACGACTAATGGTTGTCCATTTTCATTTAATAGGCCTTTGAAAATGCCAAACCTGTCGTTTGTGCAGGATTTGGTTTTTGTCAATTTTCACCTGTGTCACCTGGCAGACGGTAGCACCACCCAAGAACGAGTAATCTCATTATAGTGAATCCGGGTTACGTACTTCGGAAATGAAAGTTAAACACTGATCTGCGGCCCGGTGAACAGGCAATTCAATTCAGATTATAAATTTCAGGAGGCAAATACGACCATGATTAATGATTACGAAGCAACAAAGTCCATTACTGCCGAAGGTAGCACCGGCTCAACAAACGCAACGGCGAACGACGAAGTAATTTCCTTGCTAAACGGCCTGATCGAGACGTGTAAAGACGGAGAACAGGGCTTTAAGGAAGCCGCAGAAGGTGTCCAACGATCCGATCTCAAATCAACATTTTATGAGTTTTCTCAGCAGCGGTCACAGTTTGCCGGAGTGCTGCAGGGACTCGTCCGCTCACTCGGAGGTGATCCTGAATCGACAGGGAGCTTCACAGGTGCCGTTCATCGGGGTTGGATCGATATCAAGGCCGCAGTTACCGGTCAAGACGAAACAGCAGTGCTAAATGAATGCGAACGCGGCGAAGATCACGCTAAAGAGGCCTATGAAGACGCCCTCGGAAAGTCGCTGCCGGCCAATGTGGCAGATGTGGTAAGACAACAATCTCAAGCCGTGTTGGCTGCCCACAACCGGATACGAGAACTGCGGAACACTGAAAGCCGCGCGGCCTCGTCCTAATTTACGATTGTCCTGCATGTGGATAAAGGGGTCCGGATCGTCCGGGCCCTTTCATTCTGGCTTAGTTTCCGATTGCCCGAAGCCCCGCTGCTTCGTTCTCTTTTACGTGCGGGTGATCGCTGTTAATACGGATGCACGCGGCATAATGGAGGGGCTTGATCTCGACAAGTTGCGGAACCGTGGTTTTACACTCCTCGATCGCAAACGGACAACGGGTGTGGAACGGACATCCTGACGGCGGGCTCATCGCTGACGGCACGTCGCCCTTGAGGATGATCCGCTCGCGTTTTGCCTCGATCTCCGGGTCCGGTATCGGGACCGCCGAGATCAGGGCCTTTGTGTACGGCATCAGCGGCTCGCGATAGATCTCTTTACCATCGGCGAGCTCAACGATCCGACCCAAATACATCACAGCCACCCGATCCGAGAGATGGCGGACGGCGCGCAGGTCATGTGATATGAACAGATAAGTAAGGCCCTTTTCCGCTTGCAGCCGTTCCATCAAGTTCATTATCTGGGCCTGGATGGAAACGTCGAGTGCCGAGATCGGCTCATCCGCAACAATGAACTCCGGATCAACGGCGAGCGCACGGGCAATACCGATTCGCTGTCGCTGCCCGCCCGAGAATTCATGAGGATAGCGTTTAACAAACCTGCGGCTCAGGCCGACAGTCTCCATCAATTCCTGGACACGGGATTCAACCGATCTGCCGGCTTTGAGGCCGAATGTGCGGATGGGTTCGCCTATTATGTTTCCGACCGTCATACGCGGGTTAAGGCTTGCGTACGGGTCCTGAAATATCATCTGCAGATGTTTGCGTTGTTCCCGCATGGCCGAGGCCGGGAGGTGTGCGAGATCTTTGCCGTTATAGAATACCTTTCCGCCAGTTGGCTCGGTGAGCCGAAGCAGGGCCTTTCCGAGCGTGGATTTCCCGCAGCCGGATTCGCCAACTAGACCCAGAGTTTCGCCCTTTTTTATTTCGAGCGTAACCCCATCTACCGCTTTAACGGTCTTGGACGGTGAAAATAGGCCTCCGCCGACTTTAAAATAGACCTTCAGATCCTGGAGAGAAATCAAATTATTTCCGTTGCTTTCCGTCATTATCTCGTCCCTTTCTCCCGGATCGAATCTGTATAAACTTCCTCGGCAAAATGGCAGAGCGATCGGTGCTGCTCGTTTATCTGCACAAAGGGTGGAAACTCTCGGCTGCAAATTTCTTCAGCACGGTAACAGCGCTCAGCAAATGGGCAACCGGGCGGCAAATGGGCTACATCCGGCGGCAGGCCCGGGATCTGATAAAGCTCTTTCCCCTGTTCGTGGGCCGGGTCAGGCACACTCTTCAACAGGCCTTTCGTATATGGGTTGGCCGGCGTGGCAAACAGCTCGCGTGTCGGTGCTTGTTCGAAAACCTTGCCGGCGTACATAACGATTATCTTGTCAGTCATACCCGCAACGACCCCGAGGTCGTGCGTGATCAGAATGACACTTGTTCCCATTCGAGTCTTCAGGTCCTTAATGAGTTCGAGGATCTGTGCCTGAATAGTGACATCTAGGGCCGTTGTCGGCTCGTCAGCGATCAAAAGTTCGGGGTCGCAGCTCAGGGCCATTGCGATCATTACCCGCTGTCTCATGCCGCCTGAAAACTCATGGGGGTAACTGTGGATGCGGTCCTCGGCATCTGAGATCCCGACAAGCTTGAGCATTTTTACCGCATGGTTCAACGCCTCCGGTTTCGTATGGCCAAGGTGGAGCCTTGTTACCTCCGTCAACTGCGACGATATCTTGAGAAAAGGATTTAACGATGTCATCGGATCCTGAAAGATCATCGCTATACGTTTGCCCCGTATTTTGCGCACCTGGTCGATCGGCAAGTTAAGAACGTCTATTCCATCGAAAACGATCTTTCCGCCGGCAATTTTTCCGGGCGGTTGGGGAATAAGACGCATTACAGAGAGATTTGCGACTGACTTTCCGCTTCCCGATTCCCCAACAATGCCCAGCGTCTCACCCTTTTGCAGCTCAAATGAGATTCCGTCAACCGCCTTTACAACGCCGTCTTCGGTCATGAAGTAGGTCTTGAGGCCGTCAACCGATAAAATCGTGCCGTTATGCTCGCTCATCTGTAAATTAAAACTTCCTCGTTTGCGGGTCCAAGGCATCGCGCAAACCGTCGCCCAAAAAATTGAGAGAGAATAATGTCAGTGCCATTGTTATCCCCGGAAAAAGCAGCTGCCATGGGTAAATAGCGATATTCTTGATACCGTCCGCCGCTAAGCTTCCCCAAGAAGCGAAAGGTGCCTGAACACCGATGCCAAGAAATGAAAGAAAGGCCTCGGTCAGCATCACGCTCGGTACCGTTAAGGTCGCATAAACGATCACCGGTCCCAGAGCGTTAGGTACGAGATGGCGGAATATTATCGCCGGGGTCGAAACGCCAGTCGCTTTGGCCGCGAGAACGAATTCCTGATTCTTAAGCGAGAGTATCTGGCCGCGAACAACGCGGGCCATCGTAAGCCACGAAACAAGACCGAGGGCAAAGAACAGCAAAAATATCTGTGCCAGACCCTGATTCCCGGCACCGCCGAAGGTCTCCGCCAGCGATGTGATCCAGCCCGGCGTGTTCGGGCCGCCAAAAACCGAAAGGAGAACAATAACGATCAGGATATAGGGGATCGCATAGATAATATCGACAATACGCATCATTGCATTGTCGATGCGGCCGCCGAGATAACCCGCGATAGCGCCGTATGAAACACCGACTATCAACGAAACGAATGTGGAAATGACACCCACCATTAGCGAGATCCGGCCGCCCTGCAAAACTCGGGAAAGCATATCGCGACCCGCCTCGTCGGTGCCCATTGGGTGACGGGCCGATGGAGGAAATGAATTTACAAGCTCGCCATTACCGACATCCGAAGGGATATAGTCCGCCGTCAGCCCCGTCGTCAAACGAATGATCAACGGTCCGATCGTGACCGCAAAGACCATTAACACCATGACGACGAGCCCGAAAACGGCAAGCTTATTCTTTAACAGCCGCCTCCAGGCATCACGGCCAAGCGAGGTTCCCTTAATGGTTTCGACATTCTCTGCCATATAACTCTTCAGCGCCAACGATCCATTATTCGTATCTGATACGGGGATCCAGGAATCCGTATGAGATGTCCACGACAAGGTTAAAAACCATGATCAGTATTGACAGGAAGGCGACGATGCCGAGGATCAACGGCTCGTCTCGGTTCAACACCGACTGAATGAAGATATTGCCCAGCCCCGGTATGGCAAAAACCTTCTCGACAACGACGGTTCCTGCCAGAAGCGATGCAAGCGCCGGTCCGGTGAAGGAGACAACCGGAATGATGCCGCCGCGAAGCCCATGCTTCAGCAAAACATTTCTTTCATTTAGGCCCTTGGCCCGGGCCGTTCGAATATAGTCCGAACGCATAACCTCGAGCATCCCGGCCCGGGTCAGCCGAGCAATATAAGCCATATAGATCGCCGCAAGTGTGATAACCGGCAATACCAGGCTTGAGATGTCGCCGCCCCAACGCCCCGGCGGCAGCCAAAAGAGCCAAAGCGAAAAAACGAGTACGAGAATGGGGCCGAGAACGAAATTAGGCACAGATAACCCCAGCATGGCAAAAGCCATCGAACTGTAATCAAAAGGAGAGTTTTGCTTTAATGCAGCCGCCAGCCCCGCAGCAAGCCCGACAAACAAAGCGAGTAGGTATGCCAACAGGCCAATAGTCGCGGAATAGGGAAAATGACGATATATGATCTCGTTCACCGATTGGCCTGTGTATCTTAGCGACTCGCCGAAATCCAGCTTTACGATGTTCAGCAACATCAAGCCATATTGCTGATACCACGGCTTATCGAGTCCGTATTTCTCACGGATGTTCTTTTCCACGGCGGGAGGCAACTTTCTTTCGCTGATGTAGAAGTTGCCCGGAGCCATTCGAATCAGGCCCCATGTCAGCGTAACGACAAGCAAAGCCATCGGAATAATAATAAGCAGCCGACGCAAAATGAAATTTAGCATTGATCTTATGTTATTCCGCCGCGGCGGTATTCCCGTTTTTTACCGATTCTCTGGATCTTTCGAGGTTTATCTGCGACTGCATGAGCTGCGCGATCTGCTGCTCAACGCGTTGATCCTCGTCCTTCATGATATTTTCGACATTTGTGTCCCAATTTGCGGCATCTCGTTCGATATAGACAAATTTCCAGGCGTGGACCGTTCCCGCATTAGGATATAGACCCTTAACGTAAGGTTTCTTTATCCAGTTGGTACCTGATGTTGATAGAGGTACGACCACCTGCTGACTCATCACCAGGAATTCTGCCTCAGCCAGCTTTTCAAACCTTGCTTGCGGATCATTCAGCTTGTTCGCATCGTCAAGAAGTTTGTCATATCTCGGGTCGTGCCAGCCTGTCGAGCTGTCGTTCTTAGGTGAATAGAACAATGCCAGATAAGTAAACGGATCCATATAGTCCGCAACCCATCCCCGCCGTGCAAATCCACCAAACTCGAGAGCCTTTGTCGTTGGAAGGAAAGTTTTCCACTCCATGTTGTTGAGCGGGACCGTGATACCAAGATTTTGTTTCCACTGGGCCTGGAGGAACTCAGCAATAGCTTTGTTATTTTCCGACGTGTTGTACATCACGTTCACTTTGTCGAACGGAAAGGTCGGGCACGCCCAGCCGCTTCCCTGCTGTTGGACCGGGAATCCGGCTTCGCCAAGCAGCTTTCGGGCGCGTTCAGCATCGAATGTGCGTTGTTTCCACTGTTCCTGCGTAATATTGTTCTTTTTCAGAAGTTCGGCGTAAACCTTCGTACGTGCTTCTTCGTACCGGGGAAATATCCCTTCGGGCGTAAAGTCTACAAGCGGCTTGACGGTTTTTCTAAACTTTGCCAGGGCCTCACGGTCAATTGCGAGGGCGAAGGCCTGTCGGACCTTGAGGTCGTTCATCGGGGGGCGCGTAGTATTGATCGAGTAATACTCGATCGAGGCCTCCGGAAACAACAGGTATTCGTCTGTGAATTGTTTTACATTCTCGATCCAACCCGATGGAATAGTGTGATTGTAAGTCGCGTCGACCCGCCCGGCTTTGTAAAGATTGAGCATGGTCGTTTGCTCGTCAAGCGGATAGAACTCGATCCTGTCTATATGCACGTTTGCCGCGTCCCAATATTTTGGATCTTTTGCCGCGATGACCACGTCATATGGCCGATGAGCCTGTAGGCGGTAAGCCCCGCTTGTGACTATATTTTCCGGCTTGGTCCACTGGGCCCCATATTTCTCAACAGTCGGAGGATGAACGACCCGGAAATACTGATGGGCGAGGAGACCCAAGAAATAAGGAGCGGGCTGAAGCAGTTTGATCCGGAATGTATGATCGTCAATGGCTTCGTAACCGACGTCTTCTGCTTTTACCGGTACCAATTCTTTGCCGGCGACGGCCGCTTTGAGCTTTGGATCTTTTTCAAGCAATGCAGATCGTGACTCTTCATCTGACGGAACGGTAACACGCATCGGTTCGTCCATCTTGCGATGAAATTCCGTGTTTGCACCAAAATTATCAGGCTTAACTGGGGTTTCTGCGGCAGGGTCCGCTCCAGGCTCAAGATCGCTCTGATGCAGAAAATGCCCATTTGTATCTTTTACAAATGATTGCCCTGAGTTATACGGCTCGGCATATTTTACATAGTAGGCAAGATACGCGTTTTCGGCGGCCAGTTCAGGTGAGAGAGCCCGGCGAAACGTATAAACGAAGTCACCAGCCTTTACGGGATCTCCATTTGAGAACGTGGCATTTTTCCGCAAATGGAATAGGTACTCGGTCCCGTCATCGCTCACTTCCCAGCTTTCCGCGATCGCCGGGATCGCCTCCATCGATTTTGGATGATATTCGACAAGCCCGTCGAAAAAAGCCATTAAAACCCGGGCCTCGGGCTGGCCGGTCGGCACCTGCGGATCTAGCGATTGGGGCTCAGATCCCGAAACATATCTCAATATATTTTCCTGAGGTGCGGATGTTTGTCCGAAAAACTTGCTTGAGGCCGACGAGGTGCATCCGGATATGAACGACGCAAGTATTGCGATAGCCAGTCCGAATTGAAACTGAGTTGGGCGGGTATCTTTCATAACGAACTCCAAAAACTGGTTTTTCCGATCGTGAAAGCCCAAACCGCGACTTCGTGAGAGCAAATGTTCCACAAGGCTATCACCGAATAACGATGCGAGGCAAGGATGCACGCTTCCGATCGGTTGTTAGATCGTTAGACGAATTACCTAATATCGCGGGGTGTAACACGTTTACCAACAATGTTTACGATTCGTTTTCGGGCTTTCCTGGTTGCCAGTCATTATCTATGCTCACTTCTTTCAGCGACGGAGCATCTAGGCCATTTAATTCAAAGCCGAGAATGTAAGGCTTTATCAATGAGTAAGAAGCTGGAAAATACAGTGGTATCGCCGTCATCTCAAATAGTGCCTCATCCGTGCCATCCGGAATTTCCGGAATGTCCTCGATGCTATCGTCCTCCTCCGTGGAGGCCGGTAGTGACTCGCTGCTTTTCTCGAGTTCGCTTTGAGCAGCAGTTGGCAGCGGTTGACCGCTCACAACGGCGGGTTCCTTTTTAGCGGGGGCCGCCAGCCCCATCCTGCCAGTCCCGCGTACCGCGGCCAGATTCACCAATTCGTCATTCGTCGGCAGCACCACGCCCCGCCGAAGCAGATCGAAATCGCCAGTTCGGCGCACTTCATCCATCTCTGACGCTTCTTTTACGATGATCACGGCATCAAGGTTTAGGTTTTGCTTCCACATGCGAGTGATCGACGCCGCAACACGTTGCTGAACATCGTTTCGGTTGATAACCAGTCGAATTGGCGGAAAGCCGTTGCCGCCCGGATAGCCGGCCTTATCGAGCAGATCATTTGCCTTTTTTACATCAAAGGCATAATTATCCGCTCGTTTCTGGCGAAGAGGGGAAAAGGTATAGGCCGGCTGTGTCGTACCCTGGAGGTCTCCATCGGCAAGCTTTTCGCGATCGATCGAAAAGGAAAGAGCCTGGCGAACCCGACGATCGCTGAAAGGATGTCGATCGATGTTGACCTCATAAAAGTTCACAGCATTATGGGGAGTCCGCCTAAAATCTTCAAAAGGAGTCAGTAATTTGATGGCAACCGGTTCAAACGGCGCGTTTGTTACGACATCCACTTCGCCCGTTCTGTATGCATCCAGGGCAGCTTCTGCCGTATCGGCCGCGACGAGACGAACCTGGGTCAAGCGGATAGAATCTTTGTTCCAATAGGATTCGGAACGCCCAAGCGTGATCGACTCTTGCTCTGACTTGATGATCCGAAACGGGCCGTTCGTAGGAGCTTCAGGGTCCTTAGGTAAGGCCTCGAAATTGAGGCCATCACCGAAAACCGGGCGAAAAATAGGATTAGCGACAAGCTTCGGAAAATCTTTGTCCGGTACAGAAAGTACAACTTGCAGGACGTGGTCCTCAACCGCGGTCACTCCGAACTTCCTGTCAAGATCTTTTAGATCCTCTTTGTCATCAACTGGCGGAACAGTTTCCGCTGCTGGCGTTGAACGCGTCGGTACTTCGGCAGGCTGAGTTCTCGGCAGTTCGCGGTTATCAGGCACCGACGTAGAGGGGATCAATTCACTATCGGGCGGCAGCGATCGCAGAAAATCCAGCGTCTCGCCTCCACGACGATCGCTTGGCGAATCCCATGTATTCATCCCGACTATATTCTGGAAGAGGTGATTGTTTGCAGTTTGCTCGCCGAGTTCGACCAGACGTTTCCATGATCGAACGAAATCCTGTGCGGTTACGGGCTCGCCATTGGACCACTTGGCTTCCCGTCGCAATTGAAATGTCCAGGTGCGGAGGTCTTCGGTTGACCGCCAACTGACCGCGACGGCGGGGATCGGGTTCAAGGTTTTACTGTCAAGTTCAGTCAGGCCCTCGTAGGTTGCCCGGATTAGATCCGTTTCCGGTGGTGAGGCTGCGCGGGCCGGATCAAAACTGCCTGGCGACTTGCCGTTTGCCCATCTTAGTTCCTGAATTCTGGGCGGAGCGGAAACGGCGTAAAATGGCTCGATGTTCGGGCGTTCGATCCGATCACAGCCGGCGGCCAGCAAAAAGAACAGGCCCAGAGCCGTTAAAGACAGCCCGCGGGTAATTCTTTCGCTAACCGATCTATCGATCATGATGTGCAAATTATTTTTCAAACGAGTGGCTTTAGCTTTTCAAACACATCGATTACCTGGCAACGCGTACTTTCAAATCCCCTCGAAGTATCGATCAGATAATCCGCGAATCTTTTTTTCTCATTCTGAGGCATCTGGGCCGCGATCCGTTTCTTAGCTTCAGGTTGACTCAAGGCATCTCGTAACATCAAGCGTTCCAATTGTATAGCCGGTTCACACCAAACAACGATCAACTGGTCGAACCGCCTGTAACCTCCGGATTCTATCATGAGAGCCGCGTCAATGATCGCGATGCCATCGGGATCAGTTTTCGCGACGTCCTCGATCCATCTGTCCTGCGTTTCCATCACAAGCGGATGTACGATCGAGTTCAACAAAAGCCTTTTGGATTCATCTGTAAATACGATCGCTCCTATTTTTTGACGGTTCAAGCTTCCGTCGGGTTGCAGGATCTGATCGCCGAACTCCTCGACGATCCGCCGAAACCCCTCTGTTCCAGGCTCGACAACGTCACGAGCCGTGATGTCCGCGTCGAGAATATGACAGCCCAGTTCGCGAAAGACATCACAAACAAAGGACTTGCCGACAGCGATCGATCCGGTCAATCCGACTTTCAACATTAAGCAGCTCGATTGTGTCTCTTAGCGAGTTTTTGCACATTAAACTCAGCTATTTCCGTCAGTGTGATCCCTAATTCATCGGCGCAGGCGGAGATGTACCAGAGCACGTCACCCAGTTCGTCCTTAAGTTTACCGCGTATTTCGGGGGTTATCACACCATCATGGTCTCGCTGTATCTTCTTAACGATGTTGGCAACTTCGCCGGCCTCACCGGCAAGCCCCAGTGTCGGATATTCGAGGTTGGTCATTCGACGCGGGTACATGGCCGTCACACAGGCCGCGGATTGATAATCTTCAAATTTCATAATTTATCTTAGATCCACTTTGAAATATGATAATACAAGGCAGGCTCGGCGCCATGACCCTTAGACGATTCCTCGCCGAGCTCGGGCGGCGGCAACAGTATTTTTCATTAGCATGGCAACCGTGAGCAGCCCGACACCGCCGGGTACCGGAGTGTAATTACCCGCTTTTTCCAGAGCTTCTCTTGGATTGACGTCGCCAACAAGCGTGAATCCACGCTTTTCGATAGCTGTAAGGCGTTTCTCGATCTCCGTTTCATCGAAAAGTTCACGAGCGAGTTCGGGCTCAGAGACCCTATTGATACCCACATCAATTATAGTTGTCCCGTCCGACACGTGTTGGCCGCGAATAAAACCCGCCTTGCCAATAGCGGCAACAAGAATATCTGCCTGACGGGTGACCTGGGCCAGATCGACGGTTCGGGAATGACAAATAGTGACGGTCGCATTCTCTTTTAAGAGGAGCATCGCCATCGGCTTTCCGACAATATTGCTGCGGCCGACTATTACGGCATGTTTTCCCGCAATATCTATCTTTGACCGCTTCAGGATCTCGATCACCCCCGCCGGCGTACACGGAACTAATGAGGGATAACCCTGCATCAGTTTTCCGGCATTCACCGGGTGAAACCCATCTACGTCTTTTTCCGGATCGATACGCTCAAGTATCTCTCGCTCGGAAACCTGCCCGGGTAGAGGCAACTGGACCAGTATACCGTCAACCTCGTTTTGCCCATTCAGGGCTTCGACCACTCCGACGATCTCATCGTGCGACGCCCGCGAATCGAGGTGTATGTGTGATGATCTGATCCCCACTTCTTCAGCCGTCCGCACCTTGTTTCCGACATAAACCGACGACGCGGGATCGTCGCCAACACGCACGACTGTCAGGCCGGGCGAAAACCCGTGAACTTCAACCGTATCTGCAACTCCAGCCGCAACCTCGGCCTTGATCTCATCCGCAATGATCTTCCCGCTCAATATTCTTGCAGTCATAGTGTCCTTTACGTGATTCTACATGAACTCACCAAACTTTGTTAAAATCGCGTTGATGCCGCGTATTTTGTTTCTTCTCTTGTCTATTTTTACCCCATTGACCGGCGTGTTTTCACAAGATTCTCCTTCAATTGTATCAGTCCGAAGATCGATCGAGCACCGCGATCCCGCAGCAGGCATTGCTGAAATGAAGCGTTTGAAATCGGATACCCCCGACGCTTTTTTCAAGGACGACCTCGATTATCTCATGGGCCGGGTCGCCTCAGCAGAAGGACGTGACGGATTAGCCGCGGCAAATTTTTATTCCGTATTGGAGCGTCGTTCTGATCTGTCGCCTTATGCACTTAAACATTTCTCTCAGATAGCCCGGACGTCGGGCAATTTAATGCTTGAACGCCTTTTCCTGATGGAGCTTGCGATCGAATCCCCTTACAGTTTACCGGCCGCAGGTGCTTCGATCCGAATGGCGAGAAATAGATTGGAAAGCGGCGATGCTAGCGAAGCTATTAGGTTACTCGAAACCGTCAGATCATTCGACAACAAAGAAACAGCAGGTTCGCGCGAAACTCTAGCCCTCTTGGGAGAAGCGTACATGCTTTCCGGCGATCATCCTTCTGCCCGGCGGATCTTTACTCGGTTAATAGATGAAATGCCCGCAATGCCGGACGACCCGGCGTTAAAGTCCGCCGAAGCACTCGATCGCCTGGATGGAGTGACTGGCCTCGATGCAAAAACTCCTGATCTTTCTGAGGATCTATACTTTCAACGAGCTAACATCTATACGTCTAACAGGGAATTTGCACAGGCCAAACTTCATTTTGAAGCGGTACTCGCCAAATTTCCTATGAGCCCTCGTTCCGCTGAGGCAGCCTTTCAGATCGGACGAGGTTTTGCCCAACAGGCAAATTTCGCGGATGCCTTGAGATGGTTCGAGCGGGTTCTTGAGCAACACCCTGAAAGTGCATTCGCTAAAGACGCACTCGCAAATGCCGCAACGGCCTATTCACGTGTGGGAAAACCGAAAGAGTCGATCACCCGGTTCGAGTCATACATTGCGAAGTTCCCCTTTGACGAAAAGCTGGACCGTGCATATTTGAATATCGTGGATGTTTATCGTGACCAGGGTGAGGATACCGAAGCATTGAAATGGTGCGGCAAAGTTCGCGAAGTGTTTCGCGGCAAATCGCCCGAGGCGATCGCCACATTTACCGAGGCCCGAATACACCTTGCCCGAGGCGAATGGGAAAATGCCCTGACCTCTCTGGACCGGCTTCAGACATTTTCCGCACTTGGCGGGGCCACTGTCCCGGGCGGCACCAATACTGCGGAGGTCGATTTCCTTCGAGGGTTTGCACTTGAACAAATGAAGCGTTACGCCGAAGCGATCGACGCTTATTTGTCTATCCCGGATGGGCGAGATGAATATTACGGATGGCGGGCAACGGAGCGGCTACGCTCTCTTTCAGGCGACGAAGCGGCTCGATCGTTTGTCGATCAAAAAACAGGATCACTCTTTGCTGGCCTGGGCACCATTGATGAAGACGACAAAGACAGGGCAAAAGCGATCTTGCGACTTTCAACATCCAAGGCTCTACAAGAAAAGGCTGTAGCGGTGCTTAAGACCCGATCAATAACTTCGGCGCTTCTTGGATCTAATGTCAAAAGCGATGAGGAGAGCACATCTCCCAAGGCAAAACTTAATTTATCCGCTGAAAAATTGAGTAAACTCGGCCTATTTGACGAGGCCGCTCCGGAACTTGAATTCACATCGAGGGTGACTGACTCGAACCGTTTGGCACTTTATTACAATCGCGGGAATCATCCGAGGCGGGGCTTGTCTCTGATTGAAAGCTTTTGGAAAAAAGTTCCCGGCGACGAGCATTTAGAGGTTCTTCCCCGCGATCAATTGGAATTGCTGTATCCTGCTCCGTACGCTGACGCCCTCATAAAATATAGCCGCCCGAACCAAGTCGACCCACGATTTCTGCTTGCGATCATGAGGCAGGAATCTCGTTTTGACCCGAATGCCATATCGTCTGCCGGGGCGAGGGGATTGATGCAGTTTATTGCATCAACCTCTGACAGAATTGCGGACCAACTTGAACGCGATTCCTTCAGACAGGACGATCTTTATGAACCGGGCACGGCAATACTGTTCGGCGCCAAATATTCGTCGGAACTATTCACCCGTTTCCCCGATCAGCCTGAAGCAGTGGCAGCAAGTTATAACGGCGGCGATGATAATATGGCCCGTTGGCTGGCTCGCGCGAGGTCTAACCTGTCTGACCGATATGTCTCTGAGATCGTTTATTCACAGACAAAAGACTATGTCCTTAAGGTAATGGCAAATTATCGTGTTTATAAGTTCTTATATGATGAGCAACTGAGGCCTAGAAAGGAATAAGCGGGTTGCCTGCGGATTTTGATTACGTCAAAATATAGCCAAACCTATGCGACTTATCATAATTTTTATTATCTCCATTTTCTGCATAACCGCGTGCAGCAGCAATCTCGACAACACGGTGCAGAATTCCTCTGCTGCCAGGCGTTACCCTTTAAGAGGAAAGGTAGTTTCGGTCGATCGTGAAAAAAAGCGAGCAACGGTGGATCACGAGCCGATCGAGGGATTTATGGAAGCGATGACGATGGATTTCCCGATCCATGCCGATTGGGTCTGGAACGATCTGAAACCCGGTTCCGAGATCAGGGCTGAACTTGTGGTCGATAGTACCGCTGACGAACCCTATTGGCTGGAGAATTTAGGGATCATTGCCGCTGCGATACCAGGGCAAGAGCCCCCGGCTAACGAGTCGACAGCGTCGATCGGAAAGGAAATTCCGGATTTCACCCTCACGAATCAGGATGGCATACGAATCTCACCTAAGGACTTTAAAGGTAAGGCTCTCGCCATAACTTTTATTTATGCAAGATGTCCTTTGCCCGAGTACTGCATCAAGATGTCTGCGAATTTTAGTGATCTGGCCAATCAGCTAAATGTGGATCCCGAAAGGCGAGAAAAGATCCGTTTACTGAGCATCTCCTTTGACCCTGAGAATGACACGCCCGAAAAACTGCGGTCATACGGCCTGGGTTATCTAGGCAAAGATGCCAAGCCGGATTTTGGAGTCTGGCAGCTTGCGGTCGGACCGGACAAGGAAGTCAGAAAGATAGCCGATTTCTTTGGATTACGATACGAGGTGGATCCGGCCGACAAGGCCCAGTTCAATCATTCTCTAAGGACCGTTGTCATCACTCCCGATGGCAAGGTGGCAAAAGTGATCTCAGGAAATGAATGGACCCCGGGCGAGCTGCTAAAAGAACTGGAATCTACGCTGTAAGTGCTGCAGGTCGATCCTTCCTATATATCTCAGTGCCGGCTACGATCGTCATAATCACATCCGAGGCACAAGTTGCGAATACCAGTGCCGAATGAATGTCATAAACAGGCTTCTGGCGAATCGCGGATAGAGATACGACAGCAATATCTGCTTCTTTTCCAGTTTCAAGTGTTCCGATCTTGCTATCCAGATTGAGTGCCGTTGCCCCGCCGATCGTCGCTATCTCTATCACTTCACGAGCATCAATAAATCGCTGACTTCCCTCTCGGTTCCGTGCGACCAAGGCAGCAAATCTGGCCTCTTCGAATAGATCGCAAATGTTGTTGCTCGCAACCGAGTCACTGCCTAGTCCAACCGCGATTCCCGCATCGAGCATCTTTTCAAGCGGTGCATACCCGTGGGCAAATTTTGCATTCGACTTGGGACAATGGGCAACTTTGGCCCCATTGGACGCGATCCTCTGGATGTCGCCGTCACTGACTAACACGCAGTGAGCAAGGAGCGGCTGTGTCGATAGGACTCCGAGGCGTTCCAAATATTCGATCGGTGTGCAATGCGGGCTGTTCCATTCCAGTTCATATTTTTCGTAGACCTCTGTGAAAAATCCCGTTCCTTTTTGAAGGAGCTCGATCTCGCTCTCCGACTCAGCCGCATGGATCGTAAGAGGTACTCGATTGAGTATCGAATACTGCGCGATCATCTCAAATAGCCGCGACCCGACAGTGTAAGGCGAGTGAGGCGACAGCCCGACTTGCACGAGGTCGGTTTCCCCAGATCGCAGGTCCTCAAATTTCGAGGCCAGGATCAGAAAGTCTGCGTCGGCGGTTCTATTGTCTGGCGAAAACTCTGTTTCTTGATAAACGATCCCGCGATGCCCGACCGTTTTCAGCGCAGCCAAGCCGGCACTTCCGCTCCGGCCTATATCACCAAAACACGTCACGCCCGCCCGTGCACCCTCTAAAGCACCCATGACCGCGGCCCGTTCAATGTCCTCTGACGTGAGTTCCGAGCGAAGTTTATTCAGCCTGAGGAGCCAGGAACGAAAGTCGTGCTCAACTTCGTCCACGGCGCTTCGCATGGCTGTGATCTCGAGATGAGAATGACAGTTCACAAGGCCCGGCAGGATCGCAGCATCGCCCATGTCCTCGAAATCGGCACTCTGGAAATGATCCTTGATCTCGGTCTTTTTACCGACACCCAAGATCTTGCCGCTATCGAAGACTATAGCTCCATCCTCGATCGGCTCGGATGAAATGGGAAGCAAATACTTGGCGGCCAGAACTTTCATTTATTGGAGAATTGTTCAGTCCGATACCTTGTCAAGATGGAGGTCACATAACTCTTTGTCGATGGGATTCCGATACGGTCAACGAAATCAGGTTCTGACATGGTGCTTGCATCGGTATCTTTCGTCCACTCCTCGACCCGGCTCGCTCCCGCGTTATAAGCCGCAAGCGTCATGGCGGTTTGGGCCGCACGTCCGCGATATTGTTCGCGCAGTTTCTCCAGATACCAGCAGCCGACCTGAATATTGCGCTCAGGATCGGATAATAGTGCGTTCACGTTTTCAGCAGTCTGTTTTTCAAGCTCTTTGAATCCTGACTCTTTTGCCCATTCCCTCGCGACGGTGGGCGTTACCTGCATAAGCCCGACTTCCTGCGCGGCTCCTATCGACCAGGGGCGAAAGTAGGTCTCCTCGTAAATGAGACTCCAAACAAGCTTTTCGTCGAGCCGGTATACCCGCGCCTGGCGAACTATTACCTCATCAAACCTGTGGACCCAATAAGACGGAAAAAAGGTATAGGCTGAAAAGGCAAGCACCGCGACAATGAACAGGCATGAAACGATATAACGGAACATGTTCGTCGTCTAGCGGTCTTTCGATCGGGTAAGTTCTGGGATGACGGCCTTGCCTCGTCGCTCCTTCTTAGTAGTTAAGCGAGTTTCAATAACTTTAGCTTTATGAGGGCGAACGCCTGACCTGGCGGTCTCTGTGAAAAGGGCGACATCAAAATCTGCTTCGAGGGCCATCTGACGGCGGATTTCGAGCAGTATCTCGAGAAATTTAGGTCGTCGGTACATTATCTACTACCAATTGTTTACTCTTGGCAACGGGTTCGTCAAACATTCCGACACTTTGAGCCGATCCCAGTAATGGTTATTGCAAGGTTGCGATCGAGGATACATTGCTAAATGGTACCCCCGGAAGACCCGTCATATTATCGTCTTGAAGAATCGAAAGCAGTCGATCGAAACTCGTTGGAGGAGCTAAAAGAAAGCCTTGCCCGCTATCACATTTTAGTTGCTTTAGAAACTCCAGCTGTCTTGGCGTTTCGATCCCTTCAGCAACCACCTTCAGGCCCAGGTCGCGAGCCAGCGTTATGATCGTCTTGACGATCTCACCATTATTCCCGTCCGCGTCGATCATAGAAACAAACGATCGATCGATCTTTAATGCCGAGATGGGTAACTTACGCAAATAACCGAGGTTTGAATATCCGGTGCCAAAATCATCGATGTCTATCTGAACACCTTTTCCCCGCAGTTCATTGAGCATCTCAATGGCCCTTTCCTGATGTTCAAAAAATACGGACTCTGTAATTTCGAGCTTAAGGCATTCTGCCGGAAATGATGTCTGGTCCAATATTCGCAATATGGTCGGAACCAATGTTTCCCGCCCGAACTGTTTGCAGGATAAGTTGACGCTCAGTAAAAATTGCTGGGTTCCCTCCAATTGGAGCGAGCCTATCTCACTACATGCACGAGAAAGGACCTGTTCGCAAAGACCGTCGATAAGCCCGATCTCTTCGGCAATGGGAATGAACTTGCTGGGTGACAGGGGGCCAAGCTCGGGATGTTCCCAACGCGCGAGAGACTCCAAACATACGATCCGGCCGGTTTCCAGTTCATAGATCGGCTGATAGTATACCTCGATCTCCTTTCTTTCAATGGCGCGGCGAAGATCGGTTTCGAGCTTCAAAATCTCATTTGCTTGACGATGCATCTTTTCGTCAAAGACCTCATGTCGGGCCTTACCGGCATGCTTTGCCCGGTACATTGCTGTATCCGCATCACGCATAACATCTTCCGGAGTCTTATGTTTCGAGGAAGCATTGAGGATCCCGATGCTGGCGGAGCTGTAGATCTCATGGTCGCGCACTAAAAAAGGAAGGCGGAACTTCTTTTGGATCCTTTCCCCTATATTGAGAACTTCATCAAACGCGTATTCACCGTGGACCAGGATTGTAAATTCATCGCCGCCTAATCGAGCAACGATATCGTCCGGCCTCATGCATTCCCGCAGCCGCGACCCGATCGCTTGCAGCAGTTCGTCACCGACAATATGCCCGAGACTGTCATTAACATTCTTAAACCGGTCCAGGTCAATGAAAAGTACGCTTACCCGATAATTGCTGGACGAATGTGACCGTTCGAGTGCCTCCGCAAGGCGATTCATAAAAAAGAGACGGTTTGGCAGTCCGGTCAATGCATCATGGCTAGCTTCGTACTGGAGTTTCTCTTCTGTTTGTTTTTTATCGGTAATATCCTGGATCTGGAAAATTAAATTAGGCCGTTCTGACAATCTGTTATTTGCGGACGATATGCTTAAGGCGGTCCAAACTATGCGGCCGGTCTTATGAACACACCGCTGCTCCATCTGGCAATTTGCCGCCTTGCCTGAAAGCAGGTCGTGAATCTTTAATAGAGTAGTTCCAAGGTCGTCAGGCAGGGCGACAGACTGGAAGTCTTTAGAAAGCAGGTCCTTTTCGGAATACCCAAGTATATCTATGAGGGCATGGTTAACCTTCAACCAAGCTCCTTCGGGTGAAACAAGCCCTATTCCAATAGGTGCATGGTCGAAGGCGCTTCTGAACCGCTCCTCTGACTCGCGAAGAGCATCCGATTGCGACTCAAGCATCTTTGCGTAACGCTCCGCCTGCTCGGCATGTTCTACGGAGATCTCGACATTCTTCAGGTACATTTTGTAGGAAAAATATACGAAGAAGATGACCGGAAGAGCCGCAAGCAGCACAGCGAACCCGAGGATGTCCGATATCTGCACCATCAACCCTGCGCTGATCGCTCCTATGAAGTAGCTAAAAAACGTCCAAATGTATTTACTCTTCCAAGTCTCAAAAAGCTGAATCCCATCCTTTAGCGCGTCGTGTATGGCCGCAAGTGAGGTATTCGTTAAGAATTGGGTCAATGCAATTACGAACAAGACGCCGACAAACCCTTCACGTACGTCGGCGTTAACGCTCAACTGGGTTTGATTATAGAGGCCTGCAAAATTCAGGATGAGGACAACCACGCTTGTGGAAAAGACCATGGTGGCCGCATTGAAGAATACGGTCAACTTACGGTTGCAAAATCTCCAGGCTGAAGCTGTAGCCTCCAACCCCGCAAGGATCACCGCGAAATCGCCGCCATATAGCAGAAGTGTCAGAAATATGAAAGTGTCCGACACCGATACGTGAGACTTGAAACGCGGTATTCGGATAGTGATGCGGGAGCTGACCGCCACGGTGAAGAGAGCGATAATGCCTAAATAAACGTCGATGGCACCAAGGTCAATATTGGCGAGAGCTGCAACGAAGCAGATGATCCCGGCGACGATTACCGCCACCATATACCGGTCGGATCTTGTACTTGTATTCATCGACTTTGTTTAGCGGATGCGACCGCGTGCACAAGAATTGATCTATAAGGAGTTCGTTGGATCTGGATAAGAGGATATCGGCCACGAAGTACGGGCCCTTAATGAGGAAAGGAGGCCGGGAATCCAGCCTCCTTTTATTATGTGATACAAAACCAGCTTTTGTCCAGACTTTTTCATTTAAGCCTCTTGTTGGTAATAAGATGCACGTTTTATCGCATCGCTGGCGTGTCGTCTCCGAGTAGGACGCTGTCACCTACTAAGACGCCATCGCCAACTAGGACGCCATCGCCGACCAGCACACCATCGCCGACCAGCACACCGTCGCCGACCAGCACACCGTCGCCAACCAATACACCGTCGCCGACCAATACACCGTCGCCAACCAACACACCGTCGCCAACCAGCACGCCATCGCCGACAAGCACTCCATCGCCAACAAGCACACCATCGCCAACAAGAACTCCATCGCCAACCAGTACGCCATAGGATAGCCAGATGGACCCGCTGCCGAGTGCTCCGCCGTTACTGACGGTGACGTTGCGGTTAACTCCAAGCCCGTGAGTGTAATATCCCAGAGTGTTTAGCGAGAAGTTGCCATTTGCGAACGAAACACCGCCGCCAAAAGTATTCTCACGTTTATATGCCACCTGGAATTGCGACACCAGGCCGGAACCGGATATCGATGTGTGATCGCCTGTGATCATTTGCGCCCAGGGAAATGAGTTTCCCGAGATGCTTGAACTTGCCGCAGGCATCGACCAATTAGAAGCGACCGTTTGCGCTCCATTTTGGAGGTTTTGAAAATCAACGTCGGCACGCAGTGAACGGGCGAGGCGTACCGCACCCTCAAGATTGAGCTGGCCCGCTC
Source organism: Pyrinomonadaceae bacterium (assembly GCA_041749555.1). Classification (GTDB taxonomy): domain Bacteria; phylum Acidobacteriota; class Blastocatellia; order Pyrinomonadales; family Pyrinomonadaceae; genus OLB17. The sequence goes on along the minus strand of JBGTBC010000002.1, from coordinate 241 downwards.
CCTGCTCGAACGTATTTGCTCCGGCAACCGGCTGAGCGGTGTATTGAAGAAGCATCTTGACCATACCGGGCGTCAAATTAGGATTGACTTGAAGGAGCAATGACGCAGCACCTGCCACGATCGGCGCGGACATTGAAGTGCCGCTCATATACATACTTTCGTCGTCCGAAGTTTCGCCCGCTTCCAGCTCAACGTTGAGCGATGGATTTGAAACGGACATTTTGTTGTTTGGCGCCCGGTA
>JBGTBC010000001.1:0-9952 GCA_041749555.1 Pyrinomonadaceae bacterium | reverse complement strand
GGATCGCTTTGAGATGCGATATCCGGGATCTGATGGACATTATCGGCTTAAGCTCCGGTTTGCTTACGCCCGCAGGTAAAATGTCTCCACCCAGACCATAGAGAACTCCACCGAGACGTACCATATTGCCGCCGTTAGCTCCGTTTACTACGGCCCCCGGCGAATTGGAAAGGTCAAGAAACTCCGGCGAGTGGCCGGCTGCTCGAAAAACCGAAAGCGAATCTTGAAATCGTTCGATCTGTAAACTCGTAAAATCATCTTCCGACGGATTATCTGCCGAGGCGAAATGGGTCATCAGGCCTTCAACCGTGAGGTTCTCAAACCGCCTGAACTCGTGAATAAAAGCAGCCGTTGAATCCCATCGAATCCCCAACCTCCCCATTCCGGTGTCGATCTTTATGTGTATTGGAAAGACCCGGCCTGCCCTTTTTGCAACGCTGTTCAAGTTGTCGGCGCTTGAGATCTCGTATATCGCCGGTGTGATCTTATTATCCAATAGGATCATTTCCTGTCCGGGCCAAAACCCACCCAAACAAAGGATGCTGGTCTCTATTCCAGCGTTTCGGAGTTCGAGTGCCTCTTCCGGGGTTGCCACTCCGAACCAGTCTACGCCCTCACCCTCCAGTGCTTTGCTGCATTCAACCGCTCCGTGCCCGTATGCATCGGCCTTGACCACCCCCATGATCTTCACGTCTCGCCCGATAAAAGTACGGCAGGAACGAAAATTAAATCGGAGATTATCGAGATATATCTCGGCAACGGTAGGACGGGCGGGGAATGTCATTTTACAGTTAAAGTATCACGCTAGATATTGGTTAAGCAGTCCTATTAAGATACGGATACACGATATAGTTAATGTAATTTATAGCATAAGTCAAAGCGGAATATTGCCGTGTTTTTTCGGTGGATTCGTGTCGCGTTTGTTCTTCAGCAGGGAAAGGGCACGGATAAGTTTGGGTCGGGTAAACCTCGGCTCGATGACCTCGTCAATATACCCGCGTTCGGCGGCGATATATGGATTCGCGAATTTCTCTTGAAATTCTGCGACCTTTCCCATTCGATATGTTTCATCATTTTCGGCAATTTCCCGCCGATACAGAACACCCGCAGCCCCTTCGGCTCCCATTACCGCGATCTCAGCCGTGGGAAACGCAAAGTTGATATCTGTACGGATATGTTTAGAGGCCATAACGCAGTACGCACCACCATAGGCTTTCCGCGTGATTACTGTTATTTTCGGTACAGTCGCTTCGGCAAAGGCGTATAGAAGCTTGGCTCCGTGCCGAATTATGCCCTGATGCTCCTGGTTAACTCCGGGCAAAAATCCCGGAACATCCTCAAATGTAATGAGCGGGATATTAAAGCAATCACAAAAACGAACGAACCGTGCGGCTTTTACTGATGCGTCAATGTCTAGGACACCCGCCAGAAATGCCGGCTGGTTTGCAACGATACCAACGGATTGCCCCCCAAGCCTGGAAAATCCGATCACTATATTGAGAGCATAATGCTCCTGAACCTCAAAGAAATACTTGTCGTCGACAACATTATGTATTATGTCCCGAATATCGTACGGCTGAGTAGTTGCTTCAGGAACCGCCGTGTTTAGCGATTCATCGGCCCGATCGAACGGATCCTCGGTATGTCGAAAAGGGGGATCGTCGATATTGTTGGACGGGATGAAAGAGAGCAATTCCCGAGTTATGCGCAGTGCATGCTCATCCGAATCGGCGGCAAAATGGGCGACACCGGATCTGGTGTTATGCGTCATTGCTCCGCCTAGTTCATTCTTGGTCACATCTTCGTGAGTGACGGTCTTGATCACATCCGGGCCGGTAATAAACATGTAAGAAGTATCTTTGACCATTACATTAAAGTCTGTAATGGCCGGCGAGTAGACAGCTCCGCCCGCACAAGGGCCGAGAATACAGCTAATTTGTGGTATCACACCGCTTGCAAGGGTATTTCGAAGAAAAATATCTGCATAACCAGCGAGCGAAACAACGCCTTCCTGGATGCGGGCACCTCCCGAATCATTAAGGCCGACCACCGGAGCGCCGGTTTTCATGGCCATGTCCATCACCTTGCAGATCTTCTGAGCATGCGTTTCAGATAAGGAACCTCCGAAAACAGTGAAATCCTGTGCAAATACAAAAACCACCCGGCCATCTACCAGCCCGTGGCCAGTAATGACACCGTCCCCGGGAAACTTTTGGGCGTCCATCCCGAAATCTGTCGACCGGTGAACGACGAATTTATCAAACTCTTCGAAACTTCCTTCGTCAAGAAAAAAATCGATGCGGTCGCGTGCGGTCAGTTTTCCAGAAGCTTTCTGTTTTTCGACACGGGTGGAGCCTCCGCCTCTTTCGGCAATCCGCGATCTTTCACGAAGCAGATCGATCTTATTTTGAACTTTTGATTCGGGCGTCATATCGCTTAAGTGTAGCGATTTTGAGTGCTTTTTCAAAACAATGGGTAACGTGATTAAATTGAGCAGATTATGGAATTACAGAGAATCACTAGCCGAGAAAATCGACGCCTGATCCATGCGCGTAAGGTACGTGATGGAAAAGAACGCAGCCAAATATTTATCGAGGGCCGGCGACTGGTGGCCGAGGCATTGAGATCGAATATCAGAATTAATGATTGCTTCGTATCCGAGGGTTTTGAAGATTGGGGATTGCTTGATCCGATCGCTGAGAATGGCATCGACATCTGGGAGTTGTCCGATTCGTTGTTTCGATCAATAGCAGCGACTGATCAGTCTCAGGGGATCATCCTGCTGGCTGATCACCCGATCATTCCGATCAAAGACTTTAGTTTGCCGCGATTGACTGTGCCTGTGTTTCTCTTTCTCCACGAGATCAACAATCCCTCGAACCTTGGAGCTATATTGCGTTCGGTTGAGGCAGCTGGAGCAGGCGGTGTGTTTGTATCGAAGAATTCAGCGGATGTTTTTTCTCCCAAAGCGTTACGGGCGTCTATGGGAGCTGCATTCAGGATCAGGGTCACAGAAAATGCGGATCTTGAAGCGGTGCTCGGCTGGGCCAGGGCCGGCGGAGTGACTTGCCTTGCCGTCGATAGACCGGCAGTAACGAGCTATCTACAGGTTGATTGGAAGAAAGGGCCCCACCTTCTGGTTTTTGGTTCTGAGGCGCATGGTTTGTCGAAACGTGCGTTGGAATTGATAGGCGGCGGTATTTCTATACCGATGGGCAATTCCGTCGAAAGTCTCAACTTGGCCGTGGCAGCCGGGATAATTTTGTTTGAAGCTAAACGAAAGGGAGGTGTAGATGCCGTCAATTATTAGAGTTGATATTTGCCGGTAATTGAGATGAGGTCGGGTTTGTGGATTCCAGTTCCTTTCTAAGCATACTTTGAACGGTGGTTCCGTTGGTAACGCTCATCGCTATCGCAATGTCGGAAGCCAAAACAGCTGCATTTGTGGGATCTGCTTCGGACAGCCTATTGCGTGCCTCAATAAATGAGGCTTTAGCGTTGGAATAGTCCTCTGTGAGTAGATAGGCTCGCCCGAGAAGGTAAAAATCTTCGCAATCCTGAGGATCATTGGAAAACCGGGCGATGTAATTAGCTGGATCCTTGTCAACGTTTCGACGATTTTCCTCAAAGGCACTTAATGGTATGTTTGCCGCTCTCATTTCCGTTAATCGAGGGCCATCTGTATCAACAGGTTGAGGCACTATAGCAAAGTAATACGCTCCAATGCCAATGACTGCTCCCAATACCAAAAATCCTATGGCGGCAAGAGCTTTGGATGCGGTCCGGTTATCTCGTTTTGAACCCTTGACATTGGAACTTCCAAATATAGTGAAGTCCGCGTCGCCTGATGTTTGATAGTCTAATTCAATTCCTTCGATTTTCGACGGCGGAGGTTCTATCCGGAAATCAGGAACGGTTTCCTCGCCAAAATCTGGTTCTCGGAGAGTTTCGTCAGTGTCACGATCTTCTTCTGTGAATTCGGTTATGTTTTCCACCCGAGCGGGTGCATTTATGACTTCTTGACGGGCTCCAGTTTCGAGTTCAAGTAGATCTTCTTCGTTCTGATCTGAAGGGAATGGGCCCCCCGTCACCGCTCGAACTGATGCGATAGTTGTTTCGTCGGTTTCATTTTGGTCCGCGATCTTGACGTGGTTTGGTGTACGGTCATCTTCTGTTTGACCGGCACCGGACGACGCAGTTTTTACAACAACAGCAGTTAGGTTATCCTCCGCACCTCTATGGTAACAAAGGTCCTTGAGGTATTCGCAAATATCGGCAGGTGACCCACCGAAAGTAAGAACCCCTTTGATCTCCTGGTCGGATACATGCCGGGTAATCCCATCAGAACAAAGCAAAAATGCAGTTCCACCATCGATCATTAAGGTTTTCAAATCGACGGAGACGGATTCCTCAGCCCCAAGGGCACGACTGATTATATTTCGGCTTGGATGGTTTTCCGCCTGTTCCTCGGTCATGCGCCCCGCCCGCACTTCTTCGGCGACCATAGAATGATCGTCTGTTTCACGGTAAAAATTACCGTTTCGGTCGACACGATACAGTCTGGAATCGCCCACATGACCAATAGTGGCAATATCATCATTAAGATGCAGAGCAACCACGGTAGTGGCCATCGAAGACAACTGAGGAAGGTCCTTTGCCATTTGAAATATAGCAGAATTTGCCTTTTCGATTGCCGAGAGCATTACGGACTCCGGATCAGCTCCGGGCCGAAGATTCGTGAATGCCTCACCAATTATCTCAACGGCCATTTGCGAAGCTACGTCACCGGCTTGTGCCCCTCCGACCCCGTCGGCAACTGCGTATATTCTGAAATCCTCAAGCTCCAAATACGCATCCTCGTTTTCGGGCCGTTTCTCGCTTAAACCTCGATCACTGATTGCGGCGGAGGAAATTTGGAACATTCTATCCATAACCGGTCGAAAATTTTCGTAGATATAGTTATACGGAAGTGATAACGGGATCCGCGACAATCTGATCTCTTTTGATATCAACGCTATTTCGGTGAGAAATTGCCATCAGCATTCCCAGCATTAGAAAGCTCGTAATGAGACTGAAACCGCCATGACTAACGAACGGCAGAGTGATCCCTGTCATGGGCAAGGCCCGGGTTATGCCCCCTATATTGACGAGTGCCTGAAATCCAATAAAGGCCGCAAGGCCAATTGCACAAAGTTTGCTGAAAATGTCCCGGGAATCCCTCGACGCTGAAACGCCCGCGCTGACAAAAACGATCAGGGCAAAGATTACCAACAAACCTCCGAAAAGTCCAAGTTCTTCTGCAATGGCTGCGAAGATGTAGTCGGAGTCAGCAACCGGTATTAATTCAGGATATCCCAACCCAAGACCCCGCCCGGTTGTTCTCCCCGATGCTATGCCAAACGTAGCCTGAGCTGGCTGAAAAGCAAGGATGTCGAACCAGGCATCTACATTGATCGTTCTTTGAAGATCGGGATCTTCACTTAGCATTTGAGGCAGATTCGGATTTTGTTCGACCAGCTTTTGGTAATATTTATCGTAGTCATTGCGCCACCACGACGTTTCGGGTGATGGCGGATTGAACCCATCGAGCCACAGGTGAAATCTCTGTTGGATCCGATCCGGCAATATCAACTTGACTGGTGAAGCTAAGGTTGGCAAGAGGGGGATCTTCTCTTGTGTCCCGATAGGCAATGCTCCCACCACGAGTACAGAAACAAAGAACATAACGCTGCCGATAAGAACAAATCGCTGTAGAAATCGACGAACCGCTATTACGTACAGCGTTGCATACACTGCACTAAAAACCATCATCTGACCGAAATCCTTCAGTACAAAGAAGGGAAGAAATGGAAGCGCCGCCATGAAAACCAAGGGCAGGACATCCTTAGCTCGCGGAATTCCCCAGTATGTCCTGGCGAGATTCTTGTACAGAATGGAAAGTACAGCCGCAAATCCAATTAGAAAAGGAATCTTTGACAATTCCCAAGGAGTAAGATTCCCGCCAAATTTTCCCGCTTGTGACCAAATGGCGGCTATCAATAAAGGACCGAGCGTCAAAACCACGATGAGAAATCCATTCTTCTGTAATAACTCCAAAATGTCATTACGCCGAAGCAAAACAAAGGCTGCGACGAGGCCCATTATACCAAATAACGGATTTAGGGTTTTGCCCGAAAAAATGACATCGGTCAGTGTTTCTGATGCAGGCTGCTGAGTCTCGGCGGACAGATCGACCGGCGAAGGCGGTATGGCAGGCAGACCCATGATCTGCTTCTTTTCGGCCGAATAGTTTTCCTGAATGTAATGCCGCTGCAAAACCCTGACCTTATTCTGTCTGGCGGTGGATTTATCGGACCGTGATGTGTATTCGGGATCGCTGAACAGCCTGTATTGCACTGTCAGGCCGATCGAGAACAACAACACGGCAGAAGTAAAAAGTGTCCAGTTTCCTTCGAATCCTAGAAACCGTTTAAGCAATATCGGCAAAACGGCGAGCAGAGATAAAAGAATGAGATTCCTCCACGCAGTGAGGTGGGATGTCTCGTAGCCCCGGATTAATGCTCCATAATATATGGCGTAGTGGCCGATTGCCGTTACCACGACGATCAGCGTTAGAATAAAAACATGTGAAGAGGTCCTATTTTTCACTTTGACGGGGCTATCGCTGCCTTTGCCTTGGACTCGGAGGGGTAGCTTTCGGCCGGTATTGCTCACCTAACAACCCCAGATCGCGAGCCTTCAGAATTACGTTCGCCGCTATGGGTGCTGCAGTTTGTGAACCATAACCGCCTCCCTCAACAACAACGGAAATCGCCACCTGGGGCCGCTCGATCGGCGCGATCGTAATAAACCAGCTATCTAAACGCTTGTACATTGCGGGAGTCTTGTATTCCTCCCATTCTCCGGCCGCATTCTTTCGTCGTTGTGTGACCGTCTTTAGTTTTCCCGAAGCATCATACTCAGGCGACAGTTTTTCAGCTGTTCCTGTTTTCCCCCCGCTTCTTATTCCCGTATTAGCGAGTTTCGCTGAGATAACAGTGCCTGTCCCGCCAGGTTCCTCCGTAACCGTAGACATGATCTCACGTACAGCCCAGGCCTGCTGCGGAGAAAGTATCTGCGAAAACGCCTCGGGCGGATGGTCTGCCTCGATCCGCGGCTTCATAAGTTTGCCTTCCATATTGCCGGCCGCGGCTGCCAGAAGGGCCATCTGGAAGGGTGTCATTTGGCCGGCATAGCCCTGTCCTATACCTTCAATGCCCAGGTCATAAAGCGAAATTTCTTTCCCCGTGACCATAGCAGACCGCTGAGGTGCAATAGAATTCGCGATTGCCGGATTACTTGTATTCCAAATTTCCGGGAAGAATTTTTGTAAAAGTGCGTCGGCGGGTGAATCCACTGCTGCAATTCCCAACAGATTGGCGGTTTCACGAAGCCTCTCTCTTCCAAGTTCGATTGCCAGTTGGGCGAAATATTGGTTACTGGACACTTTGTAGGCCACCGTAATATTCTTTTCCTGGCAGCCACCGGCACAAGCACCGCTGACCGAGCCATCGGTTCCGAGTTGTTGTGACGAATCGACTATTGGGCGAGAACCGCTCGAGGGCTTAAATCCGCCTCCATAACTTGGGAACACAGCGTTTTGCTTGCCTGCTCGAAATGCAGATATCAATGTGAAGGTCTTAAAGATAGATCCGGGTACATAAAATTCTCGTGTTGCCCGATTAAGCAGAGGTTTGTCCTGCTTGTTACCTTCCAACTTTAGATACTCGTCAAGGTTCTGGGCATCGCTTAGGCGAAATGATGGGTTAGAGTACATCGCAAGAACGTCCCCATTTTGAGGATTGATTACAACGATCGCACCTTTCTTACTCTCAAGCTGGCCAGCGATGTATGCCTGAAGATCTCGGTCAATGGTTACCCTCACATCTCGCTGCTCATCTATAGGGCGTTTGATCCTGGTGAGCACTTCCCACGCTTCGGGCATAGGGTTTATTTGGCTTCGGTAAAGTGATCGTTCCAAACCAGGGGTACCGCGTTCGGTTCCCAATAGGTGAGCCATCTCTTTCTCCAGCGCGAAGCCACGCACAATGTCACCATTCTTGTCAGCTTTGTAATACGCGAGAGCGCTGGCAAGTTTACCCGAACGGTCAAGCATCCATCCTCGTAGGCTGGCCGCTGATGCTCGTCTGTTTCTGAGGTCTTTGTAACTTAGGGCTTGAAACTGTTCATTCGACTCGTTGGCAAAAAAGGCCCAGTAAACCTGAGTTCCAAAAACCGTGATAGCAACGATAAAAAAAAAGAGCTGCCATAAAAGGAGGGTCCGGTTTGCAAGCGTCAGTGTCAGTTTCCGACGAATTTCACGAGGCAAATTTCTCTCGAATACGAATCGTGGTCGGCGGAACTGGTCAATGAAAGTCAGTATCAGAAATCCGATCAGGATACCGGTGCCGATAATATACACGATACTTAAGCCGGCTGGCGTCCGCTCGAGCACCTGGCCTCCGAAAAGGTTTTCTGGTGACCAGCGTCCAAGATCCACGAGCAGGAGAGATAATGTGGTCATTCGCATTCTTTGTCGGACTCGCTCGTTATTTTGGTTTCTATTGTCGTGGGATGAACCGGCTGTGATTCACCCTGCTCGTACGATGTTTCGGCCTTTAATTCGGATTCCCCAATCGCGTCTGCTTTCTCATCCAAGATATCGTCCGATACTTTTTCTTGGTTTTCGGCGGATCGGCTTTCAACAACGAACATCACTTCGACGTTGCCGAACTTCACAATATCCGAAGGTTCGAGTTTGAAAGCTCTGCCATATGGCATACGCTGGCTATTGATGAAAGTTCCGTTGGTGGACCCGGTATCAGCTACTGAAATTTCTGCGCCGGGACCGATCGAGAGGGTAGCGTGGATCTTTGAAACGCTGGGATCATCGATTTCAAGCTGATTACCTCCTGACCGCCCGATACTAATGCGGCCATCGGAAGGCACCTCGACGTAAGCCTGATCCTTCTTTCCGTTGGTGTCTATAGATGCCAAGAGGACTATTCGCTCTGGGAGTGGTTTTTCTGTTGAGATCAATGAAGAAACCGACGTCTTAAAATTCGGGAACGTGATGCTTAATTCATGTTTATCATCGATCTCAATAAAATTGTCAAAGCTGGCAAAGAGCATAATGCCCTCGGTGAAATAATCGGGAGTAACCTTAAGGTCAAGCGGGGCGAATGTGAAATAGAGGGAATCATTTATATGATCTGCGGCGGCCACGAGCAATTCGCGTTCAAGTATCGGAAGTGCCTCGTCCGAATCCGTCGAAACCTTATCCCACTGGATTTTCAAGCGTATTTTATGCGGAACGACGAAGCCTTTGCCCGGAATCTCCATCGATTCCGCGTCGAGCAAAGCCTTTAGACGTCCTATTAATTCACTAATAGCAAGATTGCTGGAGGGCACGCCTCGTCGGCCTGTAAATCGATCGATCGCATCGCCGACTTTAGCCAAAGCACCGCGCAGGAACCAGTCCGCAGACAATTTCTTCATCGAATCCGGCAATTGTTCTGTCATTAAGGATAAGCGAATCCGAGTTTGACGTAGCGTAATTCTAGCGGACTTTCACTATAAAGAAAAGTAACCAATTTTATTGCCGTGCCGTGTTCAACATTGTACAATATCTTTGGAATGTATTGTACATTCATACTTTTTTGTTACAGGGTCCTTATATTTGAAAGTTCCGATAACTTATCGATGAGTATGGCTAACAATTAAATAGAATGAAGAATAGATTTAGACGGAAAAAGAAAGCAGAATCTGGTTTTTCGGTTATCGAACTACTCGTCGTGTTGGTGATTATCGGAGTGATGAGCACAATGGCGCTCTTTTATGGGTTTGCTCACAAAAAACTTTATGAACCAGATGAACAGGCCTTGCTGCTCGCGGATATGCTGCAGGAAGCTCG